>JALZHG010000478.1 GCA_030914045.1 Chloroflexota bacterium | reverse complement strand
AGCGCCTGATGTTGGAGACCGGGCTCAGGCGAGCCCTCGTACGTCAGCAGTTCAGAGTTTACTACCAACCCATTGTGGCTCTGGATAACTATAAGATCGTTGGGGCAGAGGCGCTGGTGCGTTGGGAGCACCCGCAGCGGGGACTGCTGCTGCCCCAGGAGTTCCTTTCAATCGCCGAGGAGACGGGCCTCATCATGCGAATCGGGCAATGGGTGCTCCGAGAGGCGTGCAAGCAGGCACGCATCTGGCAAGAGCGGTACCCTAGCACACCGCCCTTGACAATGAGCGTGAACCTCTCAACCAAAGAGTTTTTTCACCCCAAGCTGGTCGCAGAGATCTTGGCCGAAAGCCAAATTAATCCCTCAATCTTGCAGCTGGAGATTACGGAGGGTGCCATGACGACCAACGGCACATACTCGGCCGATCGCACACTCCGAAAGCTGAAACATATGGGCGTCCAGCTCGCTATCGACGACTTCGGCTTGGGCTACTCCTCGCTCTCTTACCTCAAACGCTTCCCGGTGGACTATCTGAAGATCGATCGCACATTCGTAGGGGAACTTAGCCGAGAACCTAACGGTATTTCGAAGGATGCGGAGATCGTGAGGGCGATGATCGACCTGACGCACGCTTTGGGCCTGAGGGTAATCGCCGAGGGGGTGGAGAATGCCGAGCATCTGACGCAATTACGGCAGATGAAATGCGATCTCGCCCAAGGGAATTATTTTTCGGAGCCGCTTCCGAGTGAACGGTTGTCAAACCTCCTGGAGAAGAAATTTTCGGATTGAGGATAAGATAGTAGGGCCCACCCGACCCTTTCGGCGTTCCTCCGTTGGCGCGATACATGCTCTCTGCGGGCGGCTCATAGGACACGCCGCAATAACCGAACTACACCACCGTTACGCCAAAGTGAGCGCAAATTACCCGAGAACAGTGACAAACAACGAGAGACGATCGCGACGGAATCACCTTTATCCAAAGCGAATACACGAACCCCCACTATGCAAGCGACCCCTTAGAAGCCAAGGTCATCGCCCTCTCACGGTGCAAACCATCCCATGCTGGGATGCGTGAACACCGTACGCTTAGCGCCAGCGTCCTAGAGGTCCCACCCAAATTTCAAGGGAGGGGGGGAGCGGTCCACCCGGCCGGTTCAATGCGTTCTGCTCTTGAAATTCATGAAGCGAAGGCTCCGGGCGTTCAGCCATCGATGCACCGGAGCCTGTCAAGCGGTCAATTCGGGACGCTATCCATCGCTCCTGCGGCCCGGTCATGGACGCTTGCGTAAGTCTTCGAATAAGCCTCATGCTCTAGTGATGCAATTCGGGTCCAAGAGACTGCAAACCGCTGTGGGACGTTACTGTGACTGTTGGGGTGAGTCAGATCCGAACTGTTCAAACCGATTCAAGATCCCTTCAATCCGCGCGTCTTGATCGAAATTAGCCATCATCCGAGTAAGGACTTGATTCAGCATGGAGCAAGCCGCAGCTGGGTAATAGCCGTCGGCGAGGTCCCGCGTCATCTCTTCCAAACCTCGAGAGAGAGCTTCGGTGTACTCGCTAGTAACCTCATGTCGACGAACGAAGTAAGCGCTGTATTCGATAGGTTGAGCAACGCTAAGAATCCGCCCCTCGCGTTCTCTGACAACCTTGATCTGCTCGAGAGCTTGTTGGAACATGTCAGCCGCTTCCTTGAGTCCGTCGCTTTCGCTGTCCTCAAGCTCTGCGCGCAGGATCCTAGCCATGCCGGCGAAGTAGTGGCCCAGCCCGGTAAACAATTCTGCGTCTGCGTTAACCATTTCGGTCCGCAGGATCTCGACCTCCTCACGGGAAGCCCGATTTAGTGTCTCAAGACACGTATGGTGAGTGGGTCAGGTGCCGCCGTCGGGGCCGAACACAGATCCGGGCCTAACGCCTGGTAGGCTGAAACGCCCGGGCTCCCACTTCCTCAGGGTCATAGGTACCTCCCTTGCGACGAGCCCTCCACCGTCTGCAGTACTACGTACTAGTGTTACAAAAGCGCAAATCCGCGTCAATGGCAGATAGTGGAATTGGCTGACGGTAGTAGTAAACCTATCCAGAGGTAGGGGCAGCCCTGAGCGCTAGACTGCGCAGATCACGAACGAAATGAAGCCCTCACTCCACTGATTCAATACCATCGCAAGATGCTGTAGCCGTGTTCTGCGGCAGACCAGCACACTCCAACAAAGGTTTTCACGGGGTTCGGCAGGGTGGAGCAGGCAGAGACGCTATGGCGTAAGCTACACACCTTGAGAGACCTTACCGAAGGAGGCTGATGTACGTAGGCTAGAGTAGCGTTTGACACCACGTTTGACACCACGAGCGAAAGAAATTGGCATCATCAAGGGCAGGACTACACATCGAGGGTTATAAGCCGCGCTGTAGCGACTGGCGGTGGGAGGCGGCGCGCTCGACGTACTCGCGGACGCCGTGGGCTATGCTTTGCGTCTGCTCCTGTGTCACCTCTCTTACGGGCTTGGCTGGCGCGCCGACGATGAGGCTACGAGGTGGAAACTCCTTACCTTCGGTGACGAGTGCACCGGCGGCGACTATCGAGCCTTCCCCTATCTTCGCCCCGTTGAG
>JALZHG010000477.1 GCA_030914045.1 Chloroflexota bacterium | reverse complement strand
AGGATGTCGGGCCGAAGGAGATGGCCTACCTTCTCGATGAGGACGACCTCCAGCTTGCCGCTTCCCAGGGAAGCGTTTTCGGCCATCTCGAAGTCTCCCCCGTAGTAATGGCCGTTGGCGACGACGGCAAACTGAGTTACGTATGTGGTATCCCCGTCCACGATGTGCAGGTCCGGCAGGTCGCTCTCGAAGTAGACCTTGAGCGCGACGAGCGGGAAGGCGAGCGACCTGAGGTAGCGTTTGAAGCGCGGTGTCACCTCGCGTACGACGTTGGCGTCGAAGCCGATGCCGGCCATGCAGGCGAAGCGCCGCTCCGTTCCCTCCTCGTCGGTCGCGACCCCGATGTCCATCGGCGAGCCAGTGCCGCTCAGGATCTTTTCGCAGGCATCCTCCGGCTTCAGCGGTAGCCCGAGTTCCCGCGCCAGGACGTTTGCCGTACCGAGCGGCAGGATACCCAGGGTAGCGTCTTTTGAGAGCCCGTTTACGACCTCGTTTACCGTTCCATCGCCCCCGGCGGCGATGACGAGCCGGTCACCGGCCATAGCAGCTAGCTCGGTGGCGTGATCCGGGCGCTCGGTGTTCAGGACCTCGACCTCCAAGCCACCTTCGCGCAGGGTCTGGGCGAATCGTTCCAGGTAACCCTCGTCCCCCGCGCTCCCCGAGTTGGGGTTGCCGATGATGACCGCTTTCCTTGTCACACTATAAGCCCTGTCCTTGAGTAATACTCAGTAGTAATGTAGCCGACCAGAAAGAGACAAGGTAGCACATCTCTCGCCGACACGGCCGAGTACTCTTCCGTACGGCCTTGAGGCTCCGTTTTGCCTAGTGGTCGTCCCGTTCGCGCGACTATTTGTTCTATCTGCAACTGCTCTGTCATCACCGTGCTGTTCTTGCTTCGCGCAGCGGCGCACCAACCTCATGCAGATGTTGCAGGATCTCCCGGTAGGACTGGAGTACTCCAGTCTCGTGGTACGCGAGGGAGTGTTCTCGACAGAAATCCTTGACAACCGGCTGCGCTTCTCGCAGCTTGTTCCGGGGCAATCTTGGAAACAGGTGATGTTCGATCTGGTAGTTGAGGCCGCCATACCAGAAGTCGGTGATCGGATGCGCGATGACGTTCCGGCTGGTCAGCACCTGCCGGTGCAGGAAGTCCAGCTGGCTGTCTCTGTCCAGAACGGGCATGGCTTTGTGGTTGGGCGCGAAGATCGAGACCATGAACGTGCCAAAGAGCCCACGATGGACGGCGATGAATAGGAGCGCCTGCAGAGGTTCCAGCACGCAGAACAGCAAACCGAAGTACAGTGCAAAGTGTGCTCCCATGAGGAGAGCTTCGGCCAACGTGCTCTTTGCCTTCTTCTCGATGAGAAACTGGATGCTGCTGCGATGCATGCTCAGCGCCTGCAGAAGCGAAAGGGGAAATATCAAGGCTGCCTGGTATTTCACGACGAAGCGCGCAATCCCTCCTTTGTGGAGAGCTTGCTCTTCATCAAAGGCGAGCAGTGGAATATCCACGTCGGGGTCCACCTCTAACTGGTTCGGATGACCGTGATGCTCGTTGTGCTTGTCGATCCACCACTGGCGGCTGACGCCGAGCAAGAGGTTGCCGAGGATGAGGGTGGCCCAGTCGTTCTTCCAGGAGGTGCGGAAGGAGAATTGCCGATGCCCGAAGTCGTGGGCTATTAGGCTGATCTGGACGAAGACGAAGGCCAGATAGGCAGCGTTCAGGAGTTGGAGCCAGAGATTGTCGAGGATCAGCACTAAGGCCAGGCTCAGCGCCAGCAGGGTGAGGGTGAGGAGGATCTTGCCAGCGAAGTAGGCGGGCTGCTGCTCTAGCAATCCTCTCTGCTTGATGAGTCGCTTCAGCTCGGCATATTGATTGGGTGGTGAGCGCAGAGCAGAATCCTTGAGAACGGGAGGATTTGGATTCTCGCCCGGTGCATGGGCTGGGGATAACCTCTTAGGGTTCATGAGATATGGTCCTTTCCAACGTAGATACTGGTGCGCCCGGACAGCCTCTTCTGACGATCCCACTTCGGCGAGCTATCCAGCCGCGCGAGCGCACCTCCTGAGGAGGTCCCGCTTGAAGTCTCGTCCTTCAAGACCCGCTTCCTCGGACCGCCGCGACCACTTGAGCCTTCCTTCTCCCTCCCCGGAAGCCACGCGTCCTCTCGCCCGTGGTGGCTAAGGACACCCTCCTTGCCACCCAGCCTTGCCTTCCGGCGTCGAGGAAGCTTGGGAGAGTCGAAGTAGTCCCTAATCCTCTTCAATCCCAGCCGCATCCTGCCCTTGACCGTGCCTAAAGGTAAGTCGAGGAGCTTGGCGATCTCCACGTGCGTGTAACCGGAGAAGTACGCGAGCTCCAATATCTTCAGTTGCTCCTTTGGCAGCGTGCTAAGCGCCTCGCGCACCTGCTCGCGTTGGGAGTTGCGCCAGCTCTGGGCAAACGCCTCGCTAGGCTGGCTCTTCGGCGCGAAAACCTCGATCTTCTCCTGCGTCCTGCGGCGGCTGGCGAGCGACCGGAGCTGATCGATGCCCCGGTTGTGGACTATGGAGAGCAGCCAGGTCCTGACGCTGCCCCGGTCCGCCCTGTAGCTCGTAGCCGA
>JALZHG010000194.1 GCA_030914045.1 Chloroflexota bacterium | reverse complement strand
AAAAACTGCTCACCCCCGCGATAACCCTCTATAACACCCCACAACAACACCTCGAACAACACTTTGGTGTCTATACGTCATACCCTGCTGCGGATATGCTGATTGTAGATCGGAAGTGGCTCACAACCTGGCAGACGTCAAGTTGAGTGTCACACAGGCAATGCAAGTGTTCAACGGCTGATCTACGTTGGTAGTGTTCTAATGTTCTAGGAGGTAAGACGGTGGCATCAACAATAGGGACGATGAGCAGGGGAGAGCAACTTGGTGAGGCCGTGCTGAACGGCGTAAGGCGTTCTCGGTTTTCGCTGCACTTCAACACGCGCCGCGTGCGACGCTGGTTACTTGTGCAATTCGTCAGCGCGCCCGTGCAGACCGGGGACGAGCAGGAGACCGCGTCCGACCGGCTGGTGCAGTCCAGAAGCCCGCAAGCCACGATAGGTCGGCTGATGGACGATTTCATGGCTGCGCAGTTCGCCCGCCGTTTGGCCTAATAATTAGCCAGTTCGGACCCAGGTAGAAGGCTAGGATGACCCGCAGGGGTCACGTCCGTCAACTACAGGAGGCGAGTCCGCCACCCGAAAGGCCGAGGTCATGGTTGTAACGCCGGGTCATATTGCATCAGACGCCACTCCTATGGGTGGGTCGTACAGGAACAGGGCCATGTCAGACAGACTCAACTCAGAAGTTGCTTCATCTCAGCCAACAGTCTATCAAATCAGAATCAAGGGGCATCTGGGTAGTCAATGGACCGACTGGTTCTGGGGTCTAACTATCACGCTGGAAAACAACGGCGATACGACCTTAACCGGCCCTGTCATCGACCAGGCTGCGTTGCACAGCTTGCTAAGAAAAGTGCGCGACTTAGGAATGCCCTTGATATCGATCAATTGCGTAAAGACCGGCATGGTCGAAAGGCCCCAATCAAACCGAAGCGGGGGTAATTCGTGAAAGCTGTTGTCCGCACAAAATATGGCCCACCGGATGTCCTTCAGCTCCAAGAGGTAGAGAAACCTACCCCTACGGACGACGAAGTGCTGGTCAAGATTCACGCGGTATCTCTCAACAGGTCTGATTGGGAGGCGCTGATAGGCAAGCCGCTGTATACCCGCATAGGGGGACTTCGGAAACCGCGTTACCAGGTACTCGGATCGGACATAGCCGGGCGTGTTGAAGCGGTCGGCAGGAACGTCAAGCGATTTCAGCCAGGGGATGAAGTTTTCGGAGACATCATATGGCGCCTGGGTGGCTTTGCCGAGTACGTCTGCGCCCGCGAGAAGTACCTGTCGTTGAAACCGGCGGGCATGACATTCGAGGAAGTAGCTGCCATCCCTCAAGCGGGAGTGATCGCGTTGCAGGCCTTTCGCGACAAGGGGCAAATTCAGCCGGGGCAGAAGGTCCTGATTAACGGTGCCGGCGGCGGCACGGGTACGTTCGCGGTACAGCTTGCCAAGTTGTACGGGGCCGAGGTGACCGGGGTGGACAACACCGGCAAGCTCGACTTCATGCGCTCGCTTGGCGCGGACCACGTCATCGACAGCACCAGGAAAGACTTCACCAGGACCGGCGAACAGTACGACCTGGTACTCGATGTTGTCGCTCACCGTTCGGTTTTCGCCTACCCGCGGGCGCTTCGGCCCAATGGACGTTATTTCGGCGTTGGCGGGTCTGTAGCTACGATGCTCCAGGTTTTGCTCTTGGGACCACTGATTAGAAGGTTCACCGGCAAGGCAATACGCGTCCTGATAGTTCAACCAAATGTAAGGGACCTGGACTATATAACAGGGCTTTGTGAAACCGGCAAAATCGTCCCGGTCATCGATAGATGTTACCCCTTAAGCGAGGTTCCTGAGGCGCTCCGGTATCTTGGAGAAGAACGGGCCAAAGGAAAAATCGTCATCACAATGCGACCGAGTACTAGAGCCTGATAAGTCGGAGGAATACTGATGAAGGCTATCGTGTACCACAAGTACGGCTCACCTGACGTCCTGGAACTCCAAGAGACGGACAAGCCGCTGGTTGACGATGACGGTGTACTCGTCCGCGTACGCGCTGCTTCGGTTAACGCAGGTGATTGGCGTCTCATCAGAGGGCGACCATACCTCGTCCGTTTGTTCACCGGGCTGCTCAAGCCCAACGGCGGCGCTCCAGGCAACGACCTGGCTGGACATGTTGAGGCGGTCGGCAGGAAGGTGACAGAGTTCAAGCCGGGTGACGAGGTGGTCGGCAATCTGAGCGGAGCCTTAGCGGAGTACGTGTGTGGCAAAGAACGCAACTTCATGCTGAAGCCAGCCCGTATCATGTTCGAGCAAGCGGCCGCGGTGCCTGTGGCCGCTCTGACGGCGCTGCAGGGTCTCCGAGATGCAGGACAGATTAGGCCAGGACAGAAGGTCTTGATCAACGGCGCGGCGGGAGGAGTGGGCACGTTCGCCGTACAGATTGCCAGGTCGTTCGGAGCGCACGTGACCGGTGTGTGCAGCACGAGGAACGTGGACTTGGTGCGGTCCATCGGCGCGGACTGCGTCATTGACTACACCAAAGACGATTTCACCCGGGGCGGGCAGCATTACGACCTGATACTGGATATAGCCGGGAACCGCCCTCTTTCGCATTGCAGGCGCGTCTTGAGCCGCAACGGCATCCTCGTCCTGGTCGGCGGACCGGATGGTCGCTGGCTCGGACCTGTGACCCGTTGGCTCCAGGGGCGGGTGATGTCACGGTTCGTGAGCCAGCACTTGGTCCCCTTCCTGTCGAAGAGCAGCAAGGACGATTTGGTCGTCCTGAAGGAGCTAATCGAGGCCGGCAACGTCACGCCGGTAATAGACAGAACGTATCCGTTGAGCGAAACCGCAGAGGCTATCCGCTACCTGGAAGGAGGGCACGCCCGAGGAAAAGTAGTCATCACTTTCGGAACATAAGGACAAGTAACCACCTGTACCAGGTGATTGCGTTGGAAGAGACAAAGTAGAAACAAGCCAACAAGGAGGGACCACATGGATATCTACGAAGCGATCTACACGACCCGAGCGATGCGACGGCTGAAACCGGACCCCATCCCCTACGATGTGCAGGCCCGCATCCTCGATGCCGCCATTCGCGCGCCCCACATTGGAGAAGGCTGGCGATTCATCCTGGTGGATGACCCGGAGATCAAGGCTAAGCTCGCCCCGCTCTACCGTCAAGGGATGGAGCGCATGGTGGGTGCGCCAATCGAGTCTCTGATTGAGATGGCGAAGGGCGATCCACAGATGGCTCGTACCGTGCGGTCGGGCATTCATTTAGTCGAACATTTTGCCGAGGTACCGCTACTGCTGATCGGCTTCGGTCGCACCAAAGAGGGCAGCGGTATCTACCCGGCGCTACAAAACGCCATGCTGGCAGCCCGCGCCGAGGGGGTGGGCTCTACCTTGACAGGGTTCCTGCAGAGTTACTTTCCGAACGAGGTGATGGAGCTCCTTGGTGTGCCAAAGGACGCGGGGTGGTACGTGCACGGGATCGTACCAATGGGCTACCCACTCGGTAAGTGGGGGGTAGGTCCACGCAAGCCAGTCCACGAGGTCGCGGCACGCAATAGCTGGGATGGTGACCTGGGCTTCACAGTGCCCGACCCATTGTGGCCCAGGTGATTCTTGCTACGGGTCGGTAGCTGCGTTCGCGCCCGCGTTTACTGCGCGGGCGTTTTGCTCGAAGTAGGGCGAACGCGGCACTGGGGCAAAGTTGTAGCAAGTGGCGGGTTAGGTGTCCTCGCGGGCCTGGTCACTAGCAAAATCCGGGCAAGGAAATAACCATCTTTGTTTGGTTACGATGGCCTACTTGGGAACCATCCCTGGAGAGTGCCGCCGGATTTACATAGCATTTCTAAATCTTATACTTCAAGATCACATTAGAAACGAGGTCTTGAAGGAAATCACTAGCTTTTACCTGGGATATGGTTACAGTTGACGGGTGGGCGTAGGTGTTTCTGATACCCAGTTTCACATCAAGAATTTTCCGCACATCGTTCGAGATTATGCCTGCCGACCGCGCGATTTCTATGAGCTTGCCTTCGGGAATATCGCCGAAATCGTCCTTGTTTCTTACAACTGAAACCTTCACCCTCCTATCAGTGACTTTCGCAAGTTCTAAGTTGAAGGCAGCCAGCGTATTGGCAAGAATGAATTCGTACAGATGGTCAAGTGTAACCATCCAACCCATTATTATAGCGGCCCTATATGCGCGAATCTCGTAGCATTCTATGGCTTCCCTGAGAAAATCACGCTCGCTGTCGATAGTGACCTTGTCCAATAGCTCCCGTAACGTCTTGCTGGTTGTTTTCTTAATCGTCTCCTGTCCAAGTTTAGTATCTAGCTCATCTCTTCTTGAGCGCTCCAAATGGTAGCCGTAAGCATCCTTTATAAAAGTAGGTTTTGTCCCGCGTTTACGTACAGACTTCCTGGATAGATATTGGCTAACTCCAGGACAGGTCATATGTGCGGCTTCGAAACACGCCTCAACATCAGCAGGCCGCGCGCCAGGTTTTCCTTGCTCAACAGTTAGAAAGTATATGAAATAATCGATGAGCCCTGTCGGAGTAAGGCTCTGCAAACTGGGCACACGAGATATGAAACTGTTAAGCTCCTGTTCCATGCGAATCTTCTACTCTGCTTTGACCATTGCATGTTCTAAATGATTTATGCCAAGAGTTGTCAGTTTGATATCTTCCAATGAACTCGTATCTAACCAACCCTTTTTGCTACCAGTGTCCCAGAGACTCTGGCTGAAGGCCTCGGGTATCTTCTGTGACAGATGTCTGTAGCACGTAAAGACATGGCCCTCTGTGACTGACTCTGGGATCTCCCGGACTTGCGCCAAATAGTACACAAAGATAAGATTGCGTTCGTAATTACTCTTTGGCTGGTACCCACCGTAGAAATCGTTAAGACTTGGCTTTCCATCACGCGCGGATAGATCAAGGCTCTTGATCAAAGAGGGCATTTCCTTCCCGCCACCAGACTTTCTTTTGATAGGTGTGGATCCACTAGCAGTAGTGTCCCGTGGCGCTCTACTTCTGGCCTCGCGCTCCTCGGATCCCTTTGGTGTAGTTGCAGTTTCGCGATTTCTGACATTTGAAGAGGCAACTTTGTCCTTGAAGTCATCGTAGATCTTGGTGACGAACGTTTCTTCTCCTTCTACTTCAATGACCCCCGTTGCAAGATCTATACGTAGCTTGGTATTCATACTGAAGTCTCCTTGTATTGTTCTTTGCGATTATCTTACCATCCCATGTCAAGCGCTCTAATACTACCTGGATCCAACACCCATGTACTAGAGTAGGCTAGTACCCAGTCGTCCTACCGAACGTCACCGCTCTCGTAGTGGTATAGGTTGTTTTTTCATGTCGCGTCTGATATAATTGACGTTGGCCCTAAAAAAGCCTATTCTTGAACGATTATATGTACTGCGGCGTGGCCGCTCTGTATGGAGGACGATTTAGTTGGCTAACACCAAGTCTGCACTTAAGAGGATCAGGTCGGGCGAGCGCAAGCGGGCGCGCAACAAGCCGATACGCACAGCTTTGAAGACGTTCGTGCGCAGCGCCGTAACCCAGATCAACACCGGGGCCGCTGATATGTCGGCGGAGGCCGTGGTCCGGGCAATCAGCGAGCTAGACAAGGCCGCCGGTAAGGGCATCATTCACCGCAACCAGGCCGCCCGCCGCAAGTCTCGCCTCATGGCGAAGCTGAACCGCCTCAACGCCGCCGGTTAGACGATAGACGATAGACGAGGGACAGTAAAGAAGGACGGATGGTACTATACCACCCGTCCTTCCTCTTTAACCCGTCTCCTATCGTCCATCGCCCATCGTCCCTACCGGCACATCTCCACCACCAGGGGCGCAAGGGACATCTCGGCTTCGGCGCGGCCCGTTTTGACGGCGTGGTCCAGCTCGAGCAGCTTATGGTGGACTTCCAGCAGCTTGGGCATGGTGAACTGGCGAGCCTGGGGGAGGGTCTTGCGCAGACTGAAGTCGCTCAGGCCGGAGCGGGAGGCCATGTCGCGTTCGGGCACGCGGCGGTCCAGCATATCGCGCACCTGTATGAGGGTGCGGATCTGCCAGGCCAGCACGGGCAATATGCCCTCGGGAGCCACGCCGCTGTTCTCTAGGCGCTGTAGCTGCTGGAGGGCCGTCCTGGTGTCGCGCCGGGCCGCAGCCGAGGTCATTTCAAACACGTCGTCCTGCTTGGACACCCAGCTCATCTGCCGCAGCACCGCCTCGTCCACAGTCCCGCCCGGCCCGACGTACAGAGAGAGCTTATCAAGTTCGTTAGCCAGCGCCTCGAGGTCGGGCAGGGTAGCGCCCAGCATGGAGGCAGCACCCGGCGTGAGCCTTATCCCTAGCAGCTTGCCACGGTCCGCTATCCAGCGTTCGAGAGCCATGCCCTTGAGGGGCTGGTACTCCTCTACCTTGCCGTAGCGCCCGGCGGCCTTGAGCAGGCTGCTGTTCTTGTTGACGCTGCCGCGCTCCACCAGGATGAGCACCGTGGAGTCGGGCACCGCCGCGAGCACGTTGCCGAACTGCTCCGCAAGCCCCACATCGGCTTTTCCCCGGCCCCTCGTGGGCTTGTCGGCCTTGTCATCGGCCCCGGAGGCTCCATCGTCGCCGTCCGCCGCCTTGCTCCCGCCAAACCTCGACAGCAGCCCTTCCACCACGACCACCCGCTGCTCGCTGAAGAACCCCATCGCCTGCACTGCTCGCTGCAACTCATCAGGCTGCACCCGCGCGCCTTCCATCCGGGAGAGGCCAAAGTCACCCATTCCTGCCTCTTCAGGCACGTACTTCTTCAAATAAGCGTCAAGGGCCTGAGCCACAAGAAACCGCTCCGGCCCCACAATTGTGATTATCATTTGGAAATTGGGATTTTGGAATGCGGATTTCGGATTTATTAGGATACGGAGCAAATCCGAAATCCGCATTCCAAAATCCAAAATGGAAAAAACCCCGGACGGGGAGTCGTAAGGTTTTGAACCTGCTTTACGCAGGTGGGTGCCGTTCTTCAGGTTATTGCGTTAGCCTTGCGGCCGTACGCAGCCCCATCCGCTGCCAGCTCCCAAAGTTCTAGTTAGGATCAAAACCTTATATACGACCCCTGATCATCACAGGGTTTGTGCGTAAATCATACCAAACGTGGGCCTGAGAGTCAAGGTCGTGGAAAGCGGGGATTCTGAAACGTGAAACGCGAAACGTGATGCGGTTAGTGGTGTCTGGTGCAGCTAAAGCGACCCTGCTCCGCCTTTGTCATTCTGAGCGCAGCGAAGAATCTCGTCCTCTACCGAGATGTTTCACCTTTCCTCACGCACTCACCTGAAGAAAGGGGCTGCTTG
>JALZHG010000476.1 GCA_030914045.1 Chloroflexota bacterium | reverse complement strand
CGCTCGAGGAACTTACGCTGGACTTTTACCGTGTCGGTCGCTGAAGGTGACCCGCAAAAAGTTGGCTGTGTCCACAACTGCCTGCGTACCAATGCCAAAGCATCAGAGAAGGTCGGATGGCTCTTGTAGTACCAGGCCGTTTGTCTGATGCTGCCCGTGCCCTTTGCCAGGCGCTGGTGAGCAAAGAGCGTAACTAAAGAGAAGAGTCCCAACAGCGCGGGGGCGGTCCGCTGGATCGCCATCTCCGACCAATGCCTCTGGGTCTCAAACCCCAGACGCTGGCGTACTTCTTGGAAGGTTGTCTCCATCTGCCAACGTCTCACGAACCAACTGATGATCCGTCCCGGGTCGGCGGCGAGATCGGTGCACAGGAGCGCCTGGGTTTTGAACTCTGCTTGCGGGTCTCGGATGAGGACCCAGCGCAAGGGCACAGCGGGCAAACCCGTGCTGTGCCAGACGGCCGTATCTGAGACTATCTCCACGGTGCGTTCTTCGCTCCCGTACCAGCTGGCTACCGTGATGGGACTCCAGACGATGGTTGGGTCTTCAGCAACCATCGAGAGATTTGGCAGTCTCTCACCCTTTAGGCGAGGTCTTCCCAACTGACCGGGGCGCCGGGGCGGGGCCGGTTTGTAGAGGGCAGCATCCAAACGCAAGCGGGTGATGAAGGTGATCGGATTTCTCACCTTACGGCAGCGGTCGAGCAGTTTGAGCGATGCGTAGGCGCGATCAGCGACAGCTACTATCTCTCGCTGTGGGTACCAGCGTCTGACCAAAAGAAGCAGCTGCCACGCCCACTCGGTCAGTTTCTTGTGATGCTTGCTATGCTCCGTGGCGTAACGCTCGGAGTAGGCCAGAGCACAGAGGAAGGGCAAGGCCCAAACCCGAGAAGCCCACGGCACCGGGGCCAGCAGCATCACGCACACCCAGCGTAAAGCGCTCGCTTTCACGAAGTGGCCGCGGTTGGAGCGAACCGGATCGCGGTAGATCCCTTTGGCAGAAATCTTCTTTCCTCGGCGCCGCTCCAGCGTCTCGTCGATGCCCACAACCAAAGGGCCATCCGAGACAAACGCTTCCACCAGCAGCCTCAAAAGCACGCAACTTGCTCCTCGGCTAGACCAAACGGCACGACTGAGAACCCGATGGTAGCGATGGAAGGTCCGCTCGCCCTCCAGACCCATCGCCCGTAAGGCGGCTGCCACGGTCCTTCTACCCGGAGCGAGGATCGTTCCCGCCAGTAGTATGAGGGCGTGTTGCCAGACGCGCCCGGAGAACAGTGGCGCGAAGGAGACCAAAACTCGTATCATCTCGGTCGGTAGGGTACGCACTCGACACCTCTTTTTGGCAGATTGCGGTGACGAGCGTACCCTACCTCTTTCCTCCGTGAATGGCTAAAGTCCAGCTTCTGAAACTGTCCGAAAAGGTGTACGAGCGACGCTCGGAGCGTGGATTTGGCCGCTATACAAAGCACAAAACGGGCCAAAGAGGGGCTTTCGTCGTCCCGTTGGGCTACGCCGCAGGCGCCTCCGACCCTTTTCGGACGGTTTCTCTAGGTAGTCGAGTGAATAAGGGTAGCAGTTGCTTTAGAAGGGTATAGTCGGAGCCGAGATCGTCCGACGCCAAGAGGAGCGTTCCGGGGTGTCGCGGATGGTCGAGCATGAATAAGGGTTAGCGCCCTCTAGCCGATGAGCGACTCAGGGTCCACGGGGGTCCCGCTCGGCCTCGGTCGAGCCTCTTCGGCGCTCTGTTCCTCGGTCGGGTAGACCCAGAACACCACCTCCCAAGGGTAAAAGACCGGGCGCTCTCCTTCGAGTACGGAGTGCCTTAGGTATATACCGAGCCGGTCGCTCCCTTGCAGGATCCCGACCATAGTGGTGCTTCCGCGGAGGTTCAAGCCCACCCTTACTTGCCGCCCGATCCACCTGTTCAGCTTCTGCCTTCCTGGCTTCTGCTTCTTGGCCATAATCGCCCTGCCTCGTTCTCTCTCTGTGCGTGTGTTTAGAGCATCTTACCCTTAGAGTGAGCCGTCATGTTAATCGGGCCATATGTCTAGCAGGATGCTGCGTATGTGCCTCTGAGAACTCTATACAGTAGGAACTTCTGAGAATTTCTCTTCCGAAACTGTTTGGAAAATAGCCTGAGGTGTCTCGATCGTGGGTCTTTGGCGGGGCAAGGTGACGTAAATGGGCCCTTTGGCGCTCTCTCGCCGATTCGCGAGGTCCTTGTTTGGGCCCTCTCCGGAATTCCCAAACAGTTTCTCCACGCACTGGGTGAATAGATCAGGAAGCGGCTACCCGGCGCGGTGTGCTCTACGCAAAATGGGTGAGATAAACCTTGGACTAAAGTCCTAAAGAAAGAGCCGTCTTTCGACCGATGTGCCTGCCCCCGACAGCGGCTTTACTGACGGCCACAAGGTAGGAGTAACAGCAACGGAGAAGAAAGGGACCATAGAGAAGAGATGACCAATAAAGGCATTAGCGTAACCGGTAAGGTTATTTCCCCGCCCTCAAGGTAGAGGTAAGGATGTGGTTAGGGATGTCTGAACGGCGGGCGGCTACGGAAGGGCGCGCAAAGAATGTAGACCTGGTCTTTGAGGGCGGGGGCTTAAAGGG
>JALZHG010000475.1 GCA_030914045.1 Chloroflexota bacterium | reverse complement strand
TGATCAGTGTCAGGCCGAGTAGAAAGCAGGCAAGAAGGGTGGTAAGGCGGTTGTAGACACTGTCCGCGAACACGGCCTTGAGCCAGCAAGACAAGGGCTTGAGCCGCCGCAGCCGGTCCCACGCCCATCCGCGTCCTGGATGTTGGCGGCATGGACCACCGCACCCAGCAGCAGCCCTGATGTATCGACCGCAATGTGGCGCTTGCGCCCCTTCACCCGCTTTGCGGCGTCCCTCGGATCAGGGTCCGAGGGCAGGCTCCGCCGCGAGGCCCCCTTTTTCCGTCGTCTTCACGCTTTGCGTATCGATGATTGCCGCTGTCGGGCTGGCCTCGCGGCCCTCCTGCTCGCGCAGCATCATCACGAGGTGATGGCGCATGCTCTCCCATACGCCCGCAAGCAGGAAGGCGCGGAAGTAGCCATAGACCGTGGACCAGGGCGGAAAGGCCGGAGGGGGTGGCAGATGGCGCCACTGGCAGCCGGTCCGGACAACGTAGAACAAGCCGTCCAGCAGGCGGCGCCTGTCGGTGGTGCGCGGCCGACCTCCGGGCTTGGCAGGCGGGATGAGCGGCGCGATCAGGCGGTATTGGTCATCGCTCAGGGCTTTGCCGGATCCAAAATCGCCGACCAGGGTGCGATCTTGGGGTGTCCACATGATGGGCTCCAGGTAGGAGAGCCCCCCGGCAAGCCTTCAGCACGGCCCTCATCGTCCGTCAAACCAACTACGACCCCCTTTCAAAACGGGCTCTAAGCTCGACTTTGCACATTTCGGGGGCGGTGAGCCCTACGCATTGATCCAGAAGAAGCCCTCATTGGCAATGAAGTCGAGCGCCGCATCGAGCGGCAGGATGACGGGTCCGAAGTCACCAGGCGTGGCCCAGCTGTCGCGACGCCACCACAGGACCTGCACGCAATCCTCCTGACCGGTGGGCCGCAACCGTGCGACCGAGCCGCCGGTGCGCCGGCTGTAAAGCGTGTAGCCCCGATTGGCCCGTACCACCGCCACGCCGCCGCGCGGCCAAGCATAGGCTTCGATCCGTTCGCGAAGGGCATCCGTCATCGTCGCCTTCTCTCCTGGCATAAGATGGCTCGACCTGCAGCAATCGTCCAGGCAGAGAGTCGAGCTATGCCAGCGAGTGTGCCCCCTGTGCTGGCCGAATGGATGCGGCCGTTTACCCACAACTTCACGACCGCGGTCTGGCGCCATGTGCTGGTCCTGGTGACGGGAGCTCTTCTGCTGCCCGGCCGCCGGACCGTGACCGCCGTGCTGCGCGTCATGGGTCTTGGGCAAACCTCGAGCTTTGCCTTGTATCACCGCGTTCTCAGCACAGCACGCTGGTCCTCCCGGGCCCTCGCACATCGCCTCCTGCAGCTGCTCGTGGCGGCCTTCGCGCCACGGGGACCGGTGGTGATCGGCCTTGATGACACCATCGAGCGGCGCTGGGGTGTCAAGATCAAGGCTCGCGGCATCTATCGCGATCCGGTCCGCTCCAGCCATGGTCATTTCGTCAAGGCCAGCGGCTTGCGCTGGCTGAGCACCATGCTGCTCGCCCCCGTGCCATGGGCCGGCGGCGTCTGGGCGCTGCCGTTCCTGACCGTGCTCGCGCCCTCCGAACGCTATGCCGCCGAGCAGGGCCGGCGGTATAAGAGGCTCACCGACTGGGCCCGCCAAGTGCTGCTGCAGACCGCGCGCTGGTTGCCGGGACGCCAGCTGATCGCCGTGGCGGACAGCAGCTTCTCGGCTATCGAGTTGCTGCGGGATGTGGGCCGCTATGTGTGCATGATCTCGCGACTGCGGCTCGATGCCGGGCTGTATGAGCCCCCGCCACCGCGCAAGCCGGGCACGATCGGGCGACCACGGGTCAAGGGAGCTCGGCTGCCGAGCTTGGCGCAGCGGCTGACGGACCCGGCCACCGCCTGGCGGCGGGTCAGGATCACGGGCTGGTATGGCCGCACCGAGCGTCACCTCGACATCACCTCCGGCACGGCGCTGTGGCATCATCCTGGCAAGCAGGTGGCGATCCGCTGGGTGCTGGTGCGTGATCCACTCGGCGCAACGGAGCCGCAGGCCTTTCTCTGCACGGACCTTCAGGCCAAACCCGTGGATATTCTCGGCTGGTTCGTGCGGCGCTGGCGCATCGAGACCACCTTCGAGGAAGCCCGCCGTCACTTGGGTCTGGAGACCCAGCGGCAATGGTCGGACTTGGCCATCCTGCGCACCACGCCGGCGCTGCTCGGCCTGTTCTCGCTCGTGACGCTGTGGGCGACACAACTCCATGCCACGCGGAGTTTGTTACCCGAATGCGTGTGCTGGTATGCCAAACAGACGCCGACCTTCAGCGATGCGCTCGCCTGGGTTCGACATGAACTGTGGACCTCACAGACTTTCGAGTTCTCGCGGGATCACCGGACCATCTCGAAAGTCCCGACCGACCTGCTCGACCGCCTCATGGCCATTGTTTGCAGGCCTCCCTGACCTACAAAGTCAAGCTCAGAGCCCGTTTTGAAAGGAGGTTGTGGCTGGTTTGACGGACGATGAGCGCCGTGCTGAAGGCTTGCCGGGGGACTCTCCTGCCTGGAGCCCATCATGTGGACACCCCAAGATCGCACCCTGGTCGG
>JALZHG010000193.1 GCA_030914045.1 Chloroflexota bacterium | reverse complement strand
GCCGGGGGGTGCAGCGACTGCGGGCGCCGCTGGACCGGCATCGCCAAGCGCATACCCCATCCGCCCCGTCGGCAGCTGAGTGTCTGCAGCTCGCCGGCCATTGACGAGGCGCGCCAGCAGCCCGTTCAGCGTGTGCGCTCGACTCTCGATAGCGCGGCCAGCTCTGCGCTCATGGCGCGGGGGCGGTCGGTGACGGCTCGCAGCACGGCCTCCCGATTGGCACCGCGAGGCGCACGCTAACGCGGCCTCGTCGGCGCCTTCGCGCGCGCACGAGGGCTTGCCCGCGCCGGCGAGGTGATCGGTGGCGGAGCAGGAGCCTTGCTTGTCGGCTCGCTGAGCGCTCGCAGCGCGGCTTCCAGACGGCGGTGCTCGTCGACGAGCGGACGCAACTCGGTCAGGCGCGTGCTGATCTCTACGCGGATGCGATCCAACAGCTCAGCCACGCGTCCCTCCTCGGTCACGACAGGCCGACGGATCCTCGCAGACGCATCTGTCCTCGATGACCGAGACGGTCGCGCCGACTACTCGGCGTGCAGAACTACGTCCGCAGAGCCACTGAAGGACTGCGGCTGCTGCGCGGAGTGCGTGGAGCGCAGGTTGGCGGCAATGGCGCCCTGAGCGGAACGCGCGCGAGGATCGCGCGTATCCGGGCGACCCAGGCTGCAGCCGGACCGCGGGAGGGGGCCTCGCCGATGGCGGGGCCTCCCGCTGCGGCTACCATCGCGCCCGCCGCGCCACGCGCGGCCATGGGAGCCACCGGCCACAGGCGTGCTCGTTCGGGGTGCCCACACCCCTGGTTCTTCTCTAACGGCGTCCGACGATTCCACGCAGATACACAGACGACCCCAAGAAGCTCGGTGCCCGCGAGCCTCGTCTTCAGGGCGCTGTCCACGAAGCGCGACTATCTCCCTGAAGCGCCCATCTCAGCATGAATCGCAGCTGCCAGCCGGCAAGACATTCCGACGCGTGGAACGAGGCCGCGTCGCCGATCCCGGCCACCACGCAGCAAGCGCTCAGAACGCTCGAGTGGATCGCCCGCGCGGAGAACTGCATTCGCGGACCGTCGGGGACCGGCAAGAGCCACATCGCCGAAGCGCTCGGGCATCGCGCGATCGACGCGGGCAAGACGGTCGCCTGGCACACGCTTGAAAGTCTCGCTACGTTGCTGCGCCGCCACCGCGCCGACGACAGCGTCAGCAAAGCGATCGGCCGGCTCATCCGCGGTGACCTGATCGTGATCGACGACATCGGGATGCTCCCGGTCGCGCCCGACGCCGCCGAGGCCCTGTTTCGGGTCGTCGATGCCCCCTAATGAGAACGCTCGATCGCGCTGACGTCGAACATCCATCCCGCAGGCTTCGACGAGCTGATGCCCAAGACCCTCGCCGCCGCAACCGTTGACCGCCTCCTGCACCACGATCACGTCCTGCTGACCGACGGCACCGATCTACCGCCTCGCTCAAGCGAATGCCGGCAAGGGGGTGAGGCCTCTCACGTGACCGATGGCCACCAGCGGGGAGACAACGTGACCGCCGTTCGGGAGATCCGACGGACGTAGCTGGGGAGAAACCGATAGCCGTTGACAATCAGTAAAGGTAGTCAAGCGGATGCGCCGACTACGTGCTTGATGTCGGCCATGTAACGCCCGGCCCGCCGCGGCCGCCTCATCCGGGGTGCTGCCCTGCTCGACGTCGCTTCAGAGCCGCCGGTCAGCCTGTAATAACCGGGACCCGTATGGGCCCGCGATACAACCCGGAACGCCACTCGATCTTCTCCGTTCCGAGTCGAAGTCGCGGATAGCGACGAAGCAGAGCACTCAGTGCTACTTCGATTTGCAGGCGCGCGAGACGCGCGCCTAGACAGAAGTGAATGCCTCCCCCGAAGGCCAGATGCTTCTTGTCGGTGCGAGTGATGTCAAAGCGATCGGGATCGGGAAACCGTTCTGGATCTCGGTTTGCCGCATTTAGCAAGCAGAACACAGCTGCCCCAGCAGCTACTTTTCTATTGCCCACGATCGTCTCTTGGCGGGCGAAACGCGGCGTGCTTGTCAGGGAGCAGTCGTAGCGCAGGGCCTCTGCCACCGCTTCGCCGATCAAGGATGGATCGTCGACGAGCAATTCCCACTGTTCGCGGTTCCTTAGAAGCGCTACCACTGCGTTGGCAATGAGGTTGCGCGTCGTGCTGAACCCCGCGTTAGAGAGAAACACGACGCATTCGGCAATCTCTTCAGCGGTTAGAAGATCTCCCTGCTCCTCAGCCGCAATCAACGCACTCACCAAGTCATTCCCCGGTTCCTTACGCCGCGCCTCGATAAATCTACGCATGTACACCATGAACTGTTTCGCCGATGCATTGCCTTCCTCCAGAGTTGCCTTATCAGGTCGAGCCATACCCTGCAATGTCAAAATGCGCTCCGTCCAAACGTTCATTTGCGTCCGCTCATCCATCGGAGTGCCAAGCACTTCGGTGCTTACCCATGATGGCAGCGGACAGGCAAACTTGTCGACCAGATCAAACGCTGTAACGGTACCGACCTGATCAAGAAAGCGTTCAGCGAGCCCTTCGATATGCCCACGCATCTCCTCAACGCGATGCGCCGAAAACGCCTTGGCGACCAGACGGCGCAGGCGCGTATGCTCAGGGGGGTCATACGAATGAAAGCGCTTGGCGATAAACTCAAGCGCTGGCCCAGGGCCCATCTGTCTGCGAAGCATGTCCTCGATGCCGCGCATCCCGAACTGTCGACTCGCCAACACCACGGCGCAGTCGTCGTAGCGCGTCAACACCCATCCTTGCCGTGTGAGATGAACCGGGTCCTGTTCCCGCAGATGACGCAAAGTCGGAAATGGATTCTGCTGGATTTCGGCCGCGGCCGGGTTGTAAATGACCTTTCGCCGTCGGGAGTGCGTCTCGCTCACTGAGTAACCATGCTCGCGTCATTCACTATGGCCGAGGCCGCTTTACTCAGCCTACCCGGTGCAGAACTCCTACAAACCCGGGTAGACGGCACGCGGTTTCGCCCCTTGCTCTCTCGGTGGCCGCTTGGGCATAAACGCTCCAAGCTGCAAATACACTACCGCATAGGCCCCATGGCACACTAGTGTCGGCAACAAACTTCCCGTGTACAAAGTCGCCAAACAGCCGACGACGGAAACCGACGTCGACCCAACGAGGAGAATTACGCGTTGCCCGACCGTGTCTGTCTGAAGCAGCTGCTGCAGGACGAAGAGCGCCGTGCATACAAAGATCGGCCAGTAGGCGCCGGTCTGCGGGAAACGCTCTATTAGAATCAGAAACACGGCGCCTCGGAAGAAGACTTCTTCGACCAGCGCGGCGGACAGGGGGGCCATCATACGCATGACGCGAGGCATCATCAGCGTGTACCTGACCCAAAGAATACTCGCCAAGTCCGAGAATACATCGCTCCTGGGCCTCGCGACAAGCCATAGTTGCATCATCAGCCCCGTCAGCGAGTTCTGCGCAATGAACGCCAGCGGGACCACCCACAGATAGCGCAAATCTACAGTCAGAAAGCGAAGGAGATCCAATTGATACGCGGCCAACAGCGCAACAGCCCCGATCAGCCCAACGAACATGTAAATACACCACACAAGGTAGCTTCGAATCAGCTCCTCGTTCATCTGCGAGAACTTCATGATGAAGCGCGCGGCCGAGGTGATGACCCGGCTGTAGCCGATCCGGTTGGTTCGTCCCCACACAATGGAGACGACCGTAACGACGATCAAGAACAGGGCTAGCGCCACCGTCGATTGCCCACCTCTCGTGATCTTCTGCTGGCCCACCACGACCTTAAAGTTGATAACAACGAACTTGCGTTCGATAGCCACGAGCTCCGTCGTGAGAGGCCGAGCAGAGTCAGGTTCTGAGTCGCGTGAGCCACGACCACGACGGCGACGGACAAGCCCGAAGCGTAATATAGCCAGACGTAGACCAGGCCACTTGGAAACTTGGCGAGCGCGCTGGTACCGCCAAACGGCAGATGGTTAATGGCATACGCCAGCGCGCACAGCAAGATGACAAGTGACATCTCGATAGCCATCTCGGTCGCCAGCAACCTAAATAGGAACTGCCGGAGTATAAGCTCCTCTCCGACCACCACGACTAAAACGCTCACAATATCCTTGCCGCCTATCCGCGGAAACGCAGCATAGCTGCCATGCACCGTTACCCGCGTGATGAGTCTTTGTGTCCGTACATACAGGATCAGGACCCCGACCAGGTACTCAAGGGCAATGCACGCAATGCCGACGAACGGCGCCAGCACTAACAGCGGCACCGACGTTGGCCACTCGAAAGCCAAGACCTGGTGTGGTCGCACTAGCGCGACGACCACCACAAGAACGGGATACCCGATTACGAATCCAACCAGACTGCCACTTAGCGATCCGATCCGCACGAACCCCCGCGGTCCCTTGATCAGTGCGGTCATGTTCGCACAGAAGCCCGTGGGATATACGCTCGCCATCACGAGCAAAATCGTCTCAAGGTGAGGGATGAGGGAGTCGATTCCGCACCCCGCCGACTTGACGTAACCGAGGATGGCCGCTGTAAGGGAACGACGGCAGCGACACTTGGACGAGCTCTGGAATGAAGACGCGGGCTACCGACCAGTCAGTCTGGTCGAGTTCAGGAGGCGTAATGTCCAGATGAACCGCGTAGCTGGAGATGCTCTGCAACTCTCCGATGATGTATTCCAGCTCCTCGTCGATCGTCGACTGGTAGTTCGCCAACGTGCTGAGTTTGACTTCGCCGTCCGCCATATTTTTAATAAACCAACGCTTCTGATCGCCGTCGTCGGCGCTGGCCCAGTACGCGACGTTGCTATCCAGGTTCGTATGGCTGTGTTCGTCGGTCTCCATGAGGTAATCACGCGGTTGGACCACAGGGCCGTTGTACCCGACATAGAAGATTGCCGCAGCCTCGATCAACGTTCTATAGAGGGTCGCGCCTGGAATGAGGCCTGCCCCAGTGCCTAACAGGACGGTCGGTCGCTCGGCCCCCCTGCTCAACAGCCCGACCGCGAACACGTGTCCAGGCATTCCCGGCATGGTGTACTCGTAGGGCACAATCTCCACGTCTAGCTCGCAGAAGATCTCCGCGATCATGTCACGTAAGATCGGATCATCCAGCAGTATTCGCCGCGCCTTGGTGAGGGCGTACCACCGGACCATGAGCGCGTCAGCTTCCACGGCTTCGAGAAGGGCAGATCGCAGTGCCAGCTTTGGCACAGTGTGGCTGGCACAGCCTTTGGAAAAAGCGGTCATGAATGGAATCTCGTCCTGGAACTCTACGCCGGTAAAAAGGCATTGAGCGGGGATACAAATGTCCTTCCCGGGCTTACAGAGGGATGGACACCATATCCAGCTGATCTGGTCGTCCGGCGTGATGCTGCGAAATTGGACTTTGCCGCGCATGCGGGCGTAATCCGTATCGGAGAAAATGGTAATCAGATCCCATGGCATCACGTCCGGGTCGGACTTCAGGTCGTTATAGCTCGCTTTGACGAGCCTCTGTTTCACTGCGGCTGCGGCCGTAACGAGCGCATACCGCTCAATGGCCTCCCCGAGAAGCCGAATCAGTGCTTCTTCCCTGTATACGCCGTAGCCCGCCAGGTGATACTGCATTTCCGTCTTCTCGCCCAGCAGAACCTTGTGATAGTGGGGCAAGCGGGCCGTCATGGTGTGCATGCGCGGCGCGCGGCTTACTTGGGTCACTTGTACGATCAGCGATTCGGCGATGCCGAAGTGCTGGCTGCACAACCGCCTAAACTCGTTGACCACATGTACGCTTGATGGATAAAACCTCAGCATGGCGCCGTCCCCTTCATTTTGTCGCGGGCCCGGCGCCGGCTAGTTATCCACCACGGCGATCCGGTCAACGACCCGATCGACGATCTTCCTCGATGAGCTGTACATCTCTTCCATGCGAGCTTCAGCGACGAAGCCGCAGGCCGGGCAGAACGGCACACGCAGTAGAGGTTGAAC
The DNA here is from genome assembly GCA_030914045.1 of Chloroflexota bacterium. Taxonomy (GTDB): domain Bacteria; phylum Chloroflexota; class Chloroflexia; order QHBQ01; family JADMIH01; genus JADMIH01. The sequence goes on along the minus strand of JALZHG010000193.1, from coordinate 1,388 downwards.
CTGAATCTCCATGAGCGGCACGTACGTGTTCAATACCCGTCCCGCCAGCTTCGCTTTCCCAATTTTCTGGACCGTGAGACCTTCGAACAGAGCTTGCGCCGCCAGGGAATGCATCAGTGGGCTGGCGTGAATCTTGGTCTCCAACCTGGGAACGCCGGTAGTTTGAGCTACAAACCGGTGATACGAGGGCATCTCCTCCATGCGCGCCAGCAAGCGTTGCTCAAAGCACTCAAAGCATCCCGTTTCCGGGGGCTTGATCGTGAAGACCGTGGTGAACGGCCCGTCCAAGAGGCTGAGGCTCAGCACTTGTGATGTCTGCACGAGTACTCGATTGAGATTACGCAAGAAGATGATGCGAGGCCTCTCGAGACATCCGACGATGCAGCCGCAGTGCTCGACGATTTGGCGCACAGACTTGAGCTGCTCTCTCGTTTGGTAGGCGTCAAAGTTGGTGGTCAAGTCGGCCGATTCAATCAGTCTAAACTGTTCGTGCGTCATGACTGTCAAAGGCAGATGGATCTGCCCAGCCAGCATAACGGCATAGTCCTTGATCGATTGGGTGTCAGCGAAGAACAGCACCGGCCTATCGCTGGAGCCGCCATGCGGTGCGTAATCGTCGGCCCCGACCAGGAGCTGGTTGAGAAACCGTCTACCGTTCGCGTCCTTTCCATCAGACACGTAGTGGTTAGAGCGCAGAGCATCCAGCGTCTGGACGACTTGTTGTCGCTCCAGTTGCGTCAGGTTCTCCTCGTTCGGGAGGCGCTCGGTATCCACTTCTCTGCCGTCTTGCAGCAGGGTGAACAACCTGACCAGGCTCTCTTTATGATCCGTGCTGAGACCATCAAGAGTCAACATTGCTTCTTCGAAGTTCCAGATACCCTTGCGCACACGAAGTTCATCAGCCCCGTTGTAATAAACGTGCACGCCGTCACTAAGCATCAGCGTATTCTGCGATCCACTCGCGCTCAAGCTATCACCCTTGTCTTCTCCGGTAACATGTTACGAACAAGCTCCCCCGGCTGGCGTAGAGGAGCATTTGCGACAGGATGCGCGCCCACCGGGTGCGGCGACAGCGTACGTCGCGCCGGCTCAGACCTCCGCTTAGAGCATCCCAATGACTGTAGCATGCACCAAATGTTTAGACAGGCCGTCAACACCAATGAACCGCTCGGTCTGCACCTTCTCCCAGCCGCCCAGGTCGCATGAACCGACGTTCGTGGCCGTGCAGATCAAATGAATGTGTGCGGCGATCTCGCCTGCTTCTATGACGGCAAACATCAAGCCGAGGTCCCCGTACTTTCTAGAGTTGTCGTACACGCTGTACACGTAGTAGACTGCCACATTGACGTTGGCCGGCTCCAAATTCGGTCCCCAGCTCAGGCCTAAGG
>JALZHG010000474.1 GCA_030914045.1 Chloroflexota bacterium | reverse complement strand
ACTATGGCGCAGGCATCCTCAATTCGCCAGCGCTGCCAATACAACGCCATCACATACGCTGCCGGCAGCACCGCCGGGTCGAGCACATTGGTCAAGTAGCGATACCACTTGCTGCCGTGCTTGACCTCCACCAAGCGCAACAGGTGTTCACAGCGGCTCGTCTCTCCCGAGCCGACCCAGACCAGCAAGTCATGCAGCTCTCCCGTTGCCTGCTGCACTCGCTCTACCTTGAAGGCCATGTTCTCCGCCGCTCGCGTGATGAAGCTGAGCTTCTTGGTGGTCAGGTCGTCATAGTGAGGGTAATTCAGGAAGCCCAAGTCGAAGATCAGCAGGACACCTGGCTCCAGCCTGGCAATGACACGGTCCCAAAAGCGCTGGTCATGCGCTTGGCTGTCCTGCTCGTACCAGATCTGGCGCGGCAGACGAGTGGCGAGGTTGAGCAAGCCGGCCATCCGCCCGCCCAAGGCGCGCTTCTCACGGCCTTTGAGCAAGCCAACCTTGTGCAGCAGCGCGTCCAAGGTCGAGCCATCCAGGGCGAGGACCTCGGTGAAGTGCTGCTGGGCGTGGGCAACAGCGGGCGACAGGGGACGCCTGCGGCTCTGCCAGCGCTGCTGCATCTGAGGCAGCACATCGTGGAGTGTCTGCTCAAACAGGCTGGCAGGCAAGGAGCCGAGGCGCTCGGTGAGCGCTTGGGAGGAGACCTGGGTAGGCTCAACCCAGAGGAAGCCTTCGTGACGCAGGACACGCGTGGCCTCAGCGACGGAGCCGAGGTGGCGCCAGATCAGGCTGAGGACGAAGGCCATCATGACGGGTAAGGTGAGGATGCGCTGGCGCAGGCCCATCTGTTGGAAGGAAGCAACTTGGGCGAAGGTGGCAGGCTGGATGAGCTCAGCCAGGCGAGCCTCAACCTGGGGGGCGGAGGGAGCGACAGTCGGGCGTTTGGAGCGGTCACGCTGCATGGCGCGAGTATGACGGACGGAACTTGGTTTTTTCTTGGGTGATGTGACCGTTTTGGTTGTCATGCCCGGGATCATACCAGTCTCTGAGGCGCTGCAAGGACCTTGACAAACCGCCTAGAGCCTTAACTTGGGACAAGTGCCCTTAGCCCCCGCTCCGGGTCCGTACCAGGCTGGAGGCCGCCATCCGGAGATGGGCAATCGAGTTACCAGCCTCAGTAGACCCAAATTATAGTCTAGGCGCGACGAGCGCCACGATTTCATGAACAAACCCATAGTGCTGCTCCAAGGCACGGCGCACAAAGGCAATCAAGCGGCTCAGCGCGAAGCGCTGGGTGTCCAGCCAGCGCCTGCCCCGCCGCGGCACCTGCACCCAGCACCAGCGCAGATGCAACCACACGTTCAGCAAGATGAAGCTCAGCGCCAGCAGCAGAAAGCGGTAGGCGACATTGCGCGCTGTCGTCCACCCCAACACCTGCCCAGCACAGCGGTAGCTGCTTTCAATCCCAAACCGTTTGCGGTACAGCCGCCGCGCTTGCTGCGGGGGCAAGGCGAGCCCAACCAGAATGAAGATCAGCCAGTTCGCGTGCCGCTCCATCCGCCCGGTGCGCTTGGCCGTCGTCACCACGCGGCAGACGGCCAGCTCGACCTCCACCGGGTCTCCGGCTGCATCCGTAAAGCGGTAGCGCGTCCGATAGCTGCCCCTGCCGCGACACAGCGCGCGAGTGCCGCCCCGCTTGCCGCGAAGGGGACAGGCGATCAGGGCGGGCTGGTCACGCTGCATCAGAAAGCGCAGCACCGCGGTGCCGGCGAAGCCCTTATCCAGGAACAGGCGCTTGGGGCGCAGGCTCAGCTCCTCCAGCCGCTCCAGCAGGTGCTGGAGCACACTGCGCGGCGTGTCCTCCGGCCGCACGAAGTGCAGCGCCAAGGTAACGCGCATGCCGGCCAGCATGACATAGGCCGTGGCGATACGATAGAAGCGGGTCGTGCCGGCCTTGGCTTCCCCGCGCACCCACAGACCCTCATCTTGGCATAGCGTGCCGTAGTAGGGACGGTCATGGAAGTCGATTGCCACATCGCGGGCAGCGCTCCAGACCCACGTGGGGATCTCCGCAGCGAGGGCGGCATTGACCTGGTCGAGCAGGGCAGGCAAGGCGTCGACGCGGAGTTGGGCATTGAGATAGCGGCGGATCGTCTCAGGGTTAGGCGTGCCGAGTAAGTCAGCACAGATAGCCTCAATCGTTCCCTGGTTGACGGCGACGCCCAGCAAGACCTGGAGCAGGTCTCGGGTGGTGCAGACCGAGCCGTCGGCGTGCAGGGGCAGATGCGCTTGCAGCAGCGTGCGGGTGTGGCGGAGCACGTCGTGGTCAGTGAGTTTTGGGGTATGATCAGGCATGGCTTGTCCTCCTTGGATTGAGTGGTTCCACGGCCAATCCAGCAAGGTTTGGGCAAGCCATGCCCTGGCCAATATCAGATCAAGCATGACAAGCATTATTTCGATCTACTGAGTCTCACAGTCCTGTGGGACTCTGGATACAGTGCAGGAGCTATGGTTGTCCTCGAAGGTCTGGCCGCGGTTGCGGGGGCGCAACACTGTCCCCGACGAGCGACGAAGCTCTTCGGCGTAGCCGAACAGCTCCGTCAAACCTACGGCGCGCCACG
>JALZHG010000192.1 GCA_030914045.1 Chloroflexota bacterium | reverse complement strand
GACTGGCTATGTGCTAAAGGGTTTCTGATGGGGTAGAAACGTGGCTAAAGCAGTCCGCCGCAGGGCGGACTTTGCAAGATGTAGCCCGCGATTTCAATCGCCGGGCGTCGTCCTTCGTAGGGTGTAGCCAACCACCCATCGGACATCGCTAGGGAACCATATTAGCAACCATTCACCGTGCATCGTCCTGCACAACATATAGAACGGGAACAGAATTCACCGGGTATGGAGAGCAATCTCCCGCCCGTCCCCCATACACCCGACACCCGTACCCTCACCCGTATTCGGTAGTACCGGCTGATTGAATTGTAATACTGCCACAATGACGTGGCTGGTAAGGTTGCGATGCTGCAAATCACCTCAGAATTTGGCCGCCTCCGAGAGGTAATCGTTCACCGCCCCGGCCAGGAGCTGGTGCGGATGACCCCTTCCACCCGCGATTACTTCCTGTTTGACGACCTCATCTACAACGAGCACGCCCGCCAGGAGCACGACTGGCTCACCGACCTGCTCCGCGACCACCTGGGCGTGCAGGTCCACTATTTCGAGGAAATGCTGCACGAGGCGCTGTCTGTCGCGCCTTCCGAGCAGCGCAACGCCCTGCTGAGGCAGATATGCTCCATGGAGTCGGGCAGGCCGCCGGTAGAGCAGCGCATCGGGCAGCTTGAGGTGATGGTGCGCTGGTTCCGCGGTAGGGGGTGGCCGCAATACACCCAGGACCCGGAGGGCGACCCAATGTCGGGCGCTCCCGGCTCTCTGTCGTCGTACGTCTCTCCGGTGCTCACCCGAACCCGCAACACCGCTCCACTCAGCGCCGTAGACCTCGAATCCTCTGATTACCTGGAGCGACGGCTCGACGGCTGGTGCTCGCAGGGCGACTTCCACGCGCTGGCCGAGGAGCTTGTGCAGGGCATCGAGTCGGGCGTGGCGGGCGCTTCCCCCACGGAACGGCCCGGACCCGACGCCAACAGCCACCAGCAGCGCCTCATGGATGCCGATAAGGACGCGTTGCGCGATTTCACCGAGGGGCGGCTGTTCTTCCTGACCCCTATACCGAACCTGATGTTCATGCGAGACGTGGGCACGGTGGTCGGCAAGCGGTTCTTGCTGTCCCGCATGGCAGCGCCCGGACGCGCCCGCGAGCCGCTGCTGCTCGACTTCGTGCAGCGTCACCACCCACGCTTCCAGGGCACCACGCGCTGGACCTGGGCCGACACCCGCATCAGCGACCCGGCGTGGCCCGTGGCATCTTCGCCCAAGCTGCTATTGGAGTGCGGCAACGTGATGCAGCTTCGTGAGGACCTGATCGTACTCGGGGTGAGCGAGCGCACCAGCATGGACGCGGTGCAGAGGCTCTCCGATGCCTGGCGCGAGCATGCGGCCTCCCACAACCGCCGCATGGTGCTGTACGTGTTGCGCCTGCCCGCCGGGTTCAACCACCTCGACTCGGTATTCGGCATGATCAGCGAGGACGAGTGCGTGGTCTACCCGCCTGTATTCGAGCCGTATGGCCCCGCTTCGGTGGACGTGGTGCGTGCGGAGCTTGGCAAGGAGCCGGTGCGCCCCACGCGCTCCGCCGACTTCTTCAGGAGCCTGCGAGCGGACGGCCTCGACCTCACACCTATCGCGTGCGGCGGCCACGACCCGGTGGACCAGCAGCGGGAGCAGTGGTTCAGCGCCTCCAACCTGCTGGCGGTGGCCCCCGGCAAGGTGATTATCTACCGCTCGTCGGAGCAGACGGTGGAGGAACTCGCCAAACGCGGCTACCGGGTGGTTGACATCAACGACGTGCAGACCGGGGCCACGCGCCTCACCCTGGACGATCCCGGCAAGTGGGTGCTGAAGATAAAGGGGTCTGAGTTGTCGCGGGGACACGGCGGGCCGCACTCGCTGATGCTGCCGCTGGTGAGGGACTGATGCTGATGCCTTGGTTGGTTATTGATGCAAAGCTCAATATTTCCTCAAGGCCTCTAAACGAGAGATTGCTACTTCTCGCGGGTCTGACAGCAAACTTGTTGTTCCTCATGGCACAGGGAGTAACTCTTGGTTATGCCTTTGCCTTTATCGGCCGCGACTCTACACGAGTAGTGCTTGCCATAGTGCTGTCAAGTGCTGCGGGTATGCTATTCTTGCTATCATACTTTTTCCTGATGTGGTACATACGTCAATCCAAAAGCCCGTCGAACGTATCAGTTAGGCCGCAGCTAACTTTGGGTGATGTAGTTGCTTTGATCGAGGACCTCCCTCAACTGAATTTGAGGCGTGGGCAGGTTGGTACAGTGCTTGAGTTCCTTGCCGATGGCGCGGTTGAGGTAGAATTCAGCGACAATGCAGGACGCATGTATGCTACCGCGTCTTTACGTGCGGACCAGTTGATGGTATTGCACTACGGTCCTGTTGAAGTAGTTTAGTGTTGATAGTAGCATCATGGATGACATTCTCAAGTTCAGGTGGAGATTGGCGGAAACGATTGCTTGGTGCTCCAGCCGCGCTTCTGTTGATGATCCGGCCAACAGCTTGCGGACACCTGACTTACTGCCCAGAGGCCTTCGGTATAGCTATGCTCAGCATAGCTATACCTGCCTTGAGCCTCAGCTGCGGCAGAAAGACGTACCTCAGCTTCAGGTCATCGTTAACACAGTCGCTGGAAAACGTGCCGAAAGACTAAGAGAACAACATCAGTATCCAGAAGCTCCAGCAAACAGTCTTCAGGGTGGGCTCTTACTCTTCTACGATCCCTACGAGAATCTCGAAGAGGGCTCTGAGGAAGATGCAACCAATGGGTGGTTTGACCTGAATGCCGTCCCACCCTGGGATACATGGATGTTCTTTGTCAAAACTGATGCGGATCGGTCTGTTAGGGTTCCGCCATGGTACGACACATGGTTGGTTTGTTGGGTGCCTTCGGAGTTTGTGGAACTTGCTCATGCGGGGCTTATAACCAGCACCACTGATTGTATCCTTTGGGCTGATGAATTAGACAACAGCTTCTTGAAGGAGCTAAGGGAGGCTGGAATAATCCCTCCCCAGACAAACGAGAACTTATGCTAAACGTCACATCCGAAATCGGCACGCTACGCAGGGTGGTGGTGCACGCTCCGGGACAGGAGGTGCGCCAGATGACCCCTGCCCTGCGACACGACCTCCTCTTCGATGACATCCTCTACCACGAGCTTGCCAAGCACGAGCACGAGGCGTTCAAGCGGCTCATCTCGGTGATCGTGCCGCCGGAAGAGGTGCTCGAATCGGCGGACATGTTACGCGACATCTTGCAGGACGAGCAGACCCGTAACGCCCTTGTGCAGGCCATCTGCCAGATGGAGCTTGGGCCGCACGTTGACGCAGACAAGTTCTGCAACGACATGCTGTCCGCCGACCCCGACCAGCTTGCTCGCTGGCTCATCGAAGGCAAACCCGACCCACACCGCGACACCGAATTGACCTCATTCCTGTCGGAGTTGCCTTACCAGCTTACCCCCATCCCGAACCTGCTGTTCATGCGCGACCCCTGCGCCGTAGTGAACGACGGCTTAGTGGTAGGTCACATGGCTAAGCCCGCCCGCAGACGCGAGTCGCTGCTGTTGCGCTATATCTACATGCTGCACCCCAAGGCAGGTGGAGGCAACGGTTCTCGCCCGCCCGTCTGGTTCGACAAACTGACCCCGATATCGCTCTCCCACCCGAACCCGGTAGACGAAGCGGCTACGATTGAGGGTGGCGATGTGCTGGTGATACGTCCCGACCTGGTGCTGGTGGGCGTGTCGGAGCGCACTTCTCCTGAGGGTGTAGACGCACTCGCCAGGGGGTTCGCCAGGGACAACTCGCGCGTGGAGACGATTTACGCCGTGATTATGCCCAAGCAGCGTTCTACCATGCACCTCGACACGATATTCACCATGATGTCGCACGAGGACCTGCTGGTCTACCCGCCGCTCATCATGCCGGGTGGCGGCGAGCAGGTGGGTATCGTGCGCATCAAGGTCGGGCGGGACGGCACCACGCAGCTGCGGCAGGTGAGGAAGTCGCTGGTGGACTGCCTGGAGGAGGAGCTTGGCAGGCCGCTCAACCCGGTCTTCTGCGGGGGCAACAGCCGCCTCTACCAGGAGCGCGAGCAGTGGACCGACGGGGCCAACTCGTTCTGCCTGCGCCCCGGCCTCATACTTGGTTACGAGCGCAACGAGCAGACCTACCGGGCGATGGAGGCAGCGGGCTACCGCATCATCTCCGAGGACGAGATCGTCAAGTGGAACGTAGCGCCCGGAGCCGAGCGCAACTGGGTGGTCAACCAGCCGCTCGTGGACGAGATACGCCAGCACCCGGAGCGCAAGTACGCGATCAAGATCAGCGGGCTGGAGCTATCGAGGGCGCGGGGCGGGCCGCGTTGTATGACGATGCCGTTGGTGCGGGATGATATTGCTTGGTGACTATGGACGATGGACGATGAACGATGGACTATAGATGATGGATGGCGAGGCTAGGGGGAAGTTGCAAGGTAGAAGGCGAATGTGGCCGCTGCTATTCATACTTCTCGTTCCGGTTGTTTCCTTAGCCTTCGTCTTCAGGCCCTCAACCAGACCTTCAACTCGCAATGAGGTTCCAACCGTGGTACGCGACATTTTCTCCCAAACCCCGGTCCCGGCCCAGCACCGCATCCCCTACGGCCCCGGTGAGTTTCACTTCGGTGACCTGTATCTTCCCACAATTTCGCAATTCGCAATTCGAAATTCCAAATCCCCCGTCGTCGTCTTCATACACGGCGGTTTCTGGCGCTCTCAGTATGATCTGACGCACGCGGGGCACGCCGCCCATGCGCTCTCCGAGGCCGGGTTCGCCACATGGAGTATCGAGTACCGGCGCATTGGGCACCTGGGTGGCGGGTGGCCTGGCACGTTCCAGGACGTAGGTGCGGCGGTGGACTACCTGCGGGAACTGGCCCCGCGGTACAGCCTCGACCTGGACCGGATTGTGGTGGCGGGGCACTCGGCGGGCGGGCACCTGGCGGCCTGGGCAGCTTCACGACACCGCATCCCCGTAGGCGACCCTCTCTACATGGCGGATCCGCTGCCGGTGAGGGCGGCGGTGCCCCTGGCGGGCGTGGTTGACCTGCGCAGGGGGTGGGAGTTGCAGTTGAGCAGCGGGGTGGTGGAGACCTTTATGGGCGGCACACCCGGCGCTGTGCCGGAGAGGTACCCCACCGCCTCACCTATAGAGATGCTGCCTACCGATGTGCCCATGCGCCTCATCCACGGCACGGACGACGCCAACGTGCCCTACGAGATCAGCGAGCGGTATGTGCAAGCCGCCCGGCAGCGAGGCGACGACACCGAGTTAGTCACCTTGCAGGGCACGGGCCATTTCGAGGTAATCAACCCCGACACGAAGGAATGGCAGGTGGTGGTCGGCACCATTTTGGAGTTGATGGAGAAGTAAACGGATGCTGTCTGTGTTGGCAGCTGAGCCGGCACAAGACGCCCGTCGATTAAAATCGAGGGCTACACCTCGCAAAGTCGCTGCGGGACTACGACACCTTATTAGAAGCTATCGCAACAATGACAGTGCGGAATATGGCCGCCAAAGCCTCGACCTTGTCATTCTGAACGTAGTGAAGAATCAGGTGGGTAGGGATACTGTTGAACTACAGTGACCGACTCCTCCCCTTGTCATTCTGAGTGGATCGTCTTGCAAATAAGTTTCATTTCCTGACGAGATCGTAGGGGCAGGTGGGTGTGCCTGCCCTTGTTGGAAGACGTACCAGGTGCTGATCTCTACCAGGGCAGGCATAGGGACCTGCCCCTACAAACGTGTACATTACTTGCAAGATGATCCACTGAGCGTAGCGAAGAATCTCGTCCCACACCACCCAAGCTTCACCTTTCTATAGGGTAGAGTCTCGCGAGCAAAGAGGCCCACCTGTAGGAGGACGAGATTTCTCACTCCGTTCGAAATGACAAGGAAGGGGCCATTTGCTGATGTTCGACACTGTTGTTTTTGCGATAGCTTCCAGGTCTTGTTAGGTGCTCAGAGATGATTTAGTCTGCCCTGCGGCAGACTTTGCAGAGTGTAGCCCTCGATTTCAATCGACGGGCGTCTCTTGACGACCAAGCAGGCAATTCACCTGCTAAGTGTTGGCCCATGCACCCGAACCTCACCTCCCATGAACACTCCTTAAGATGGGAGGTGAGGTTGCAAGTATTTCCTTACGCCTCAACGTCCGCTCTATCCCCGTTCGCCGCCGCATAATAGCTGTTCCGCTCGTTGTTTTGCTCGGCGGCGCGGTGAGTGGGGGCCATGATGGGCGAGCGGGTGAAGCCGGACTGGCTCTCCCAGCCGCTGCGGGCCTCGTCGCCCTGCTCTCCCTGCGGGCCGGGCAGCAAGCGCACGGCGAGTTGCAGGCTCTTAGCGAACAAGCCGGGGAAGAGGGTGCTCGCCACTATCATCATGCGGGCCTGTATGGTGGTTGTGAGGTCGGGGTTGCCGTTGCGGCACGCCTCTATTATCTGTCGGGCGGCTCGTTGCGCGCTCATGGCGCTGAGGGGAAGGGTGCCGAGGAGCATGAACAGGCCGAACTCCTTCTCGCGGTCGCCCTTGAAGAGCGCGTTGTAGGGGGAGCCGGTGCGCATCAGGCCGGGGGCCACCGTGGTCACCTGGATGTTGTCCTTGGCAAGCTCGGCCCGCATGCCGTCCGACAGGCCCACCAGGGCGAACTTGCTTGTGACGTAGGGCAGCAGGTGGGGCACTGCGACCTTGCCGCCTATCGAGGAGATGTTGACGATGCGGCCACCGCCCTCACGCTTCATGTGCGGGATGACCGCCTGCATCGCGTAGAGCGGCCCCCACATGTGCACCTTCATCGCGTCCTCGAAGTCCTCTAGCTGCATGTGCTCCACCGGGCCGACCTGGATGATGCCCGCGTTGTTGATGAGCACGTCGATGCGCCCGCGATGCTCTATCACCCGGCGCAGGGTGTTCTCGACCTCCTGCCGGTCGGTCACGTCGCAGCGGAAGGCGAGCACGTCAGCCCCGCCCTGCGCGATGTCCTCGGCGGCGCGGTCCAGTTCTTCCTGGTTGCGAGCCAGGATGGTCACGCGCGCCCCTTCGTCCGCCAGCAGCCGGGCCATGATGAGGCCCAGCCCGCGCGAGCCGCCGGTGATGACCACCGACTTGTCCATGAAGGTGTACCCGCTGCCCTTCTTCGTAACGTTCGCCGCGACTGCCGCGCCCGCACCCGCCGCCAGCGCCGTCGCTATAATAGTGCCTTTCATTGTGGTGTCTCCGTTTGGGTGAGTTATTTATTCAGCATGATGTTACTGAGCAGGAATCGTGCTAGCCAGCACGCGGTGGGGACATGATGCCTCCTGCACATGCGGTCAGCCGTAATGCCCCAATTTGCAGAACCCTATTCCCCATTGTCATCCTGAGCGTAGCGAAGGATCAGGTGCTGTAG
>JALZHG010000473.1 GCA_030914045.1 Chloroflexota bacterium | reverse complement strand
GGGCAATATTTACCGAAAACCGTACGCACTTGGCTTGCGACGCCACCCCTCCGACAAGGTTTTGAAACGCACTCTAAGTACCTCAACGGTACCATCATGCCCGACGGATCGAAGCACCCCTAATGAAGAAGGCGGCGCGTGGCGGCTGGCGAGAACCCTGACCCTTCGCAATGACCGTTAGGATGAACTTCGCAGAAGCCCGATTAGCGGAAGTTCGATCGGAGTCTAGCTCATAGCCCCGGTCCTATGCCCCCAACCCCCTCAGAGGCGCTGTAGACTTCCGTAAGATTTCCTTACCTTAAACAACAATCAGATGCGTACCCGGAGGCCGTTAGGAGCCGCCCTCGCACGGCTGAGGGCGAGCTGATATCTTGCAGCAATAATGGAGCATTCAGAGGGGGTAGTGGACCGGGGCTATGCGGGATTCTTCTCTCTGGTCGAAGCAAAGCAGACCCTTCATGATCTGCAAAGAGGAATAAGAGTATCTTTCAGCAAGGGTTCATTCTTACGGGTTTCCTTCGATGCCAAAAGCATACGACTGGCGGTGTCAAGGAACGAGTCCCGATCACATCGGGGCAAAGAGCGAGGATACGGAGCGAAGCGGACTCTCACAGCGATCCTTGACTCCGAACCGCCCGCCAGCGCATACTCACCACCGGAAAGCCGATAATCACTTCTGGGTCTAGTAGTCCTTGCACAGACGAGAAACGGAGGGAGGTGTGGCCCGTGGCGGATGCACGTCGGACGCCGGAACGCGAGAGTCCCATCGCTCGCGTCACGGTGAGGACCGATGCCGAGCTCCTGCCGGCCGTGGTGCGTTTCGTGCGGCAGGTAGCTCACCGAATCGGGCTGAGCAGTAAAGCCGCCGAGCATCTGGATGAGTCTGTTAAAACAATCTGCCGCAACGTCATCGAGCACGCTTTCGGACCGGATGAGGAGGGGCAATACGACGTCCTCGTCCTCCACCGGCCCGGGCAGGTGGTGATCGCGGTCGAGGATCGGGGCCTACCCTTCGATTACGCTCGACCTCCAGACGGTGGGGACACAGCCTTGCCAGAGATGCTTCACCGCTCGTTCGCCGAGGAGGTCCGCTTCATCAACCTGGGGCGCGGGGGCAACCGGGTAGAGCTCGTCAAGCACCTGCCCCAAGCCGACGTTCGCGAACAGCTCTCGGAGGACGAACACCACCAGACCGTTCGGGCGGCCGCCGCACCGGAGGACACACCGGTAGAGATCCGCATGATGCGGCCGGAGGAATCCTTCGAGCTCTCGCGCTGCATGTATCGCTCTTATGGGTACAGCTACCTGTGGGATTTTGTCTACTACCCTGAGCGCGTCCGCGCACTGCAGGAGGGCGGTCTTATGCGTTCCTGCGTGGCGGTGACGCAAGGGAACGAGTTCGTCGGTCACCTTGCAGTGAGGCTCGAGCATCCCGACTCGTCCGTCGGAGAAGCGGGGCAGGCGGTCGTGGACCCGCGCTTCCGCGGACACCGGCTGTTCGAGAGGATGATGGCTTTTATGGCGCAGCAAGCCAAGGACTGGGGCCTATACGGTCTCTACGGTGAGGCCATAGCCGTCCACCCCTACAGCGAGAGAGGGTTTCTACATCTTGGCGCTAAAGAGACCGGCTTTCTGCTGGGATATATTCCGGCTTCCGTCTCCTTTAAGGGGATCGACGAAGACAGGGAAGGAAGGCGCGGATCGGTCGCCTTGTTCTACATGCGTATTAACCAGGAGCCCGAACGCGTCATCTACCCGCCACCCCCCTACCGGGACCTCATCCAGCGCGTCGTCGAGCACAACGGGCTTCTTCGCACCGTCGGTGAGGGGTGGGAGGATCCAGTGGGTCCATCGCGGGTGAGCGTCGAGGTACACCGGGACGACAACCAGGCTTTCGTGCGAGTCGAGGAGCCGGGGGCCGACCTACAGGATGTGATAGGGGCTCGGCTCCGGGAACTTTGCCTGCATCGCGTGGACTGCATCTACGCGGACCTACCGCTCTCTCACCGGGCCACGCCGCACGCTGGTACCTGGCTGCAGAAGTTGGGGTTTTTCTACAGCGGCGTCATACCCGAGCTGCGCGACGGCGACGTTCTTCGCCTCGAGTACCTGAACAACGTCGAGGTCGAGCCCGCCGATGTGCGTACCGCCTCCGATTTTGGCCGGGGACTTCTTGATCTGATCTCTCAGCAGAGGGCCATCTCGGAACACCAAGCAACTTAGAGGCTCCCAATACCAGTGGTTTGTTGAGGCGGGATAGGGGGCGAAGATGGAGCCAAATGAGCTTGCTCGATCCTCGTAAATACGCCTAAATCGAACCACAAACTGGTTGTCCTGGGACGCAGTGGAGTCCTTTCTATTAATACGGAGCATAAAATGGCCCCAAGAGGGACTTTCGGCGTCCCGCAGTCCTAAGCCGCAGGCGCCTCCGACCCTTTTCGGACAGTTTCTCTGTGCTCGACTTTAGCCATTTGGCCGTGTAACTCACCGCATAAGTTAGTCATCCTACGAAGGCCCTTGGGACTTTCGCCGTGTCGGTCTTTCACGACGACCCGCAAAAACAAGTCGCCCTAAAAGGACCTGGACGTGTTGGCAGAGGCGTTTTGAGAGTAGTGGCGTGAAGGGGGCTCT
>JALZHG010000002.1 GCA_030914045.1 Chloroflexota bacterium | reverse complement strand
AGCCGGATCTACCTCTACGCACCCCGCAGGTGGCCGTGTCCAAGGAAAGGCTGGAGCCGTAGGCAGGCGAGGTAAGCCGCGCAAGGAACGTGAGGAGCGCCTCACCGACCTCAGAAGCAAGTAGTAACTCAGGTTTCTATTTACGTGCCACTATCCACTTTGCTGGGACAGTTAAGACCAATGCTAAGAATGGGGGCCGATGTCCCCAGGAAGATTGAATGGAGCAAGGCATTACGGCAACAGCGCTCATGTCGGCTAGATGGCTTTTCATTCTTAGGAGGTCAATCTCGTGTTTGAGATGCTTACGAAAATCATAGAGTTGATCATGCAAGGCACTGACAAGTACTCAGAAAGAAAAACTGAAGCAATAAAACGTCAATTCGGCAACGCACTCATAACTTGCTATTTATGGCTCCTTGATATTATCAGCCATGGGTGGAATATTGCTGATACCATTCAGTCCGCAGTGATGCTCTACGATACAGACCGTCCTGTCACCGAGATTGAAGCCAATTACAAGAACCAGCTAAATGTTCAACTGAAAATACAAGCCGAAAGCCTCACCAACCTTATGTTTGCTCTATACGAAATAGAGAAGGTATTAGCGGTTTACGCACCAGATGTCGCCAAGCATCTAAGTGTCCTAAGCGTCGGGAAGAGGCTGCGAATAAAGAATTTAGGTCTCATCATAAACCCCCTGATAGATAAGTTAGAGGCCGGAGGGTTGCCAGTCGCACTGGACACCTCAGATTGGTCATACACTCAAACATTGGCCCTAGAGGCTGATCCATCAGGTGGATCAGCCCAGAACACCTGGTTACACACCCTTGCAGAGAATGCAGTTGCTAAACGTACGCGGTCTGAAGATGAAGCGTCGTTCATATCAGCAAGAGCGGAGTGGACGGCTACGACTATGCAAAGTTTGAAGTTATACCTTGACACTGACCATCCACAGGAGCGCCTTCACAAATTGGAAGAGCAAGCCCAAGAGATGAGGAAGTTTCTTCTTGAGAACTTTGAACTTGAAGATGTACTCTGGTCGGTTAATCAGACTCCAAGTAAGAGACGTGTGTCATCAAGTTATCACGTGACGCACCAGAAGACGCTTTGACAGCAATCCTATCTAGAAGGCATAAGAAAGCACCAAAGGCATGTTGACGCAGAAGGTCATAAATAAGGTGAGCACGCTCGAGCTGGAGACCTTGGAGGGTTATCTGGAGCGGCTTCGTATTGCCAACTACTACGAGCAGGTCGGCTGGTATCGCCACGCGATAGGGCCGGACATGTCACTGAGCCTGCGCCTGCTCCGCAAAGAAGCCGAGCTTGCCGCCCTGGGCTCTCTAACTCGCCTGTCCGTACAAGAGGTATACGCGCGCACCCTGCACAGCCTCGTACCCTGCTTCTACACTCAGGACGAGGTAGCCGCTATCATGGCGGACCCCCGCAACCAGGAGCATGGGGACGTAGACGCGCCGCTCTGGCCGCACGGGGGCATAAACCTGTACGTACACACGACCACTAAGGTGTGTCCGGAGTGCTGGCGAGAGCAGCGCACCACGTACCTGCCGTGGATGCTAAGGCCCGTCACCACCTGCCCCAGGCATAACCTCTTGCTGCTGGAGCGGTGTCCTCACCCAGGTTGCGGAGCGGCTCTGGTACTGAGCATGGCCCAGGGTAGGAGCAAGGGCTGTTTGCACGACTTAGCGACTATGCCCGCTGAGTCAGTAGCCGATGACCCCTACGGCGTGGAGCTCGCACGGCTCATGTGGGCCTCGCTACGCCCCGACTCTGGCCCCCGCTCGAACCCCGCACACTACGAGCGCATTGGGTTAGAATGGTTGCCCCAGGGTTTAGTGCTGTCGCTGCCTGCTACCAGCCCCATCCTGGGTATGACGGCTGCGGACATGCACCAGTTCTTCCATAGAATGGGGAAGGCGTTGTTGCCATACGGCAGCGTGTTAGGGCTCTCGGGAACAGCGGCCACGCTGGTGTCCGACAGGGCGGTGAGCAAGCTGCGGAGCACGAATAACGTAGAGCGCCATGAGTTATACCTGCGCATCTGGCGCGTGCTGCGCGACTGGGAGCATGAGTGGCCCGCGCTACTGGCCAGGATAGCCGCATACGAGCAGCCCATAGTAGCCTCCAAGAAGATAGAGACGTTCCCTGGCCGCCTGGTAGACGAGTTTCCGCACGAGCGATGGCGGTGGCTTCATGACTCCTGGATGGCCTTTACGAAGGAGCAGGCTTTTAGGTCGGACAGCGTGCGCCACTGGCTGTTTCACTACAGGTTCGTAGAACGCGACGGGCTGCTTCCGTCTTCGTCGCCTACCTCTAGCCCCACTCCCGTAACTACCCTCACCACGGGGGCCGTGCCCTCTAAACCAGGGCAGCGGGCGTACTCGCCATCTCTACTTACCATGCCCGAGGTGGCGGGAGAGCTGGGCCTGAGTCCCGTGGCCACGAAAATGCTGGTAGATCGCGGCACGTTCGCCAGGGTAGTGCGGGTCGACGGCGGAGCCAGGGGCATGAAACTGGTACTGGTAGACGGGGACGAGGTCAGGGAGTACGCCAGGCTGCGCGGCCCTGTGCTGACGCTTCGAGAGACCTGCGAGTACCTGGGCGTGAGCACCCCGGTAGTGACCGACATGGTAAAAGAGGGCATGCTGCACGCCGAGAGCGAGCCGCGACGCGGAAAGGGCGATGGCATGGTTTGGCGCTTCCGGCGTGCCGAGCTGGACGGCCTCGTAGAGAGCGTGATAGGTCCGCTGCCCCTCTGTGCACATATGTGTGCAGAAGGAAAAGGGGACGGGACGCGTGCGTGCGGCGATGCCGACCTGCTCACTATCTACCAGGCGGTGAGCATGAAGGGGCTCAGGCGCATTACAATCCCGCAGCTACTGAGGGCGGTCATGAGCGGTGCACTCGTGGCATGTAGGGCAGCCGGTACGGACTTATCCGCTGAAGAGGGCGGCGGCGCAACCCTACCGGAGCAGGCAGGCGTGCGCTTACAGGATCTGAGGCTTGAGCGGGCATCGGTTCGCTCCCTCCTTGAGGAGCCCGTTGACGGGCTGGTGACGCGCAACCAGACCATAAGAAGTATCCGCTGCCACTTCAGCGCCCTGCCATTACTGAAGGCCGCACGGCTGCTGGTTCCTGCGGCGGGCGACCCTGGCGTGCCCACCACGTGGCGTTACCGGCAGGCGGACATAGAGGACTACCTGGACCGCTACATAGACGGTGACGCGGCGGCTGTGCTGATCGGTGTCAGGGTCGCTACCCTGTATAAGTGGGTACGCGAGGGCAGCCTTCAGGCGGCCAGTAACCCGCACGTGGACCCCTATCCGGAGTACAGGTTCGACAGGCACGCTCTGCTCGCCTGGCGGCGCGAGCGGCTCACAGCGGGCGAGGCCTCGGCCATGCTGGGTGTATCTACCAGCCGATTGGCTCAGTTCGCCAGGGGCGGCCTGGTGCGCATACTGAGCGAAACTAATGACCACAGCGCGCCGAGAACAAGCGCCCGCTGGTACTCTCGCGCCGACGTGGAAGCCCTGCGGGCCAGCCTATCCTCGGCCCCCTCTGAATAGTTAATTGGTGTTATTGTGGCCGGTGTTACGGATTGCTCTTGCGCTTGCGTCGAAGGCCCGCCGGGGTGGTCTTGTGGGCGCGGTGGGGTCTAGCGTCCGGGTCAAGCCGCCTTTCGCGGCCGGTGAACTTCTCTGGGTTCCACAGCCTGGCGCGGTTAGACCAGTCGGGATCGTACACGTCGTTGGGGAACCGGTACTCTTGCGCCAGCCCATCGGGTATGTCCTCTCGGCGCACGTCCCCGATCACTATTATCATGCCTTGTGACGTATGTGTGGGCGGCTCGCCCCTCTCTTCGGGGTCTGTGGGATCGCCGGGGTTTTGTATGTAGTACACGGGCGGTGATGAGTCGGGTTTGGCCTCTATAGGCCAGACAGCATAGTACGGTATTCGCAGGGCGCGTACGAGCACCTCTAGCTCGGCGGCTTTGATCCAGCTGGCCCCGCGCTCCATGGCCGAATAGCGCTTCTCCTCAGTGCCCACCAGCTCGGCGCACTCTTTAAGGGTCAGTCCGGCGTCCATGCGGGCTTTGTAAAGCACTCTACCGAGCGCCTGGTTTCGCAGGCGCGTATCGTCCGTCCCGCCGCTGAGCTTTGCTCTTGCCCGCGCCCGCTCCTGCTCGGTGGCATCCTCTACTAACCGACTGCGTTTTGGATAGCGCCGCTTTTCAGCCATATCTACCGCCCCCTTCTCTCTTCTATTCTCTTCGCCTTCCCTCTCGTTTGCCCCTCTTGACCTCTCTTCTCTCGCACATGGTTCCTGCCCGCGTTGTATGCCGGCCTTTTGCTCGTGCTCCTGTTTTTAGCAGTTGCCGCAACCTATTAAGAACGCCTTACCCTGAATCTTGTCAGATAACGAGAATTAGAATCGGCAAATATGGTCAAAATTAAACGTGGAGGGGAACAGAGTCTCGTCCACATAACCGCTAACCTGATCTTTTACAAGCTGGTAAATGGGTAGGCACGTAGAGTATCACGCCGCCGTTACCGCCGCAAGCCTGGGGGCGGTGGGCATCCACTACCGGCACCGGAAACAGGAAGAAGAAAGGTAGGAAGGAAGGACTCGAAGGTGCAGCCGCTGTGCGGCTGTCGCAGGCAAAGCCGAAGGGATACCCCGCCTCCCCGGCACGATCACGACGGGTAGCGCACATACATGGGACGCTAGGAACGCTCCCGTTTCGCCGCCCGCCGATAGCTATAGCCATAAGGAGGCATAGAAAGAAATGGAAACGACGAACACCTACACTAACTACGACTACAACTACGATGGACAGATGCAGTATGTAGACCCGGCAGGTGCGCCTCAGCCCCAGGCCCTGCCGGATGTAGAGGTGGGGCAGACCCTCGACCCGGTGGCAGGGACGGACTACATCCGCAACCAGCAGCCGCTAGGTGATGAAGGGGTCTCGGATCAGGGTAGCGCGGCGGCCGTGGCCGCCGACCAGAAGGTCGAGAGTGGTGTCGATCCTGAGGGCATCAAGCTCGAGTGGGTCCCCATGAACACGGTCTTACCGAAGGCCAAGCCTAAGCGGAAGGGCAAGGGCGGAGACGAGCCGGTGGCTGCGCCAGGGGCCGAGTTCGATACTCAGGCGGAACCTGAGGCTCCCGCTGGGGCTACGGCTGAGGTCCATGGCGATCCAGAGCTGGCGGTTGAAGCCGAGGTCGAGGCTCAGACCGAGCCCGAGGCGGTATCCGCCCTCGTGGGGGAGCTACCACTGGAGATAGAGCCTGTAAGAGCTCTTGAGCCGGAGTCGTACACTCCTCCGCCTTTCCTGCTCACGCGGGATGGTGTGGTCCTAGATCGGCTGCCTGAGATAGACCGGCAGTCGATCTACCGTGTACCGATAGACCTGATCGACACCGAGCTGCAGGACAGGCAGATCTTCAGACTGGATAAGCTCTGGGAGCTGGCCGAGTCTATGCATCAGCAGGGTCAGGGCGAACCGGTGCTGCTACGCCCGCACCCACGTAGCCCTGGGCGGCTGCTCATGGTAGCCGGGGAGCGCAGGCTGCGGGCTGCCAGGCTGAAGGAGTGGTACTTCATCGATGCGGAGATTCAGGAAATGAGCGACGTAGAGGCCGCTCGCCGGCAGTGGCTGGAAAACTCCAACCGCGAGAACCTGAACGTGCTTGAGGAAGCCCTCGGCATCAGGCGCAGGATGGAAGCGGAAGGCTGGACGGTGGCGCACGCTGCTGAAAGTCTGCCCATGCGCCCCAACACCCTGGCCGACAGGCTGGCCCTGCTAGAGGTCCCCGAGGATCTCCATCGGATGATAGCCTTCGGGCAGGTAGCTCCCGGATACGGGGTCAAGCTGGCCCAGCTGCATAGCAAGGCGGGACAGAACATGGCTATGTTCTACTTCGCCAGGAGAAAGCGGCTCAATCTCGATGAGTTCAAGCGCGTGGTAAACCACCTCATCGGGACGTACGACCAGCCGAGCTTCGTAGAGGTCGACCCTGACGTCCCGCAGCCCACCGAGAGTGAGGTGTGGGAAGGATGGATGGCAAGCGTGGTTACCCTCAACCCCGACGCGGGGAAGGTCGCTGCGGCTGCCCGCTCCACGGCCACCTACAGCACGGACGAGTTTTCGGCGATGCCAAGGCTTCCCGAGCTGAGGCCGTCGGCCAGCGCCAGCATCGCGCTGGAGCGGTTCTACGAGATGTGCATATTCTCCAGCGATGAGGAGGTTCGCAGGGCCGCATTGGTAGTGGGCCACCTCCTCAACGAGCTGAAGCGGCTCAACCTGCGGCGCGGTAACTAGAAGGGCCTCATCAGCCACGAGCCAAAAGGGGGCTATTTCCAGGGTTTCGCCTGGAAGTAGCCCCCTCTTTCATTCCCAGAAAACACACCCCTTTTCGAGCCGGATATCGCCTAAAATGTATTGACAGTACTAGAACTAATGTGCTAGTGTGTGTCACCGCTCAGGTGGCGATGGCCGAAGTGACGGGTGGGGCATCGATAACGGGTAGAAGCGGGTGATAGTTGAAGGAGAGTGCTGAGATGAGGGTGGCGGGCTAGGTATGGCCGGGAAGCGCGGGCAGCGGGGAACACACCCTCTGTCGGCGCTGATCCTGGAGGCCGACCCTGTAATAGTCCCCCATCGTGGGCAGCAACTCTTACTGGCCGCGTTGAAAGAGAGCCATGAGGCGGCACGAGCCGGCAGCCCCCGTCATCTGGTAGTAGAGGGCCCTGTGGGGATGGGAAAGAGCACTGTAGCCGCGAGGTACGAGCGTACCTCACCAGCCGTTACGATGTGGGCCGGGGTGAGAGCGCCCGTGGTGCACGCCCGTATAGGAAGCGTCATGCGAGTTTCTACCATAGTAGAAAGCATTACGGCTGCGTTGGGTGACAAGGCTGATCAGGCATCCGTCGCCAAGCCCGTGCGTGTAGGCGCAGAGTGGCTGGTTCGCAGGCTGGAAGACGCGGGGGTGCAGCTACTCATGTTAGACGAGATAGACATGAGGCGCTCGGCGGGGCACGACCTGGAGAACGTGGGCGCATGGCTGTCGGCTGTGGCTTCCCTATCACACGCCTCGCTTGTACTCCTCACCCCCCAGGACGGGCTGGACAGGCACTTTGCTGTAAACGCCGGGTTCCCCACCAGGTTCGCAAGCCGTGTGCATCTTGAGCCGTTCGCGTTCGACCCTGCGGACACGAACGGTATAAACGCCCTGAAGAAGTTTGTGGGCGCGCTCGAGGATGCAGCGGGGATAGTGGTAGATGCGGGCATACATGAGCTGGACATACTTTATCGCCTGCACTACTCGTCGGGAGGCGTTATAGGCAGGTTGGTGAGCCTCATACGGGGCGCGCAGCTCGTAGCCTTGGAGCGGGGCAGCAGTGTGGTGACGCTGGCCGACCTGTATGCGGCCCACGAGCAGGGCACGGTTGAGCCGTGGCTGCCCAGGCTCAACCCGTTTGGATCTGGCTCGGCGGGCGCACGTAGCGGGGCGGGTGGGCGAACCAGGCAGGCCCAGCTCGTCGCGGATCTGCCGTCGCGGGTCGTCCTGGAGAGCGCTAGAAGAGAGGTACAGAAACGGCCCCAACCAAGGGACCCCGGGCAAGTGGACAACGTGGGTACAGATGAGCAGAGGGCGGCCAGTTAGCAAGCACGGGGCCCGTGGTTGGCCCGTAACGCATAAAGAGAGGAGTCAGAGGTGGGAAGAGAGCTACGCCAGATACGAGCAGGGTGGCAGCACCCACGTGATAGTAAGGGTAACTACATACCGCTGCATGACCGCAGCTATGATGAGGCGATGGCCGACTACCTGTGCGCCGAGCGGCTGTGGGCTGAAGGCCGCCACCCCTCGCAGCAGGAGTGGCCCGACAAGACCCAGGGACTGACGTACCGCGAGTGGGCGAGCGGGGCACCCGACCCCGATCACTACCGCGCCGAGTCCTGGAACGAGGATGAGGCAGTTATGTGGGTAGTTTATGAGAATGTGAGCGAGGGCACGCCCGTGTCGCCGCCGTTTGCCACCCTGCCTGACCTTCTAGACTGGATGCTAAGGCACGGCTTTAATGCCGACGAGGTGAAAGAGATTCAGCATGTCGGTAGGCTGCCCACCATACGGGCGTACAAGCAGGGCGACGCGAATGCTTAGGCGTGTCCAGTAGTATAGTACTTGTGTCTTGCTCTATGCATGATAGCGGCGACCTGCTATAATTCCACCTGTACGGGTGCTATATTTCTGCGCCTGTGCTCTTGCGCACCCGCACGTTTTTAGTTGGGCATGTGCCAACACGCGGGCGTGCGCTAGGTAACCATCGATGACGATGCATTACTGGGTCAACCAACAAAAGGGCTGGAAGCCATTACCTAGCTGGGTGGAGTTCTTCACGCAGCTAGGGGAGGGCGTTGCCTGCCAGCCGCTAGATGAGGCTCGCGTTGTCGTATCGCTTGCCCTTCCCACGCGAGCCTTTGCCGCAGCCTTCGCAGCGCTTGGCGTGGTACGGGCGCGCTGCATTGAGCGTAGCACCACCCCCAATCCGCGAGAGCACTTCAGCAGGCTCTTGGCCCTGCCAAAGGACACGCCCCTCCGGGTCCTGTTGAATGGCGAGCTCGTGCAGGCCATCCACGGTGGGTCGCAGGTGGTTGGCGGCAAAACGATGCTCAAGGTAATGTACGAGGACCAACGCTTCTACCGCAAGGAGTGGAAGGGCCGCCTGCTCGACGCGGATATGGCTGTAGGCGTTGCCGTAGCGAATGACCGCGGCGACAAGATCCTGAAACATAAGACTACCCGTGAGATGCGCGGCAGCGACTTCCTGGCATGCTTCCTGGGACAGCAGCACGACCCGACGCAGTACACTCTGGACTCATGCTGTGAGTGCGCCATCCTTGGTCAGGCTACCACCCTCCAGGACGAGGTATGTAACACTAGGCTGTCACTACTCGCACCCACAGGTAATGGTAAAGAAGAACGCGTGCAACAGGGTAGTCTGCAGGACATACTGCGCGTACGGCGCTTCCTGGCATCCGGCGAACCCTCAAAAACAGACGTGGTTCCCATAGGTCCCGCCTGTAATGCCGTCCCGAGTGACGGAGACAGGCCGTGTGTGGTCGTGTTCGACGGCGCTTCGGCTTACATCCGGTGGCGCGACTACTGGCGCTTCGCACACTGGATCGTGCTGCTGGACCGCACTGACCGTCAGTACTGGGCCGGCTTGGACGTAGTGAACGCAGAGTGGCGGCAGAACCGTCTGGACAACATCGCCCCAGCAGCGCTAGGACTGCGCGGGGTTATACCAGACTGCATTGAGGCGGTCATGTACGAGGACGTGCTCCCCTAATGAGCGAGACCAACATAGCGAAGGCCATTGCAACTTACGCCAGTAGCAGCACCTGCAAGTATGCCATGCGGACGGTCACGCATGAGCCGCTACGCACCTTCTGCAACGCCTTGGACCGCCTGAAAATGCATATGCGCGATGCCGCACAGGACGACTACTGGCAGACGTATCTGGGAGGCCTCTCCCTTTATAGGTATATCGCCACTACCACCCCCCTGCCGTTGAACCACTTGTTACTGTACGGTGAGTGGCCAGCCGAGCTCCTGCGCCGCAGCATCGCCTACTGCCAGTCGGTGTTCCCTCGTCTGGCGGCAGATGCCAATGCCCTGCTGGACCAGTACGAGCAGTTGGGAAGCCTCGACGACAACCCCCTACTGGACGCCATCGTAGAGGCCCTGTCCGAGTATGGGTCGGGCGAGAGAGTAGGCATTGTGCTTGCCCGTGGACGGTATGCCGAAGAGGTAGAGACGCTGCTTAAGCGACGACTTGCGGATAGCACCGGAAGCGCCGAGGAGGAGCCAGTCGATACGCTGCTGGGTTCGGCCCTTCAGACTTATCTAGATGAGAGCGCGAGGCCGCGCCAGGTCGAGGTAATCACCCCGGCCCAGCTCCGATCCACCGAGACCTACTCGCGGCTGGTCATGCCCGGCGTCGTCTACTACTACCCTGACTACGTGTTTAGCGCTCCGCGAGCCCACCGGATCACCGTGTTGCAGTATGACTGGATTAGGAGCGGCTGGCGGTACGCATCGCCCTTCGAGGGCGGTATCCCCCGGCTGAACGGCCGCCGCATGGTCGAGCCCCCATCCTCGCCAGCACAAAGCCCAGAGCAGGATCAGGATGAGGCTCCTACTGGCGCTGAGGTCAGCTCTGCCCCTACATCCGCGGACTCTATAGTTGATGACGGGTTCGGCTACGACGGACGAGAGGTAACGGAGACTTTTGACCGCCTCACATCGCGCCTGGACGAAACTGCCGGTGGGCGCTTGCCAACCTTTCACCCTGATCCCGATGAGGGCGGCAGGCGAGCAGGGGTCGCTGGTCATGGCGACCGGCAAGAGAGCGTACGCGCCCTGCTCTTCCTGCTCGAGGATGGACTTGGGGTCTACCTCGAAGTAGGCACGGAGGGCGAGTCTACTGTGGTCGACGTGGAGCAATCTGGCACTCCCAAAGTAGATACCGTACTCACAGCGGAGATAGAGCCAGGTATGTATGTCTTGCTGCGCACCGAGGGCGGCGGGGACTTCGTGCAAGCCGTGGCCGATGGCGTACTGGCAGACAGCGCAGCTCGCCTGCGGGCCGTACAGCGCCAGTGGAAGAGTCGTTTGCGCGAGGAAGTAAACCGCTTTGGTATGCAGTACGCCGCGAGCAGCCTGCGCAGGATGGGGGCGCAACGTGCTAGCGAACCAAACATACGGAACTGGATGTCGCAGCGCAACATCCGCACGCGGGATTACGCCGACTTCGCGGCCGTCATGCGCTTCATTGGTATGGGCAGCCAGACTCAGTCTATTTGGGACGACATGGACGCCATCTACCAGGCCCACAGGGACGCAGGGTGGGAGATACGACGCATGTTAGATGCCGAGGTTCGCCGGGCAGACCTGCGCCGCCTGCGCACCACAGGAAGGATGGACTTTCGCCTGCCGGGAGCTGTGGGCGGTAGCCTGTCGCTCATACGCATCGAGCAGGTAGCAAAAAAGCCCGTAAGCGTCCCCGTTTCGCGCCTGGGCCACCTATTCGAAATGCCCGCCCATCAGTACGCCATGCATCTGCTGGCCGACAACAGGCGAGGGTAACTCCACGAAACAGAAGAGCAGATATAGAAGAGAGAGCAGTTTGAGAGTTAGTAATCTAGGGTAGAGTTGAGAAAGGTAGGCGGGTAGAGGATGGCGGATCATATAGAGAACAGGCGGCGGATAGTTCAGGCGATACGAGAGGAGCTGGTAGGCCCCGCCCCCTACGGGCCGGAGATCGATACTACGGGCCCCGTGGTCATGCAAACTAAGGAAGAGTCCTACGGCCCACGCGTGCAAAAAGGGAGTGGCGAGGAGATCATCCAGCGCGAACGACCCACTATCCGCTACGGCGTGGGCGTGCTATTCCCTACCGCCCCCGACCTTAACGTCGAAGAAGCCGAACCGCAGCCCGTGCCACTGAGCACCGTGCCCGGTGCCGAAGACCTTAGCGAGGACCCTGAAACTCGCATGATGGCCATGCTGGCGGGTGAGGGTATGGATCCTACCGAGGATGCCACTCTCTCCGGGCTAGACTTGCTCACCCCCGATACGCGCCGAGCCCTTGCCGCCGCCGACGAGCACCAGGTGGACGATGATGACGGCGAGGATGACGTTGCCGACTTCGACCTGTCCGCTGCCAACATATCGACCCCCAGCACGATGGCTACCAGCCTACTGGTGCATCTGCCCCCTGGCGGCATGCTAAACGTAGAGGTGACGGGTGGTCGCTACGACAAGAAACCCGTCATGATTGCGGGCAAGCGACGCGAGTGGTGGCTGCGCCGTCCCGTGACCATAAACGCCGTGTTAAGTGGCGATGATCTGTGCACCGGTACGGGCAAGGTGCTGCCGAAGCCCTCCGATGTGAGCAGCACCAACACCGAGCAGCTCGACATCGCCGTTGAGGTGTTTAGCCGGCCCTGGGGCGATCCAGCAGAGCGTACGCGCCTGCTCACGGTCTGCCTCGTGAACCGAGCCGTAGGCAAGCCTGGCCGCGACGAGCTATGCCTGTTCCAGACCCGCTTTGCCGTATCGGTGGCCGACGCAAGCGGCCAGCGCGGAGAGTATATACTGCCGTACCCTGCGGTGCACGGCCATGCCCTAGACCACGAGGAGCAGTCGATTGCCCTGCTTTACCGGCATGCACAGACTTACGCCATCGGGCACGGCTGCGCCGCAGACTGGCGGGCTCGCAAGTATGCCGGACGGGCCCACGAGGCGAGCGCGGAGTGCCTGCCGGTAACCGAGACCGCATCAATCACCCCGGACATACGCCGCACCGACGGCTCCCTACTAGAGGTGTCTATGGCTGCGCTGGCCGGCCTGGTGCCAGGTAACGACGGGATGAAGGATCTGGCTGAGCTGGTCACGCTCTACGAGACGTGGATTTCCGAGCGCAGGCGGGAAGTGCCATCCCTACCGGCAGAGCTGCAGCCTGCAGCGAACCGGCATCTGGATCAGTGTGCCATGTGTGCCGCTCGCATGGCAGATGGGCTAGGCTACCTGCGCTCGAACTCCCAGGCGATGCGGGCGTTCCGGCTGGCAAACCACGCTATGATCTTGCAGCAGATCGCAGGGCGGCAGCCCACGCGCTATCTGAAGCCGTACAATCCCAAGCTGGGACGAGATGAGTTCACCACTCCCTACTCGAAGCCCGACCCCGCCAGGCCGCAGCAGGGCGTAGGCAAGTGGCGGCCTTTCCAGCTTGGCTTCTTGCTGATGGCCCTACGCTCCTCCGTAGATGGATCCGCTCCGGACCGCGAAACGGTAGAGCTAATCTGGTATCCCACAGGCGGCGGTAAAACGGAGGCTTATCTTGCGCTCTCAGCCTTCTCTATGTTCATGAGGCGTCTGCGCTGCCCTCTCGATACCGGGGTGCACGTGATGATGCGCTACACGCTCCGACTCCTGACGGCGCAGCAGTTCCAGCGCGCTGCCAGCCTGCTCTGCGCTATGGACTACCTGCGGAAGGGGCTCCGCTCCGAGCTAGGGGAGGGCGAGTTTAGCATTGGCATCTGGCTAGGATCGGCTACTACGCCCAACACCAGGGCCGACGCGATATCGACGTTAGCTAGCCTGAGCTCGGGCAAGCGCAACGTCGAGAACCGGCTTGTCGTGTCGCGCTGCCCGTGGTGTGGGGCTCAGATGGGGCCGAGGGACAAGGACGCTCCTGCGGCGGGTAAGCCTGCCAAAGTCCGGAACCCTGTGCCCGGTTATGTACCGAGCGGCTTTACGGTGGCGTTCAAGTGCCCCGATGGTGCGTGCGACTTTCGCAACGGTATGCCCGTGTACGTGGTAGACGAGGACATATACGAGAAGCGGCCCACCATGCTGATCGGCACTGTAGACAAGTTCGCCATGCTCGGCTGGAGAGAGCAGGCACGCAGCCTGTTTGGGCTGGATGAGAATGGCAACCGCAAGTACTCTCCGCCCGGCCTGATCCTCCAGGACGAGCTGCACCTTATCAGCGGACCGCTGGGCTCGATAGTGGGTCTGTACGAGGGCGTGATCGAGGAGCTGTGTACCGATAGGCGAGGCGGCAAGCGGGTGCGGCCCAAGTACGTATCCTCGACGGCCACGATACGCCGCTACCAGGATCAGGTGCGGGCTCTGTTCGCCCGCGACAACGTGGTGCTCTTCCCCCCGCCAGGTTTGGACGCAGGTGACTCCTTCTTCGCCCACTATGCCAATGACAAGTACGGTAGCCCTCTCGCGGGGCGGATGTACGTAGGCGTGCACGGCCCGGCGCTAAAGACCTTGCAAATGGCTCAGGTACGTACCATGTCCGCCCTGCTACAGGCCCCAGAGCCGCTCTCGGACGAGGAGCGGGATCCCTGGTGGACTATGCTGGTGTTCCATAACAGCCTGCGGGAGCTGGGCGGCACACGCTCATTAATACAGAGCTACGTGGGCGTGTACACCAAGTCGCTGCTGAGCCGCGTAGGGCGCACCATCGAGCACGCCCGCCGGCTGTGGGACGTGCGGGAGCTTACGGGCCGGCTGCGTAGCGACGAGGTTCCGAAGGCGCTCGCAGCCCTGCAGGTATCGTGTACGGACACGGAGCGGCGGCCCATCGACATCTGCCTGGCATCTAACATCATGGAGGTCGGCGTGGACGTGGACCGCCTGTCGCTAATGGTTGTGGTGGCGCAGCCGAAGGCGACCTCGCAGTACATCCAGGTGACGGGACGTATAGGCCGGCGCTGGTGGGAGCGACCCGGATTAGTAGTAACTATTTACGCTGCCACCAGGCCCCGTGACCGCTCCCATTTCGAGAGGTTCCGCACGTATCACGAGCAGCTTTACGCACAGGTAGAGCCCTCCAGCGTCACGCCGTTCTCGCCCCCCGCGCTTGAGCGAGCCTTGCACGCGGTGATGGTAGTGTACGCACGGCAGGCGGGCGATAGAAATACTGGCCGCAGCCCCTTCCCTTACCCCGATCAGACCATGCAGCAGCTGAAGGCGATCCTGGAGGAGAGGGTGCGCAAGGTGGACCCCGAGGAGCTGCCAACGCTACGGGCGATGCTGGACAGGCGCAGTGGGGAGTGGAAGCGCTGGCAGCGGCGCATATGGAGCGCGTCGCCCAGAGACGCGGATATCGGACTGTTGCGGCAGGCCGGGGTATTTACGAATAGCACGGCGGCACAGATTTCATGGTCTATGCCGATGAGCATGCGCGACGTGGACGCCGAGTGCGAGGCGGAGATCACCCAGGCTTACCTGGTGGATGGCTCGCCCCCTGGCGGACCGGAGCCGCTGCTGGCAGCCGCGCCCGCTATCGGGGAGAGAGAGGTGGTGTCGAATGCCTAGGCGACCTGTACGCAGGGGCCACCTGATAGTGCCGTTCGGCACAGGCGGCCTGATGGTAGACAGCCGTGGTATATCCCTGCTCGGCGCAGGGCTGGACCACTGGTTTGAGCGCTCGGACGGGAACAACAGCCCTGATAAGGTGGACCGCACGGAGTTCTATGTAGAGGAGTGGCGGCTGCAGGAGCTGCTGGGCGTGGGCCACTTTATGGCCCCGCCGGACCACCGCCGCTGGTCGCGCAACACGGACGGGGCGAAGAACCTGGACCTGAAAGTTCCGTACCTGCGCTTTCCAACGTGGCACTACTGCCCGCGCTGCAAGGTAATGAAGCAGGCCACGCTGGTGGAGCGGGGGCGTGTGGCATGCGGTGACTGCAACCGAGACATGGTCCAGGTTCCGTTTGTGGGTATTTGCCAGAGCGGTCACATCCAGGACGTGCTGTGGTGCGAGTGGGTGCACAAGTCCGATAGCCCGCGCTGCCCTGGGCCGCTGCGGCTGATAGCCACGGGCGGGGCGTCACTGGCGGGGCAGAAGGTACGCTGTGAGTGCGGGGCCGAGCGCTCGCTGTATGAGATAGCGGTGGGCGACCTCACAAATCTGGGTCGTACTGCCCTGTCGAGAGGAGACTCGGTGCGGGCGCACACGTGTCTTGGGATGAAGCCCTGGCTGGGTAGCACTGACGAGAGCACATGCAGCAGCCCCTTGTTTGTAACGCCCAGGGACGCCACGCACGTGTACTTCGCGGTTGTTGAGAGCTCCCTTTACGTGCCCAGGGGTAGCGGCGACACCCCGTCCGAGCTGGTGGAGCGACTGGCGCTGCCCCCGCTTGCCGAGGCGATTAGCATGGTAGCCGATGTGATGACGCCCACCCAGATCGCAGAGCGTATTCGCACGCGTTACAAGGCTCTTCTTGAGCAGTACACGCCGCAGCAGGTAGAGGCCTCGCTGGTGAAAGTGCTGGGCGCGGGGTCGGTGCAGGGCCAGGGCGCAAAGAACGGGCACGGCCCCACAAATGGGAGCAGCCACGTTGGTGCTAATAAGGGGAACGGCACGAGTAATGGCTCGGTGAATGAGAAGACCACGGGCTCCGTGGTCGACGTGTACGGCGGCATACCTGGGGATACGCCTGGAGAGGCGTTTCGCAGGGCGGAGTTCGCGGTGCTGCGCAAGCCCATGAGCGATCCGCTCCTGAAGGTTCGGGAGAGCCCGCTTGCTGGGTACGATCAAGACGTCGCCAGGTTCTTCGAGCGGATCATGCTGGTAGACCGGATCAGGGAAACTCGCGCCCTAACGGGGTTCGGTAGGCTGATGAACCCTGGAGGGCGTTCGCTACCCGACCTCCAGAGCATGCTTTGGCGTACGCCGCCCCCGCCAGAGGAGAGCTGGCTACCTGCGTACACGGTGTTCGGCGAGGGCCTCTACTTCGAGTTTGATACTGCGCTGCTGGCCGAGTGGGAGCAGCATGCGGGCGTGAGCAAAAGGATAGCGCCTCTCGTAGCGCGGAACGAGCGAGCCTCCCTTCGCCGCAACATAGATCCAGGGCCCGTGAACCCTCGGCTGGTGCTGTTGCATACGTTCGCCCACCTCCTGATGAACAGGCTTGCGTTCGAGTGCGGCTATGGATCGGCTGCGCTGCGCGAGCGGCTCTACGTGTCCCACAACCCGAACGGCCAGATGGCTGGGGTGCTCGTGTACACGGCGTCGGGCGACTCAGAG
Source organism: Chloroflexota bacterium (assembly GCA_030914045.1). GTDB lineage: Bacteria > Chloroflexota > Chloroflexia > QHBQ01 > JADMIH01 > JADMIH01. Next base: position 106,189 of record JALZHG010000002.1, on the reverse strand, counting down.
GGCAGCATGGGTGGGCTGGTGCGCATGGGCAAGCCTGGTAGGCTGGAGCCCGTGATCCGTAGGGCAATAGAGGGTGCGGTGTGGTGCTCGGCTGACCCCGTGTGCATGGAGGCCGGAGAGCGCGGCGGGCAGGGACCGGACTCAGTCAACCTTGCAGCGTGTCACGCGTGCTGCCACGTGCCCGAGACTTCGTGCGAGCAGTTCAACAAGTACCTGGACCGCGGCGTGCTGGTAGGGGTTCCGGGCAAGCCTAATACGGGTTTCTTCAAGTCGCTCGCTCCGTCGCTGCTCGCAGTGTAAGCCTCCCGGGGGATGAAGGCCACCGTGTTATAATCTGTCTGGTTGCGGGTCGAATATACGCCCGCTGGCGAGTGCTGCCTTGAATATCCTCACAGCGTAGGTGGCAGCCAGGAGACTCACTTGATGATACAGAGCGGCGACATAATCCAGGGACCGCGCTGGCCCGAGCCCGTGGCGGTCACGCTGGTAGAGCCTATTGCAAATGGGCTCTACTACCGCATAGTAGGTGCTACCCGCCTGTCGCGTACCCACGTGGACCAGCTCATTTCGCAGGCAGAACTGGCACAGCTACAGCAGGCACGCGTGGACACCGGCTTTGGAGCGTGACCCCGTGATGTGTTCCTGGCGCTGGAAACCTACCGCTACAGGTACGCCGCCCTGTACCACCCCCTGCTGGCTATGAACACCAGCAAGGTGGATCCGCTCCCACACCAGATAGAGGCAGTGTACGGCTACGTGCTTAGGCTGCCACGTATTCGCTTTCTGATCGCCGACGACCCCGGCGCGGGCAAAACTATCATGGCGGGGCTAATCATCAAGGAACTCAAGTTACGCAACCAGGCGAAGCGCATCCTGATAGTAGCCCCTGGCCACCTTAAAGATCAGTGGCGGCGTGAACTGAAGGAGCGGTTTGAGGAGCCGTTTGCCATCGTGGATAGGGGTACTATCGACGCATACTATGGTGAGAACGTGTGGGCAAGAGAGCCGCAAATTATAACGAGCATAGATTTCGCCAAGCAGGATGATGTGCTTTCATCCCTGGGCAGCCGCGTAGCGAACACGATCTTCATGTACTCCTTCTCTGGGGGTACGGAGCGCGGGGCCACGCTGGGCGAGATTAAGCGCAACGCCACGACCCTGGATAATCCCTCGAGCGTGGTAGCCGAGTCGGTAGAACAGGTGAAGGGTAGGCTCTTCTACCTGCAGCAGTACAGCGCTAAGTACTTCTTCACGAACCAGCCTAACCTCAACCGCATCCTGCTTACCCGCATGGAGAATATTACCCGCGAGCAGATACGCGAAGTAGAGCTGGATCTACTTAAGAAGCGGGTGGGCGGCAGGCGGCTCAAGGTATTTTTGTGGCCTACAGATAGCATGGATATACCGGATACTACCGACCTGAAGCTAGTAGTGCTTCCCGACTCGGATGAGGATAGCGCTCGCCAACTGGCATCCATGCGAGGGTTAATGGAAGAGCGTGGGGGTACGCCTCGCGTGAACCGTAACACCCTCTTCTTCCTGACGCCTTTAGGTAGCGAGCGGGCCGGCTTCGAGAACCTGGTACGCGAGACCCTGGCTTACAGGGCGTTGCGGGATGATAACTCGCTCACGCTCACTAGCGACCAGCGCGACGAGGTAAAAGAGAAGCTCAAGAAAGCCGATGGCGACATGTTCGACTCGGTGCGGCGCGTATACCGCCGGCTGTACGTACCCAGCCGCAACGGGCTCAAGGGTGAGGATATGGGCATAGCCACCTATGGTGAGTCGAAGGCTATTGACGAAGAGGTCTATGATAAGCTGTGCTCTGTAGGTGAAATCCTCGAGAACATAGCGCCCCTGGTTATAAAGGAGCGGTATCTTACGCAGGGTCGGGAGTATGTTTCTACCGAGCAGCTATACCAGGCTGGTCTGCGAACTCCTGGGGAGAGCCGTGCCGTTAGCCAGGAAGTCTGGAACCGAGGTATTGCCGAGGGCGTGCGTAAAGGGCTGTTTGGCATAGGCGAGCTACGGGATGGGCAGCCCCATACTATGTACTACAAGGAAGAGCCCTCGGTTAGCCTCACGGGCGGCGAGGTGCTTATCCGCGAGGACGTAGCACAATACCATGTGACGCCGCCTGTTGTTGTGACGCCGCCAGATGGCAACGGGGGCACAGCGGGTACAACCACGCCCGACAGTGGGCAGGGAGGCGGCACAGGGGCACACGGGGGCTCGGGCGGGCAGCCGAGTGGGGGTGGTTCCGGAGCCGGTACTGGCGCAAGCGAGCAGGGTGCGCTGACGCTCAGGCTTACTGTGCCGAAGGGGAAGGTAGCCAGCCTGATGGGTGTGATGAACCTATTACAAAGCCGGTTCAGCACCATGCAGGTAACGCTGCACGTAGAAGGGGGCCAGTTGTCAGAGCAAGAGTATGAAGATAAAGTCATGGAAACCTTCAGGCAGATGGGCGTGGACGTAGAAGCTTCGTAACCAAGTGCTAGTTGTGGGGAATTGCTGTGGCGACCAAGAGGAAGAATATCCCTACTATGACGGAAACGGAACTGCTCGTAAAGAGCAGAAGACGTTGCTGTCTTTGCGTCGGCCTTAACTTCGACTTGGGTGTCAAGAAGATACAGCGGGCTCACATAGACCACGACCCGAGTAACAATGATCCAAATAACCTTGCCGCTCTCTGCCTTGAGCATCACGATCAATACGATACCAAGCACCGCCTCAGCAAGAGCATAACCGAAGACGAACTGAAGTATCATCGAGACCGTCTCTACAGCATCATCGCTCAGGAAGATGAGGAACTTCGCTTCCCACGCCCGAATGCAGTGGCAACGGAGAATGAAGAGGATGGAGAGGATAAAGACAAGTTTGTGCTCGCATCCGCGAGGCTATTAGGTCGAATACTCGAGGCATATGATCGCGAGACATTACGATTAGAGAACAAGGAGACACCTACGGGGCAGCCGATCCTGAGAATCGGCACAGCGGCGATAGAAGAAGGAGACTTCGACTCTGCTATCGAGGCTCTCATGGCACTCTTACGCTTGGCCAGCGCATATTACCTCAATGGTGGATTTCGGCGTAAGGGTGTAACTCGCTTACCTGCATCGGACCCTTTTACTGCCGCCATCCGACTACTTGAGCACTTCATCCTCACCGACCTGAATTTATACGAGCGAACGGTCAGAAGAATTCGTGTCTACGGTATGACAGGAGATACGCCCATAGGCCAGATTACCAACTACACAGAGTTGCCCGATATATCTTTCGATGTCGTGTTTACAACCATATACCACGTGCTGAGCGATGTCCTGGCCTGGGGCGACCAGGCAGAGAATGGAGTCTCATCGGCAGCATTACTAACCGCTAGAGTGGATCGCCATAGATTAGTAGAAGCGGTGACACGTATTAACACAACGGCGCTAGCCCAGTTGCTGATGGGGCTCGGTTTTATCATGGAGAGTAAAGGAATTGCAGTACCTGATCTACGATCTCTCCCATACATATCCGGCACGGACAGATTGGCAATAACCTACGATGACTACGAGCAAGACGATGAACAGCTAATGACCACTGAAACTCTTAATCTGATCAAGCAGGCATGCCTTCTTATACTCTGGCTACCTAACGCTGCATACAAGCAGGTTATCCAAGCTCTGGAGTACCGCTTGGCGATATTTCTCGGAACGGCAACTAATGATACACACAGGACAGTGAGCCTTCAGCATGCTCAGGACGGTGTTCGCAGATGGGCCATTCTGCCGGGATACGGGGGTGTAGTAATAGCAGTCAAGACAGATGAAGAGAGAGACCCGGCTCAAGATATGTTGCGGCAGACTCTTGCAACAGGCAAGCGTGTAGCTGGGGAATTGAAGAGTGTACTGCTAAAGAAGCGCCCTATTGACGCCGATCCTGACGCAAATAATTAGTTGAGACGGAGTATGCAAGAGCCACCGATCAAAGGCATAGACTCCCTGAAGAAGCTCACAGAAAACGCCCGCAACATGGAGCAATTTAGGCGGGCATTTCCGCTCATGAGGCCCTTCCTCAAGCTTCTAGGCGCTGACGTCGAGAACATGGATGTGGCCCTACGCGACGCCAATATTGACGAACTCGTAAGACAGACGAACGACGTTGTCACCGTACCCGACCGCTTCAACGCCTTGTTCGCCTCGCGTGGCTGGATAATCTATGAGATGCTCAACTTCGATGTGGCGCGAGCAGCCGTCGCCATGGCCGAGGCTGGTGACATAGATGGCGCGGAGCTGTATCTAGCTGATCACTACGACGAAGAAAGTCTGAAGTACCACTTTATTTGGATGCGCGCGGTGAAAGCCTTTATGCCACGATTACCGCTGGCCGAGAAGGCCCGCACCGACTACCTCGATGGACGTTACCATGCATGCGTGCCGGTTGTTCTAGCTATCCTGGACGGCATCGTCAACGACCTGGGACCGCGGGGTTTCTTTGCCCAGGGTGTGAACTTACAGGCGTGGGACTCCATATCGGCTCACAGCTCAGGACTGGAGCAGCTATCCAAAGTCCTGGGCGCAAATCGTACCACTACAACCACTGAGCAAATATCAATTCCATTTCGGCACGGAATACAGCACGGCATGGATCTAGGCTACGACAACAAGCTCGTGGCTGCTAAGGCGTGGGCGGCGCTGTTCGCAATACGGGACTGGGCTTTGAAGGTGGAGCGAGGGCAAACGGAGCAGCCCCCACCGGAGCCCAAGAAGACTTTTACGGAGATACTCCGTGAAAGAAGAGCGGTGCAGGAGTTCAAGGCAAGGGTAGAGGCTTGGAAGCCCCGGCACATAGAAGTGGGCAAGGACGTTCCAGCAGCAGGCGAGCCCGATGCCTATCCTGAGAACACCCCGGAGCGTAAGCTGGCCGAGTTCTTCTACTACTGGGGCAAGCGAAACTTCGGCTACATGGCACGGTGCTTCTCGAGAATGGTGCTTGAGGATCCGAACTCGGGAAAGGCTGCAGGCGAAATAAGAGAGCAGTACGCGGATAAGCACGTCAAGGCGTTCGAAATACGCGAGATTGTCGATGCTGCTGCCGCTATATCTACCATCAACGTTAGTGTAGCCTACGAAGAATACGGTAGGCGGATAGATGGGGAGTTCGAGATTCGCCTCATGTACGAGGATGACAAAGGCGATCCGCTCGTTAGAAACATGCCCGGCGGTATATGGAGAATTGTCCGCGGTCACCCCTAAAGTGCAATGGGCTAAGTAGTATTTTCAGCACCAGTTTGATGCTGACCAATGAACGTGAAAACTGGAGGGCAAATGTTTGAAGCTATTTCTTTCCGAGAGGGTACATCGAACGCATTACTACGCGGCCTGGATTGGGGTACTTTGGCTGAGGCCCTGATCTTTTACGACAAGGTACACGTCATTCTCAGCCCGTCGAACACGCTGGCGGATTTCCTGAGAAGGTTCGACCCGTATGTACTGGCAAACGCAGTTGAAGAGGGTCACATTAACCTGACGTACATGGAGAATAGCTACGCTCTCCTTCAGGCTATGGGCGATGGACCAGTTTGGTTTGCTCCGGGTGCTGCAGGAATTGATCGCTGGCAATTCGATACGATGATGCCCCAGGTTTTAGAGGAGGTCACTGGTAACGCAAAGGCCGCAAACGACCTCGCGTCTAGACTGGGCAGGAAGACTGCGATTAGTGGGTACGACGATGCCCACCTAATGCAAGCCATGGAGTCCTTCACAGATGCTGAGCGAGCCTCTCAAGCGGTAGCCTCTCTACTCCAGTTCTTAGAGCCCGAAACACGGCTCGCGCCCGGGCAGGGCGTCATATACAGACTTGTGTCAAGTACCTATGACGGTCAGCAGGGTTTCAACATTGAGAGCAACATCGACTTTTCCATGCTTCCTGAGCAATTTGCACCGGAAAGTCTAGCATTCATCCTGTTGGCAGCCCAGCAGGATACCTATTATGCTGCTATGCACAGCTCGGAGGTGGTTACCGAGCCCCTAATGGACGTGGTGCATAGATCCACTATACAGACGATCCTACAGAGCCGCGGGGCGAGTGATGCCCAGATAGAATACTTCCAGGATTTCTACCTAGCTGATGCACATGCGATAGCTGAGGCGGTGAAAAGTGGTGGCCGAAGCTTCAAGGACGTCATAAAACTGCGCTCAAAATCTGCACCTTTCCGCTCCTGGATGGCAGATAAGCCGTTCGATGCCAATCTTGTGAAGGACTACTACAGGGAGGTAAGCAAGGCTCGATTCTTCGATAAATTACCGGGCAAGGGCCTACGCTGGTCCATCTTCACGGGTGGTGGCATCGCTCTCGATGCTGTTACTGGCGTGCCCGTCGTGAGCCTGGGGCTGGGCCTATTCGACACATTCGTGCTAGACCGACTACGTGGTGGGTGGAAACCAAGTCACTTCGTCGAAAAAGAACTCAGGCGGTTCGTGAAGGTCGATATCTCACGACAGAATAGTGCGACTTGAGAACACTGGCACAACAGAAACGAAGCGTACAGGCCCGCTAATCATAACCGCATCGAGAGCAGCATATGACCACGGGGTCCGTGGCCTCTGTCCGGGACGCAGCTTGCCTTCCGCTACCCGCTGCGGTGAGCGACGCTTCTCCTGAGCGACGCGCCCGGTACTCCGTAGCTTAAAGTTCCTTAGTGAGAGGCGAGTGAATCGAGCTCATCGGTTGCCCGCCTCTCCCCGTGCAACGCGGCGTGTACGCGTTGCACTCTGCCATCAGAGACAATTGAGGCGACCACGAGGCCCGTGGTACACTGTCGATGTTATGGGATTGGGGGCGTAGATGCGCTACTCTCCCGAGGGCATAGTACTGATCCTGACGCCCTAGAGGCATGTAGAGGTAATAGTGGTAGGTGACGGAAACGTGAAAAATCTGGGTGTAGGTGGGGCCGTTAGCAAGAGTGGACTGGAGCCGCTCGTAGCCGCTATGAGCGCGCTGCTCGCAGGTGATGAAGACGTCGCCCGTACCGCTCTGACAAAACTCTCGCCCCCACCTGAGCCGCAAACCAGTCGGAGGGGTATACCTGTGCGTACACAGGCGGCGGTGTTCCAGCGCGACCACTATACGTGCGGCTACTGCGGCAGGCTGACAATCTGTCCACCCGCACTGCGCTACCTAAGTGAGCGGTTTCCCGACCTGGTCCCGTATCACCCGCACGGCAAATGGGATCTAACGCACCCACTTTACTGGGAGGCGTATGCGTCGTGCGACCACCTCGTACCACTGGCCAGGGGTGGGGCAGAGGATACGGAAAACTACGTGACTAGCTGCTATAAGTGCAACACGATCAAATCCAGCTGGCTGCTAGAAGAGTTAGGCTGGGCCAGGCAGCCCGTGCCGGAGCTGGAATGGGATGGCCTGAGCGGGCTGTTCGTAAAGGCTATGGCGGCAGCACCTATAGACAAACCCTATTTCAAGACGTGGTTGCGGGCGCTTGTTTGATCGTCATCGGTGTAGATGCTACGGGCTAGGAGGGGGACGATGCCAGCCAACTTAGATAAGTGGCGGGGCTACGCGCAAGCCGCCGAACAAGATAGTAAATATGTTGAGCGCATGGAAGTCCTCTCCAAGCAGCGCGGTCCCGCTATGGCCGAGATGCGCGACGTCCTGACGCGTTACGTGGACGGAGAGATATCGGTTGAGGAGCTCCGATCCATATTTCAGACCAAATCTATGCGTGCGTGGTCGTGCTTCGGACTGAAGGGCGTTGGGGGCGCTATGGTCGTGAACCAGCTCGTGAAGCGTATCCCTGCCGCCGACCTCGACCCCGAGCTTAAGGCTGCGTTGCAGGCACCGCCACCCGATGATGAACATGCCGCCCTGGAGCAGTTATCGCGCTTTTATAAGTTCGCAGAGGGCTGGCGAGTCTCTCACGGGCTGACAAAGATGAACATCCAGACCACCATGACGCCGTTCCTGGTATCGGGTTGGTGGCACGTACAAAACCCCGACGCGTGGCCCATATTCTACGTGTCCGCCCGAAACGCACTGCAGCGCAATGGGTTATATACGCCGACAGGGAATCCTGTGGAGGACTACTTCACCTTCCGCGCCCGCTTTCACGAGCTACAAAAGGCGCTTGGTACTGACCCATGGCGGCTTGAGCAGATATGTGCCCGACTGGACAGCGGGGGTAATACTGCGCAACCTGGGCCAGATCCGGAACCGACCCCCGATCCAGAGCCTGCTGTAGCCACCGGCACTGGCCCGCAGCCATCCACCGAGGGTCATGGGCCGAGTCCCACGAAGCAAGAGGAAGGCACCCACACCCACGTGCAATGGATGCTTGCCCGTATAGGGCAGCGGTTAGGGCTAAAGGTATGGATAGCCGAGAATGACCGGAACCGGCAGTACAAGGGTCAGAAGCTGGGCGAGATGTCTATCAAGGCACTGCCGAGCCTGGGGCTCGGCTCTGAGTCTCAGCAGACGATCCGACTCATAGACGTAGTGTGGGTCAGGGGCGTAAACCAGATAGTGGCGGCGTTCGAGGTGGAGCACACCACTTCTATATTCTCCGGGCTACTCCGCATGGCGGACCTGGTGGCACTCTATCCGAACCTGTCATTCCCGCTGTATATAGTGGCCCCCCAGTCGCGCATGGAGCAGGTGCGGCGGCAGCTGTTGCGCCCGACGTTCCAGCAGCTGGACTTGCGCGAGCGATGCTGGTTCTTTTCGGATGAGGCTTTGGCTGCAGAGTTCGAGCACATTGTGAAGTGGGCATCTGATCCGTTGATCATCCAGCAGGGGTTAGCTCAACGGGTTGACGCTGCAGAGGCCGCGTCTGCAGATCCAAGTCTGTGGCTTTCCCCTGGCACAGGTGATACGGAATAGGCGGATACGAATTACGTGGGCTTGTGAGCCAACGATATCGACATCAGCATAGACCTTCTGACAATTGACGTAGCCAGGTAGGCGGCTAACAAGGAAGGCGGGTGCATCAGCGCTCCCGCCTTAGCCTTACCTTTACTTGCTGCCTTACGACCTACTTCTTCTTGCCACTCTTTGAAGGGGTCTGGGCCAACGCGCTGCCCGCCGCCGTTTTACTTGCCGAGCTTGTGCGTCCATCCCTCAGTACCTTTGAGGCCGCCGTAGCCGCCTTAGGGCTTGTCGTCTTGCTCGCACCGCCGCTCTTTCTTCCAGCCATGGGGTTCATCACCTCCTTTCATTACTTGTGCTTACCTCTCCCTTCTCAGCAGAAGCAGCCACAAGGTTTATAAATCTGAAGGAACGATGCAGCTACACGAGTAGCGGCTACCATCCCACTCATACACGTGTACAGGCGGAACGCCGTTGAAAAACTGGTGACCCAGCATCGTAGTGAAGCTCATGTACGACGCAATAAACAGGTGGATTTCAGTACACCGGTAGTCGCGGACAGCTTCCTGAATGCATCTGTAGGTTTGGGCTGCCATTGCCACGCATGTGGCGTTGTCTAAAGTAAGAGGCACGTTCGGGTCATTCGGCCTGAGCCTCAGTCGAGCAATAGGCTTGGGTCCGCCAGCCTGTACATGGGCGTCGGTGCCGGCCCGTATATCCTTGTAGCCCGACGCGATCTCCACAAAGAGAGCACGGGGCCCGTGGTTGCTTTCCGGTGCGCCGAGTCCTTCCAGTTGATCCACCCCCTCAACGCTCGCAGCAAACGGCTCTGTACCGGCTGGTGGCGTGTCAGTGGACCACACAGCGGTCTCATCAGCAGTCTGGCGTATCTCCAGCGCGAAGCGGGAGAATACGCGCCCAAACAGGAACGCGGACGTGGTATGCTTTGACCCGTGCATGTAAATGCGTGGCCTGCCGTAGTAATGAGCTATGTGCCGCCGCACGTCCAGCAGGCCCCGCAGCAGCCTGTCCCATTTATCCTGGCCTGTTATGCCATCCTGGAATAGGGAAGCGGCGTCAATAAAGAGCACGTCGTCATCCCGATCGGGCATTGGCTCAGAACGGGTCCTGAACTGCAGGGAAATGCGACTCCGCCCATATCGTTCCGCGCCCCTGCGTATTACACGCTTGCTGACCTCACTGCCCAGCTTTTCACACCGCTGCTGGAAGCCCCGTATCGCCTGCGCTGCCTTCTCAGGATAAGCTGGGTCTATGAGTGGGTCTAACGAGAGGTTGGCAGGTATGCTTACCGTATTCATGCGGCTGAGGTCCATCTGAACGGCTTGCATACTAAGGTCGCTCAGCTCCTTGTAACCTATCCCGCGTGGGACGCCGAAGAAGTCATACTCCTGCCCCGCAGCCTGTGCCGCATCGTAGGTCTTACGAGCCTCGTCCAGTTCGATGTTGCGTATGAAGTCTCGACTGAATGCGCTTTTCGTGGCGTACAGCATCAGGCCGAAGCACTCGTCCCGTATGGCTCGGCGCGCCACCGGCTCGCAGTCATCTGCCACCTCGAACCCACCGTCCTTGTCGACCCACGGCACGACGCCCCTCAACCGAAGCTCGGTGGCCACGTACCAGAGCTCCTTTGCATAGTCACTGTGATGAGCCATGAACAGTTTCTTTATCATGTCTTCTCCTTTGCTCCTGCCCTTAGTATGTCGTGCCACGACTCCTTCGGGGTATGCGGGGCCTCGGGCCCCAGCCACCTATCTGTGTCTATCCAGAGTTCGTAAAAGCCAAGCCACGAGATGGTCCATGGTACGATGGTGTAGGCGATTACGTCGGTGGTACGCCAGGGTCGCTCCTCTCGCCTGTACAGGCAAAGGCTGTCGTCAGGTAGCCATATATGGGGTGGCTTACGTTTGGCGAGCAGTACCTCGCGTACCCACACTATCGGTTCGTGTCCCAGCCGGTACCATATGCACACGGTGAACGGGGGCGACTCAGGCCCAGCCCTCAGATGACCACGCCATACGGCCTCGTCTGGCGCGGAGGGCAGTCGCTCCATACTGGGATACCAGAACCGCATGTAGTAGTCCTGGCTTTCTAGGTCAAAGCGTCCCCATTCATATGTGTTCACGGTCTGCGCCTCCTGAGCCGCTACTCGTCCGACCCTCCGTAATACCTGGTCGGCTGTACGGGTATGTGGGAAGTCGTCGGCTTGGTGGCGGTCATAGAGCCACCGGGTAGAATGTAGGTGCTGCCAGGCATGAAGGCGGCGGCCTTGCGCTGCACGTCGTCCTCAATGTCGGAAGGGAAGTACTCATCGCCGAACAACTTCTCCTGGCATGTGGCCACGGCCCCATCAAGGTCGCCGTCCGCTACCGCCTTCAGGGCGCGATCCATCTGCTTACGACCCTCTTCCAGGTGGCGCATGAACGACTCGAAGTGGTTACGGTCCCAGTTGTGGGCGACGTTATGCCCCAGCATCGGGTCGTCTATCGCAGGCGCATCCTTCTTTGACTCCAGGTGGTCGGCAAACTGGTCGTAGATATTGGCAAGCAGGTCGCGGAACAGATCCGGGAGCTGTTTGTTCATATCGAGGGTTTCCTGTACGTGCTGGAGCAACAATGCGGTGAGCCAGTAGGACTTGGGCTTCATGTTAATCATGGTCGTGTTGCGCCAGAGCTTGAAGATTTTACCGAGCTTGCGCACCTTTCGCATGTTGTCCTTGTCCAGCTCGCTTACCAACTCCACGACCCCTAACGGGTGGGACTCGATCCACTCGTCGTAGCCCTTATCGGGCACGTACAATGGCTCGTCCAGACCGCCTGGCGCTATGAACGGCACGATGTCCAGGTGGAAGTCCTTGTCCTTAAAGTGGACGTGGACCGAGCGACGTGCCTCGTTGACCGTCACATCGGAAACGAGCCAGCCGCCCAGCCCATCGTCGGAGTTCTTGAGGCCGTCCAGCGCCGCTTTGAGGTCCTTGATCGTCTGGCGAGCGCACGGTTCGTTCGCTTCTGGGTCGCCGTCTACGCGAACCAGGACATCTACGTCCTTTATGTCGCCTGCTGACATATCCTGGGCGTAGGAGCCCGCGAGCCGTGTATGCGGGTCAACTGTGGGGAACGATGTGCAGCCCTGGAGGTAGTCCCGCACGATACGCGGCACGTCCCTTGCCGCATCCCGCCGCTCCTGCGGGGGATTCAGGTTGCTTGCCATCTTGTCAAAATGCTGGTTCAGTGTGGCCATTGTTTTGCCTGTTTTCCTTTCGCGTGTGTAGTGGCACGCTCAACTACTCTCTCCTGATGTTCTTGAGTCAACTCGCTCCGTAACGAGCACATACGTCTAGGGCCGTTTCGCCCATCCGCCCACATTTAGGGCGGCGGTCTAGGTTCAGGTCTGTCGCGGGCGCGGGGAGCACCACCCGCACGAGGTCGCAGGGCACGACGTACCCAACCACGGGGCCCGTGATGCCACATACTTTTGTAGTGTTGCATAGTCAACAACACAAAATAGGCAAAAGAATACACCCGGTGTGCCGGCTGGCCACCGGCGCTCCGGCGTATAGGATTAGAGTAAGCGCATCTGGCCATTGGCCTCGGCCTCCGAACGGTACAGTTTGTTCTCGGGTTGCGGTGTGACGTAAATCACGCCCAGGCCCTTAAGCCTTTTCACGAGCGCGGTTATAGAAACCGCGAACTCATCTCGCATACGGTACAGGTTGCGCCACACAAGTACGTCAGTATTCTGAATGGCGGGGCGTAGGAGGTGCTCGGGCATGAGCAAGTAGCTGGCGTAGATATCGGCCTGGTGTTCTCGGCGGTCCTTACGCGCATCTGTTCTCTGCCTGCAAAGGTACTGCGAACCTGGCTGCCAGGGTGCGCCCGGTACGGGGTCACCGTTCGCATCCGAGCTCTCGCTCTGCTCACTCACGGCCCCAAGGTCAAGCCCCTCCCACTGGATATCCTGCTTGATAATATGCAAATCGTAGTGCCCAATCTCGTGGCTCAGGGTGTACTCGTAGGTCCCAAAGAACTCCTCGAAGTAAGGCTTGCGCCCGTCGTTGAACCTTATCTTGCCTGCGGGGGGATCAATAAAAGCCAATACCGGCTCGTCATCCGAGTCCTGTATTGGCTCCCAGGAGAGGTCCAGCTTGAGCAGTAATTCGGCTATGCCATCCACCGGCACAGGCGGCGACTCTATAGCCGCTACAGTGCGCTGGTAACGACCTAGCAGAGCATAGGCGCGTGCCTCTATGTCTTTGTCAGATATCCAGGTTGTTACCGGGTCGACTCTCATGTCACTACTCCGATTATGTTCGCTCTTACACTCGTTCTCTCTGGACCACGCCTTCCAGGCCGCGCTCGCTGGCTGCGGCAGCTATCCCACGCTGCATACGTTAGTTACTACTTACCTGTCTCGTCCAGGATGCGCTTGATCTGCTCCCTGGTCAGGTGACCGCCCTGTAGGCGGCGTAGCAACACACCCGCCTCGGGTATTTGCGTGACTATGTCCTGCAGGGCCCGCTGGTCGAACTTACCGGCCAGGTCTAACAACTCGTCGGGGTCGGCCTCCAGCACTTTGGCGAGCCCGCGTATCAGCTTTTCGCTCGGCGGGTGTGGGACAGTGCCGTTCTCGATTTTGGATATATAGGAAAAGTCCGCATCCAGTCCCATTCCTGCCAGTATCTTAGCGAGGTCTCGTTGCGTTAACCCCTTCTGCCGCCGCAGGTCTCTTATTTGCTGCCCAAAATTCATCGTGTGCCCTTCTAGTCGCCGGTTTGATCCACCAGCGTGGCTGGGTTCGTTATGCACTTGCCCTATCCACATCATCCACCCGCTTCGCCCTCAGAGGTGAACGCCGTTCTACGGGGTGGGCCAGGTGCTTACCAGCAGCCTTCTTCATGCAGTATACCATGTTGACTGCCAGAGTCAACATGCTTTCCACCACCCGTTTGGCAAGTTTGGGCAGAGCACATTGGAAGCCCATTGGACGTGCGGGAATAAATGATGGATAGCCGGCGGTAGTTAGAGGAGTTCCCGACACATCCAGGGCTGCGCATGATCGGGCTTTGCCGTATAGCGTCAACCCAACCACGCCAGGGGGGTGAGCAGGATATCCGTAACGGCATAGCGGGCTTGGCCGGGGTGTACGATGACGAGCAGGAGAGGGCAAGTACAATACGGCCAGCTCTGGAGTAAGCCGACGGGAAAGCCGTGAGAGAGGTAGAGGGTTACATTAGATAGGCGGCAGGCTCAGGTCGCGGGCGCGGTCTGCATAGCAACCATTGTTGTAGGCGTGGCGGCACTACTGTCGCTGGTAGCCCTAATATTGCTGCTCACTCGATAGAGCCCGCGTACAGTTCGTTGGGCTGCGATCACCATATGGGCCGCTTACGTCGCTACTTAGCGCTTCCAGTAGGGACATCTTGGGCCCCCAGTGTGGCTGCAGGAGCTATGTTAACGACTACCTGCACGCTCTCCCCTGGCTCGGCTTCCACAACAACCCGGCGGGTCCGAGACTCTATGAGCGTCATGGGCCACACCTCGTACGGGGGCACGTCAAGAACCTCGGCCATCGTCTCCAGCTCTACGGCGGTTATTTGCACCGTCCCTTGCTCCAGTTTCGCGTACCTTCTGGGTGACGTGCCTAAAAGAAGGGCGCACTCCCGCACGCTTCGCCGCGCACGTTCCCTAGCCCGACGTAGGGCATCACCGATCTGCCGGCTGCGCTCATCCATGCGTGAGGTCATAGGCCCGGTTATCCTCTCCCGCGTGGGCCTGCGTCTGCGCCCCAGCTCCCGTCCGCCATCGTCGCTCTCCGGCCCCATAAAACGCAACGTTCTTCAGCCCCCGCCCCTAATCACAGCATACCTTCCGACACAGCAAAGTCCCCGTGCATCGGCACGCGACCCTGCCACTCCTAAGGATGGCAGATACTTCGGCACACCAACCGCCTTAACCGCAATGTATTGACAAATTGTCATCATAATGGTAAAGATGAATACAAATTGACATCATCATGGTGGATAACTCCAGCTAGTGATCGGGCCCACCCCAGCACCAACTGAGACCACGCACAAGGTCGGTAATCGACTCCACTCCGGATCGGCCACAAAGACGCACATGCGCTACTTACTCCATACGAGGGATGGCGGAACGGCGAGCATATATGCTCGTCGTCGTGCGCGCATGCTATGGGATTCTGGGCCGGCATCGGGCTGTGGACGAGGGCCACCGCGTGCGCCTTGCATGCCTATTCCGGCGCACAACCCATCACAGTTGCATCTTACGAAACCAGGAGGATGATGATATGAGAAGAGTTGTTCAATATACGGCCCTAGTGCTGGCGACTATAGTGTTGACCACTATGTTCCAGCCTCTGTCCCTACTCCCCGCGCTCGCGGGACCCTCTCAGCAGGTGGGCTGTCAGACCTTCAAAGAGACAGGCAAGATTGTGTGCGGCAAGTTTCTACAGTACTGGCAGCAGCACGGCGGGCTGGCCCAGCAGGGCTATCCGATCTCCGATGAGTTCAATGAGAAAAGCACCATCAACGGGCAGACGTACCGTGTTCAGTACTTCGAGCGTGCCGTATTCGAGCTGCACCCTGAGAACCAGTCGCCTTACGATGTGCTGTTATCGCAGTTGGGCACGTACTGGGCCAGGCAGCAGTACGGCAACCCGCCAGGTTTTCCCGGGGAGGGCGAACCACCGCCCCCTCCCCCGCCACCTACTTTGGGCGAAGGCGTAAGCCTGAGACAGGGTGTGACCATTACCCTCGTCGCGGAGTTTCCTGGCAATGCGTACTACCACAGCGGTCTTGATATATGCCAGGCGATGAACTGGGCTTTTGCCATCGAGAACGGCAGCAACATCACACCGTACACCATCAACCTTGACCAAAACAGCCCGACGATGCGAGACTCCACTGGAAAGACATACAAGTTAGGCGGCCCGTGCGGGGGAACGTTCGACGGCGCGTTCACTGGGCTACGCACCCTATCGCCACGAGAAAAGCTACCCGCCCTTATTCGCTTTGATGCCAGGGAGATCCCGCAGATTGCCACCCATCTAGACCTCACTATGGCTCTATCCGGGACACAGCTTGCCTTCCGCTACCCGCTGCGGTGAGCGACGCGCCCCAGCCCCGGTACTCCCTAACTTAAGGTCCCCTAGCGAGAGGCGGGCAAACGATGAAATCGATTTACCCGCCTCTCCTCGTGCAACGCGGCGCGTAAGCATTGCACTTTATCAGCAGAGACAGCTGTGGCGACCACGGGCCTCGTGGTCGCCCGCGTGCAACCTAACCAGTTGCTCTTCTGTTGTGTTGTGGAAACCCCCTCGAACGGAGTCGCTCACGCTTTATGCCTTCGCGCTAGCGCCTAGTGATGATCTGCGGTCCAGCTGTAGGCACGAATATGCAGCAGAGTCTCAGTAGTGGCGTACGCACTCTTACCCCGTGGTGTATGGATATGCTTTACATGCGCGCAATAGTTCCCCCTGCGCGGCATGCCTCAGCCCCATTGCTCGCCAGACATGAACACCTGGGAAAGAGCCGAGGCCACGCCGCCTGACGCCACATTCCACGCATAAGACCGCCCGCTGAGCCGGATTGCCGCCCACGCTCGTACGGCACACCATCGCATATGGTTTCGGTATGCGTATAAAATGAAACTTTACAGTAGTTTGCCTTTTATAAAGTTTTATTTTATAATAGGTCAGAGAGCAGGAGCGACGACTGCCCCAATGGATGGGGTGGAGGCATTGATCATGAAAAGGCGTATCAGGCATATTGATGGATGGCCCGATGTGGCCGTAAGGGTAGGGAACATGGTCAGGGTCGCACGACAGACGGCAAATCTGACCCAGGAGGACCTGGCTGCGCGACTAGACGTCACGCGAGTGACGGTGAACCAAATCGAGCGTGGCCGTCGCCGCACCATTGACCCTGATCTCCTGCAAGCAATAGCCCGGGCTACGGGCCAGGAAGAGGCGTACTTCTACGGTATGCACCCACCCAGTGCTGCGCTCGCCCGCCTCGCCGATGAGGCTCACTTATCTCCGCGTATGCGCGAGATAATGCCTACCATCGCATCGCTACCCGCCACACAGCAGGACAAGCTCGGATCCGTACTCGAGCAGCTACTCAGCTTCTTCCAGTCGGAAGCGCACGCGGCAAGTAATCGCTAAGGGTAGAACCGAGAATGCTCGGTGAGAGGGGGCTGTCGATGGACCAGGCGGACCAGGACATTCTTAGGCTCAAGCAGGCTCTGCAAGATGCGGCAGGATCGCCAGCGTCGCTATTCGATATCTTACCCGAGTCTGTGGTTTGGTCGAGTGCCAAGCTCGTACTGGACCAGGATGATGGGTCAGAGCAGCCCGACATCCTGTTAGACGCCATAGACGCTTACCTACCAAGGGCGACAGATGCTCAGGGTGCACGTGACGTGCTCTTGCACATACTGGCTACGGACCCCTATGGTTTGCTCTTCCGGCGGGCCCAGCGTATTATTCTCAACCATGCTACTATATGGAGTAACGCGGACAGTAAGGTGTATGCTGATACTTTCGAGCACTACTATTCCGAGGAAAAGGAACCGGATGGCGATCATTTCCGCGCAGCTGCTGCACTGGAAGGCCTTGTCATGCTCGCTTTGTTGCGCAATGATAATGGCCCGCTCTACAAGGCCATCGGCGTACTGATGGGCGACTTCCCAGCTGTCCCGGCTGACCCGCATGATGCGGCATACCTACCGGTGAAGGCCCTCAAGTTACTCAGCCGGTGCTTTGATCGCCGCCCATCCCATAGCGACCTTGTGAAAGAGATCGAAGCGCGAGTCGACGTGCCGAATTTCGCCGTTGACACCGAGGCTCGGTACGCGTTAGGGCTTGTGCGCCTATATGACGCATTTCGGGCGGAGGAGTCTACCGATTTCGTTGATGCTCTCGCGGGAGCGCGCGACCTATTTGAGAATGCAGCGCGCTCCGAGGAGAACCGCACGGATGCCGAGTTATT
Source organism: Chloroflexota bacterium (assembly GCA_030914045.1). GTDB lineage: Bacteria > Chloroflexota > Chloroflexia > QHBQ01 > JADMIH01 > JADMIH01. The sequence continues at coordinate 88,302 of JALZHG010000002.1, read as the reverse complement.
CGCCGCCGTTACTAACTGCTACCTGGCCCTGACCGCTGGCCGATCTATCCACGAGGCAACGACGAGCGTGCAGGCGGCGCGTTCTGCCATATGGCAGAGACTTACCGTCCTGAGCGATACAGGCGGCGACCTTGTATACGAGCCGGCCTTGCAGGCCGAGTCCAATCTGCTACAGCTCGCCCTGCTAGCAGTTCAGTGGGGCGAGCAACTCGTAGGGGCCAGTACCTGGCATAGCATAGAGCCTCATCTGCAGGTCCTGGCTAAGACGTACGCTTCCCTGCGTGACTTGGAAATGGCGACTGAACTAGGTATCGATACGCTGGCAGCGGCGGCCACGAGAGAGCGTGTGATGCTGCCGCTAATGCATGGCAGGTTCGTGAGCATTCAAGAAATCAAGGCTAAACTGGACAAGCTAATTGAGGATGCTCGTGCACGTCCCGACCCGCCTACTGAACTGGAGTTCTACGAAGTAGCCAGACGCACTGTAGAGAACTTGCCAAGCCCAAAAGACTCAGCCGCCGCCTTTCAGGAGCTTCTGGCGGCGGCTAAGAGGGGAGCTCCACGTACCGCTGATAGAATAGCCAAACTTATCACCGATAACAGCGATCCACAGGAAGGCATACTCGAAGTTCTGTGGCAAGACCTGGAAATTGAACGCGAGGCGAACCGTGTTCTGCATGGCCCCGCCCAGACAATATATAACAAGCTCGTCGGTGAGTTGCTCAAGCACTTAGATTGGGGAACTGGGGAGCCGCGCTGGATACGTTTGAGTGATGCTCTCCGGTATGTGGCAAGATTCTTTATGGCGATGCTCACTGCTGATCGTAGCGAGTGGCCCGCAAAGATGGTGGATTTCCTCTTCTCAAAGGAGAACAAAGGCAAGGGAAAGGAAGCCGTAGAGGCCGATCTTGAGACTATGTTTCACGTTTTTATGAAAGCCGCGACAGATCTGGTAATTAGCCACAGGCAACCTATAAGTGTAACGTCGGGCAGGCCAGATCTATACATGCAGTACTCAGATGGGATCGGCTTTGTGGTAGAGGTGAAAAAGGAAGAACACAACGTGAGCCGCGACGCCATCCGTGCTGCCTACTTAGTGCAAGCCCAGCAGTACGCGGCGTCTACAATAGGGGTCAGCTTCATGTTCGTTCTTGACCTCACAACTAAGAAACTCGAAGAGTCCCTGAAGAACGCTTCCGACTATTGCTATGTAGATTACCGGCCCGTGCTGGACTCTGAGACTCCTACTCGGGTCGTGGTCGTAATATTTCCTGCAAACCGCCGCCTGCCGTCCGACTCCAGTGCATAGTCCGTGGTCATTTGAGCGCGAACAAAGCTACCCGGTGTGAGCACCGCCTTAGAAAAACTTCTCGCCACGGTCCCTGCGATCTAGCGACTCGCCAGCGCAGACCTCGGCCAGCTCCTGCTCGGTAGTGCCTACCAGGATTTGTACCTTCTCGCCCAGCGTGTCTCTTACGCTCTCGAAGCCGCGCATAACAGCGCCGAGCCTTGCCTCGTCTAACTCTCCACTGCCCGGGGCGTCTACGATGAGGAAGCCTGGATGTTTACCTACTTCGTGCTCAACTCGCAGCGTGAGCAGCGCAAGATGGAACGCTATCTTGATGCGTATCTGCTCGCTTTGGCCCATCGACGTAAACTGAGTCTTTTTCCCTGACTGAATGAGCGAGAGCTCGAGCGCATCGCTGAGGGCTACGGCCTCCAGATTGGGCACGCCGAAGCCTCGCGCTAGATCCAAAGTAAGCCCCTCAAGCAGGTCTAGCACCTGGCGTTTGTGGCGCGTTACCTCAGCGCGCAAGTGACTGAGCGCATAACCTAATATATCCTTTCTGTTTTGCAGTTCAGCAAGGTATGCCTTTTGACTCTCCTTCGTGCGCTCCCGTAGGTATTCTAACTGCGCCTGGAGACTGCCACGTCGCGTCAGTAAGTCGCGCATTTCGCCGGTAAACCCGGCCCTCTCCTGCCGAGGAATGTCCTCGAACTCTCTGACGAGCGACTCTCGCTGCTGTGTGGCTGTGTCGAGCTTGGCACGCACATCCTTCAGGTTCGCTCCGACTCGCTTCAGTTCCGCACTGCTCTTACTCTCCGCCGCTTTGGCCTCTTCGAGTCGATGTTGCGTGTCGTCAAAGGGCCCTGCGTCTCTCAGTTTGGTATGGCATACGTGGCAATGCCCGCTCGCAAGCTCCACATCCGCACTTACGTCCTGGATAGCCTGCTCGCAGTGTGGACATCGCTCTACGACGTAATCGGTGAGGAACAGTCGGAACTTGATCGACTCGGTCAACTGCCGTACGGTCCGCCTGCTTTTGTTCAGTTCTTCCTTTACGCGTCGCTCCTCGTCTAACAGCGCGTACTGCGCGTTGGCAAGCTCCGTAACGTGTTCGCTGACGGTTGCTATCTGACTCCGAACGCGAGCAAGATACTGTGGATCGATGAACACGGATTCGTCCGTGTCCATAGCAGCTAGCCGTACATCGACATCGCGGAGCTGCCGCTCGACAGCCGCGATACGTTCTTTCGTGTCGCGTGCGTTCTCGGTAATACGGTGCTCTTCTAGGTTGTTGTGATCGACTTCCCGACGGTGGGCAATCTCAAGGCGGGCCAGGGCGTCGGCATTAGGGAATGCGAGGAGAGTTGATAGCGCCCGCTGGTGGTGAGAGGACAACTTTGGGTCGGGAAAGAGGTAGTCGGCATGGTTATCCGCCCCTATGATTAGTGCCTCTGAGTACACATTCCAGGCGACCTGCTTAGTTTCACGTGTGTACGCTCCCTGCCCCGGGGGCAGCCACTCTATAGGGGCAAACCCTACCGCTTCTTCAAAAAAGGCGCTTACTGCGGATTTCATCTCGGTAGGGTTAGCAACCGGTGGCGTATCGACAGGTCCTCACCACCCGCTAGCACCCTATCAAGGGGCTCGGCGTATATAGCACCGGATACTTTAGGGGCCGCGTCCCGAGGCCAGTACTGGATCGTGTACCTGCTGCCGTCGACGTCGAACTCCACCGCCACATTCCGGATCCAAGACAGCACATCGCCCTTCATATGCAAGAAGGTGTCCGACCCCGTAAGCGCCCACCGTATAGCTTTCAGGATCGTGGATTTACCGCTGTCGTTATCGCCCAACCACCCGTTCAGCCCCGGACGTAGCGAGCGATCATACACAAAGGTATCGGGCTCGCTCGTGGTCGGCAAAGCCTTAGTGCCCTCGATGTAAACCCGCAGCACTCTCAAGGTACGTGGGGCAGGGACGGACTCATCCTCGCGCATCACTACGGCGACATCGCCAGACTCTAGCACAGATTTAACGAGGTCCAGGGTGATTCCTGCACGCGGCTTCTTTCTGGTCAGGTTAGCGTAGGTTGCGGCTACCAAGCCGTCGACGGTTATTGCACCCTGCGCGTTAGCCTGTCTGCCGGTGCTCGCGGTCTTATCATAGAGATTTGGCTGGGTGCTGATCATAGAGGCTCTCCAAACTGCTTCTCAAAGCGAGCTTTAACATCGGCGTCGATACGGGGTATGACCTGATTCCAGAGAGTGTTACGGTAACTCTCCTCCTCGTACTGTAGGCCACGCTGTTCATCACCCACAAGGTCGCCAAGGTACTTGTTGATGAGTCGGCAGCGCTCGGCGTACCAATGGCTCTCATCGCAACGTTTTACCAGCTCCTCTACTGCCTGCACGCCGGCCCTCAAGAGCAAATACTCAGTAGCCCCGCCCCTACCCCTGGGTCTGCGCGTCGCCAGCCTCCGGCTGTTGAGGAAGCACATCACGTCATCTAGCCGCTCATAAGCGCCGTGTTGGAACCTGAGCATGGGTGACCAGCGAACATCTGGCTCATCATTCCCGAAGATCTCTCTGATTATGTCCTTGATCTCGGCAGCCTTGGCCTCTAGGCGTTTGCCCGGTTCACATTCTCGAAGTAGAGCCGATGCGAAGTAGTCAGGGTAGCGCAGCCAGAAGTCGGCCTTCTGCATTTTAAGCTCAGACTCTACGCGGCGTGTATACTCGTCCACGCCAAACATATCTGTTTGGATGGGTTTAACGCCGAACTCATAGAGTATGAAAAGAATGCGTACTATGTTTCGCTCGATTGAGCCCGATGCCATAGGGCCTCCCGCGATCCATGGGAGCGCTTACCGCGGTGCTCGTGAATAACGTGGGCACTCTTTACTGCATTGTGGGTATGTGGGTATGTGGGTATATGGGTATGTGGGTATGTGGGTATATGCCTTTACTACGGTCCAACACTCGGGTCGTCAAACGGTTGCAGCGACATAGCATCGACTGACGCTATACCTGATCAATGCTGGACAAGTATACCTGTACTATTTTACCACGGGCCCTAGCAGGAGCAAGTGCTAATCCACAGGTGGTTATGCTAGGGATTTGGTAACGAGGATCACGGGGCCCGTGGTACACTTTGGATGTTATGGGATTAGCCCAAACTATGTAGGGGTAGTGGCGGTGGGGGACGGGAACGTAATAGATCTCGGCATGGGTGGGGCCGTTAGCAAGAGTGGGTTAGAGCTGTTAATGACCGCTCTGGGAGCGCCTCTCGCAGGTGATGAGGACGTTGCCCGTGTCACCCTGGCCAAACTTTCGCGCCCACCTGAGCCGCAAACCAGCCGGCGGGGTATACCGGTGCGCACGCAGGCTATCGTGTTCGAGCGTAACCACTAAACGTGCGGCTACTGCGGCAAGCTGACACTTTGCCCGCCCGCGCTTCGCTACCTTAGTGAGTGGGTCCAAGCTTGAGGCTCTCATGTCGGCGATTGCGGTATTGTCCATATTCATCGTTGCGCATTCACCTACCTCTCCCGACCGTGCAGTGCTAAAAACTTGCAGCCCGTGATACCGAGCAAGGGAGGGCCGGTGCCACGCATGAATGCACCGACCACCCCTTGCCTACATTTGTTTACCTGCGAGCACATAGCTGGCCACGCGTTATTATATCAGGAACCAGCACCTATGACTCGAGCACTTACAGCCATCCGCAGTCAGACCATGTTGCTGAAGTCCACGCCAGGATAGCCTGCTTTAATAGCATCCATGACATATGGAGTAAATCCCCCACGCTCATCCAGGATATCAGCCCGACTCGCACTACCTGGTAGTAAGAACGTTGCCTGCGCTCGGTGGTCCGGCTCATATTGCCCTATGCCCACAAAGTAGGCGTAATGCTGAGCGTTGAGCTCGGCTTCCATTTCCTTGTAGAGCGCGTCCTGATCATAGTCGCCTATAAGGTCTGGCCGGGAGACTACGTCTATCACGATACGTTTATCTATCACATCAGTTGGTGTATCACTGTCGAAGCCTGCGGCTACGAAGCGCTCCACGTAAAGACCGTTACCCGCTTGAGCAGTGCGAAACCATGCAAAGTATAGCGTGCGTCTGTTAGCGACTATCTCTGGCCTCGTGAATACATAAAGCGCAGCATAAGGAGTTCCCTCGGCCTGGGAGGTCTGGAGTATGTGGTAGAACATACCTCCCACGCCACATGCTTCTAGTCGAGTGCGTTCGTAGTTGATGGTAAGCTCTGTCAGCCAGAGGCACAGCATGTATGGAGTTGTGTAGGTCACCGTGTCCGACGTAAAGCCTGCCGCAAGCATATCCTTCTGCGCCACCTCCGCCCGCTCAATGAAGCTCATGCCCATCGGATGCGGGAGGCCGTCTGCCGCTTTGCCCGCGACGTAGTCATCGAGGATAGCCGCGCCGCTACCGTAGGTCCTAATTCCTACGCCCTCCTCTGGCCAGGGCCTGATCCCTTCGCCCGATCTCAACTCATAGAACCGTGGTGTGCCCGATACGCGGCTCGATAGGAGCAAGATGAAAGCATCGTTTTCACCATCGGCGTAGGCAAAGCTGTCGGCGTAGGACTCGAGGTATGCCCAAGCGTCGCTTATCCGAGTGCATTTTCCGGCCTGGATGCCGAGAGTGACTGCGCGAATAAAGCGTGCGCTCTGGCGCTCGCTGCCAATACGGCCATAGATGCAGCCGGGGAACAAGACTCCGGTTTTCACGCTATCATTGCTACCGTCATTGCCGGAGGTTGCGCGCTGATCTGCTATGATCGCGTTGAACCCCCGCATTTGCAGGCCGAGAATGTACGTCATTATTTTCTCCGTTTGCTGTTGCTCAAAGATGGCTAACCCGAGTGCACACCGGGTTCTTTACTTTGCTATCGTTCATAGTCGTACCGTCCCGGTGTATTGAAAAAGGCGGATGCTTACGCACCGCCTCTCCGCTGATATGGTTTGTTCTTACCCCTACGTCTCTGCATTATCACTGCTACCGTCGGCCCGTATGCTCTGAGCTCCTGTAGGCGCGTGTGCGGGCCTGTGTGGACCGTTGAGCTCGATGTGGCTGTGCTTGGTCGCGTGGGCTGTAGTGTTGCGGCTGGGGTGCTGTGGGAGAGACGGGGAGTGAGTAGGGGGCCTGTGGGTAGGCCCCGCTCAATAACTTTGGTAATATTGGCTCAATAACTTTGGTAAACAGCGCAATAACTCTGGTAATTTACATCTCCCTGCGACCCTCAAGCGCCCGGCTCAAAGTCACCTCGTCCGCGTACTCCAGGTCGCCGCCCATCGGCAGGCCCCGCGCGATGCGGGTGGTGCGAACGCCCTGCTTGGCGAGCTTCTGGTTGATGTACATGGCGGTGGCGTCGCCTTCTGTCGTGGCGTTGGTGGCGAGGATGACCTCCTCGACCTCCTTACGCTCGGTGCGCTTCAATAGCTCGTCAATCTTAAGCTGCTGAGGCGTAACACCATCCATATAGTTTAGCGCGCCGTGCAGCACGTGGTACAGGCCCTTGAAGTCGTTCGTGCGCTCGATCGCGATTACGTCCAGCGGCTCTTCCACCACGCAAATCTTGGTGCGGTCGCGCCCATTGTCTTCGCAGATGCCGCAGGGGTCTTGTTCGGTGATGTTGAAGCAGACGGAGCAGAAGACGATGCGCTCCTTCATCTCCGTAATGGCTTCGGCTAGAGCCTGAGTCTGCTCCTTGGGGCTTTTGAGCAGGTAAAAGGCCAGTCGGGCGGCGCTCTTCGGGCCGATGCCGGGCAGCTTGTTCAACTCGTCTATCAGACGGGCAACAGGTTCAACGCTCAGTTGGATACTCATTCTTTCACCTCAAAATCTAAGCTAAATACTCATGGAAAGTCGCAAAAACCACAGCGGTCCAGCCTCAATGTCTGCCCAACCGTGCCTACAATTATACCATTAAAGCGGCAGGGGACGGTGGTACAATGCACACCGTCCCCCGTGTTCCATGTTGTTGCTCGATTCTGTTATGGGCCCCAGTTGATACCACTGATGGGCGAGAAAATGTACAGCAGTGTGGCGCTGGTGACGGCCCAGAGCACGCTGCAAATCAACAGCGGCCGGTCGCGCAGGAGCACCTCTTCGGGACTGCTGCCCTCGTTCTTCTGGTAGACGAGGTAGAGATAGCGAAAGATGCCGTAGAGTACGAAGGGGATCGTCAGCATCATCAGCTTGTTCTCTTGCAACGGCCTGGGCAGGTTGGTGGCGGTGAACGTGTATAGACTGTAGGACATGACGGTGCTGGCGGTAATCACAGCCAGCATCTCCTCGATGAGCGCCGGGGAATACTCGTCGAGCACTTTGCGGTGTCCGCTAGCCCCTTCTCCGAGCAGCAGAATCTCATGCTTGCGCTTGTTGAGCGCCAGGAACAGGGCACCCAGCGTGGTCACCACGTACAGCCACTCGGAGATGGGCACGTCTATAGCAAGCGCCCCGGCTATGGCTCTCAGGGTGAAGCCCGAAGCCAGGAGGAACACGTCAAGTATGACCACGTGCTTCAGCCCGAAAGAGTAGCCGAAGTCCTTTGCCATGTAGACGGCACCCACCAGGGCGAACCAGGGGTTCAGCAGAAACGAAAGCACGAACGTGATGGGCAAAATGACCGCCACAGCCCCTGCGGCGATTTGCCAGGCCAGGGCGCCGGAGGCGATGGGCCGCTTTGCCGTGCGCGGGTTCAGGCTGTCCTTGTCGCGGTCGCGGATGTCGTTGATGAGGTAGACGCACGACGAGAAGAGGCAGAAAAGCCCGAACGCCGCCAGCGCCTTGAGGATGGCATCTACGTCGGTGAACTTAAGCGCGAAAAGGAGGCCCGCGAATAGCAGCACATTCTTGGTCCACTGCTTCGGGCGCATGGTCTTCAGTATTAATAAAGGTATCGAGGCCGCGCTGGGCCGTTGCGCCTTTTCCGAGCCGGAGGGCTGTGCTGTAGTGTGCATATCAGGTGAGGTACTCTCTACGAAGGGAGTGCAGGCTCAATCGCGGCCCACCCGTGAATGATAGCCTATGCGACTCCAGCGCGTCAAACCAGGCGGAACTTTACACGCATGTCCCGTGAAGCAAAGCTTTGCCATTGATCTGTGACTACTATCAGACTAGCCCCTGCTCGACCGCGTAGCGGGTGGCGGCGCTGCGGGAGTTGACGTTCAGCTTGCCGTAGATGGAGTGCAGGTGAGCGTTGACAGTATGCCTGCTGAGGTGCAGGCGCGAAGCCACCTCCAGGTCGCTCAGTCCCTCGGCTATCAGCTTCAACACTTCCACTTCTCTGCCTGTGAGGCCGTCAGGGTACCGCGACTTGCCCGCAGCAGTCTGCACCGGCTCCAGGTGATCCGCGGCCTCTCGTGGGGAGAGCGCCAGGCCCTCGTTCCAGGCGAGGTTGAAGGCGCTTTCTCCAAGTTGCTCTACTACCGCTGCTCGCGTGCGGTCGTAGTCCTCCTGGTCGCCGGGCGATAGACGCGCCCCCGACAACTCCACTCCCGCGTGAGCGGCCGCAAGCAGCCTGGCGGCACGCTGTGGCTGCCGCTGTGTCGACGCCACCTCAGCGAGCGCCATGAGGCAGTACGGTATGCCCCACTTGTAGTCCACTTCCAGCTCCACCCCCAGGCACTCGTCCAGCAAAGTTCTTGCGCGCGTCAGGTCCCCCTTGCGGATGCAGACCAGGGCCAGGTTGTTCAGCACAGCCGCCATACTACCCTTGTCGCCGGTCTCCCTGAAGACGGCCACGCCTTCCTCGAAGAGTTGTCCCGCACGCTCGTAGTCCTGCTGGCGCATGGCGACACGCCCCAGGTTGTTCAGCGAGCCGCCCACGCCCCACTGGTTGCCCATCGTGCGCCGAATAGCCAGGCTCTCTTCGTACAGGGCTGTGGCGCGCTTCAGGTCTCCCGTAGCCTCCATAGCCCTACCGAGGCCGTTCAGCGCCCAGGTGGCGTTCCAGTCGTCACCAAGCTGGCGGTTGATAGTGAGACTCTCGCTGCAATGGCTGGCGGCAACCTCGTAGTCACCCTGGAAAAGAGCGAGCCACCCCGCCGAAAAGAAGCCTTTGGCGCGTGCGGCGGTCATCCGCTCCCCCTCCGGCACCTTCAGCACGGTCTCCAGCCACTCCCGCCCCTCGCTAAGCGGGCCATATATCTGCCAGAACTGAGCCAGCGCGCCCGCTATTCGCAGGCCATACTCTGCCCGCTCATAACTCTTCTGGCCGTCGGCCCCCGTGCTCCATGCCAGGGCCGCGCGCAAGTTATCGCGGTCTGATTGCAGCTTGTTCAGCCACTCAGCCTGTGAGGGCCCGCGCAACTCCTTTTCTGCGGCTTCCGCGAACGCAGCGAAGTGGCGAGCGTGCCGTTCGTGAGCGGCTTCGGCCTCGCGCTCTTCTACAAGGCGCTCCATCGCGTACTCTCTGATTGTCTCCAGCATCAGCAGGCGCGGCTCATCATACTGGTCCACGCGGCGAATCAGGCTCTTGTCGACCAGTGAAGACACCCGCTCCAGGGCCAGCAGCCCGTCGTCCGAGCCGGCGCTGCCGGCCACAGCTTCTACGGCCTCCAGGGTACAGCCGCCCGCGAAGACGGCCAGCATGCGGAAGAAACACTGCTCGTCCGGGTCCAGCAAGCGGTAGCTCCAATCGATTGTATCGTGGAGCGTTTGCTGGCGCACCGGCAGATCGTTTGCGCCTCCCGTGAGAATCTTGAGTGCCTGTCTCAGGCGTGCCAGCAGCGCCTGGGGCGAGAGTATCTTTAGCCGGGCAGTCGCAAGCTCGATGGCGAGGGGAAGACCGTCGAGCCGCACGCAGATCTCGGCCACAGCGCGTGCGTTGCTGTCATCAAGGACGAAGTTAGGACGCACAGCCAGCGCCCGCTGCACAAAGAGCGCGATAGCCTCATTACGCGCCAGGGCCTCCAGGTCCAGTTTAGCCTGGTCAGGGAGGGAGGGCAGCGCCAGCGGGGCGAGGGCCATTTCGTGCTCCCCTCGCAGCTTCAGGACCTGGCGACTGGTCACCAGGACCTTGAGCGAAGGGCAGGCGGCGAGCAGATCTGCTACCAGGGTCGCGGCGGGCAGAACCTGCTCGAAGTTGTCGAGAAAGAGGAGGAGTTGCTTATCGTAAAGGTACTCGCAGAGGGTTGTGAAGAGTGGCGCGTCGGCGGTCTCGCGCAGGTCCAGCGCGCCAGCTATACCCGCGACTACCATAGGGCGGCTTGTGAGGGCGGCAAGCTCCACCATACAGACGCCATCGCGGAACTGTTCTAGCGACCGGGCGGCGATTTCCGAGCCCAGCCGGGTCTTGCCCACGCCACCTGGGCCTGTCAGGGTGAGCAAGCGTACGTCGGGGCTGCTCAAAAGCTCACAGGCTTGTGCGAGTTCCCCATTTCGTCCGACGAGGCGGGTAGGTTGTGCGCGTAGGTTGTGGCGTGCTGCCGCTTCCGACTCCGGGTCCGGCACAAGGGCAAGCTCGGGGCGCTGCATAACGACCTCCGCGCACATTATAGCAGGTAGTTGCACCGTCTTCACTACCCGCTATAATGCACCCTCCACCGCGGGCCTCTTGTGCGCTAGGGTCGAGGTTGGCTCTTTGTGGCCGGAGTGGCCTGGATGGATGTGGGTACCGATGTGCCGGTTGCGGTGGGAGTAGCAGTTGCACTCTGTTGGAGCGCCAGATAGACCATCTTGGCTATCTGGGCGCGTGTGGTAGTGTCGTTCGGGCGGAAGTAGGGTCGTCGGGCCGAGTCGCAAGGCTCATTTGTGCTTCCACATGGGTAGCCGCCGATAATCTGGTGGGCAGCCGCCGACTCCACGAACCCGAAGAATGGAGAGCCTGGGGCCACGTCGTTGAACGTTTGCGGCCTGTCGGTCAGTTCCGGCCACCCTGCTGACAGCACCACAATCTTGGTTATCTGGCCGCGCGTAATGCTGTTATTGGGGCGGAAGTAGGGTCGGTTCTGCGCATCGCAAGGCTCCGAAGGCCTACCGCAGGGATAGCCGCCGATGATGCTCCTGCGTGCCGCCGTTTCCACGTAGGCGTGGAAGGGGCTGCCCGCGGGCACGTCCGCGAAGGTCTCCTGATTGTCGTTCACCAGGGGGTAGCCGAAGCCGAGCATAGTGATCTTGGTGAGTTGCGCCCGCGTGGTGGAGTTGCCTGGGCGGAAGGAGCCGTCGCCGTAACCACTGATAGCACCGCGTTCGGCCAAACCTTCGATGAATTCATACGCCCAGAAGCTCGTGGGCACGTCAATGAAGCGCGTTTCGTGCACGGTGATTGTCTGCACTGGTGCAACAGCCGTGCGCCTGCCGGGGTACGTTTCAATCGCGTAGGGTGCGATGGTGTATTGCTGCACGGAAGCTGTGCCGTTGGCCTCGATAGGTATGGTCGCCCGCCACGTGCCCTGCTGCGCATTACCCGACACAAGCTGGAAGTCGAATACCTGGTAAGCGCCGCCGGGGAAGGTGACGTTCGCCTGCACCGTATCAATGGGGCTGCTATCGGCGTCGGTAGCATCCACCTCAACCGTGAGCGTACCACCAAAGCGTGCAAACGCGGTTGCGCTGTACCGTACGGCTACGATCTGAGGCGGCAGGTCGGGCAACGGGGTAGGCGTGCCGACCACAGGGGTGTAAGTAGGCGGGGGGTTCTGCACGAAGGCGGCAAGGGCGCTCTGTGCGGCCCGCCCCTTCACGGACAGGAACCTGAAGTCCTGGCATTCGGTGTACCAGGAGGCATCGTTGAAGTCGAAGTTGAAGATGAACATTCCGGTCATCCAAGGCCAGTACGAGCGTGACCACTGGAACGCCCGCACCATGTAATCGGCCTGCTGTTCGGGGGTGTGGACGAAGTACCAGGGGAAGGTCTGGCTGGTGCACTTGCCTTCCGAATGGGGGTCTACCGCCCAGCCCATCTCGGTCGCCCACACCTTCTTGGCGGCGTCACCATACTGCACCATGATGTCGCGGTGCCGCTCGGCACGCCGGAACACGAGGCGATTCGCCCCACCCGTGGGCGGCGCTTCCGGCGGTTCGGCAAAGCCGTAAGGGTGCACGGCAAGGATATCGAAGTAGGGCCTTGCACCGGCGTTGTACATCTCTTCCAGGAAGGTAAGGTCGTCCATCGCACAGACTTGCGGCCTGGCACGCTGCCCCACCGTCGTAACCGCACCGCCCAGCACCTGAGCGGACGAATCGGCGCTCTTGATCGCGGGGTAGGCTGCCTTCAGCAGGTCGGTATACCTGGCGGGTTCGGGGCACATGGTATTGCCGCCCCACTCATCGCTGGTGTTAGGCTCGTTCCAGATTTCGTAGGCTACACCGTACGGCGTGAGGCTTCTCACCCGTGCGGCGAGCGCGGCGCTAAAGCGCCCCAAATCCGTTGCGTCATCCGGCGGACAGGTATCCACCCCGGAGCAGTCGGGGTCCCTCGCCCACGTTGGAGTGCGGCTGATCCGGATGAGGACGTTCAGTCCCGCATCGCGCGAGCTATTCACGATGTTGTCCACGTGGCCCCAAAAGTAGTTACCTTCGGTCGGCTCGGCCTCGCTCCAGTACACGCCGTACTGCACCCACTGGAAACCCATGTTCTTTACGGCTGTGTTGTTTCCAGTAACCGCCATAAAGAACCCGTAGTTCATATTGAGGGCTTGGGGAGCGGCCGGGGCTGGTGGCGGCTTCTGCGCTGCCGCCTGGGTATTCGGACCCCAGAACAGCAGTGCGACCGCCACGACCGCCAGCATAGCGGAGGCCGCGTACCTGATGCCCTTCGTTGTGCCCGGTCTATGCTGTGCTGACTTTACCAAAGCGTAAATCCCTTCTGTGCGACCAACTACCCGCCAGTGTGCGCCCACTCAGAGTGCAGGTTACTCTCCGCTATACGCGGCACTATATAGTTAACGTGTAAGGGGTTCGTCCGGTTGCTCCCACACTGAGGCCTAGAGACGAAAATCTACACATTTTTGGAAGACGGGAAGGGGGGAGCTGGCGAGTACACAACGCGGGCGCAATACGTTAGCACCAGCTGAGTCAGGGTCTGGTCGCAGCTTCGCTACCGAGGGCACCAAGTACGATGCGTCGGCCCTCGGGGAGTTCGGGGTGATACTCGAAGCGTGCCCGCTGGAAGTACTGCATCGTGTAGGTCTTGCCGTCGGAAGGGTTCAGCATGGGCGCTTCGGGGGAGATAGGCAGGCCGAAGATGCGCTCTCCGCCATGATTGAGCCAGAAGTCGAGGAAGCCGCCCTGTATGCCGTGCCCGGTCTCTTTGAAGTAGCGCCCGGTGCCGGTGTCGGTGCTCGCGGGCCACGTCAGGTTGAGCTTGCGCGCTTGCTCCTGCCCCAGCAGGCCGAGTGCTACACCGGCAACGGAGGCAGAACCCCCTGCCATATCCGGGTGCCACTCCATTCGGGCGCGCTCGAATTGCTGCACCAGCCTACCGTTGACCATCTGCTCAGGGCCGAGGGGATAGCCAAAGGTCTCCACACCGCCGTAGATGTTGTAGAACTTGAGGAAATCGTGGCCAACCGACTGCCGGGTTTCCGGGAAGAACCTTGCGGGGGAGTAGGGCCTGTTGTTGAAGTAGTCGTACACGCGGCGCAGCAGCAGGGGCATGTTTTCGCGAGCGGTGGCGTAACTAGTGAGATTGCTTGACATCGCTACGAGGACGAAAGGGCCGCTCGGACCGTACACAATGCCTGCGTCGTGCAGGAGGCCGCCGAGCAAGCCGGTCTTGTGCGCCAGTTTGCCTCCAGAGGGAAGGCCGGGCGGGAAGAGGTCGACGATCTTCTGGTCGAGCATGGTTTCAACCATCTGGCGGCTCGATTCGGCGTCCACCATCCGCGAGGTGGCGACCAGTTCCATCTCGCGTAGCACGTCAATAGGTGTGGTCAGGTTGTCGCCGGTACCGGTCCAGTTCAGAAGTGAGTCCTTTAGGCCATTCTGTTGCATGAAGCGGTTGATGTTGTCCGGGCCGAGATTGCGCACCAACAACTCAGATGAAGTGTTGTCGCTCAACGTGATCATCAGGTAGGCTGCCTGCCGGAATGTGATGGTCGAGCCGACGTTGAGGCGCAAGATGCCGAGCGATGCGTCATAGGCCGCGTCCGAGCCGGTCACCGTGCTTGTGCCGTCCAGGTTGATAAGCCCGACCTTGGCCTGCCGGTACAACTCGTTGAGCACCCACATCTTATAGAGGGAGGCAGACACCTGCTGCACGTCGCCGTTGAACGCCGCGTACTGCCCTGTATCAAGCTTCTTGACGGCCACTCCCCAGTCGCCTCCAAGCTCGCCTACGGTCTCCTCCACGATTGCCTGCAGGTGGCTGTCGGGCGCGTCGGGGGCGCTGCCAAAGAGCATGGGCACGCGGGATTCAGCCTGTACTGCAGGTGCGGCGTGCGAAGTCGCTGTGGAAGATGAAGGGCCGGCCAGCGTGGCGCATAGCACTGCGCAGAGGATGACGATAAAACGCCGCCCCGGCAGCACACTTGCCGCGAGCGACGGTATTCTAGCAACAAACTCCATATGAAAATTATATCACAAACAGGGCCGCGAGCAGTGCGTGTGTGGAGAAGTAGTAGGCGCGAAACGGTACTTTTTCCGCGCGAAAGATCAGCCTGATTGTGGTGGAAATCGGGTTGACTTTAGCCGGGACCGGGGATATAATGAGGCAAATCTCCGGAGAACGGAGGGCTGCACCTATGAGAATTCTAGCTTCAGGGGCAAGTGGTCTGACAAGGCTGCTGCCCTGTGCGTGCGGATAAAAACACCGGCTGCGAGTGCGTCTTGCGCCGGTGTTTGTGTTTTGTGGGTTATGGTAGCGGGTGGATGCTACCGTAGCGAAGGCGATCGGATACTGATAACATATGGAGGATCCCAATGAATTCGAGCTTGATCGGCAAGATAGAGAAGGCCAAGATGTACGAGCACGAGCCAGAGCGGGTACAGATTCAGAACCTGGAGGCCGACTTCCGAGGCGAACACGATACGTACCATATTAAGCTGTCGAATAATCACTGGAGCTGCTCGTGCAGCTTCTACTCAGGCTATGGCACGTGCAGCCACGTAATGGCGGCGCAACGCATACTTGCTCCCATGCTCACTCTAGAGAGCCGCTCCGAGTCGCCATTGGCCCACGCCTAGCCGTTCAGTACCGTAACCGCAAAAGTCGGGAGGAGGTTGACCAACTCAACCTCCTCCCTCGTTTTTTAAGGCCGGCTAGAACAATTCGAGCCTGTCCTGTCCCACATCAGTAGATTCATACTGCGAGTGCGAGGGTACAGACTCTGACATGCCCGCCCGCATTGGCTCGGGGCGCAGCGGCACGGGCACGGCCGTCGGTAGCCGAGTGGAAGTAAGCCCCGGCGCAGGCGAGCCTTGTGGTGCGGGCGCGACCTTGCGCTGGCGTAGTCTGTCTAGCGCACAGCCTCCAAGCAGATAGAGCAGCGGCGGGGCCATGATTACCAGTCCCGACCATTTCGGCAGGTCTTCGTAAGGTGCCGACATGACGGGGAACATGGCATAAAGCAACATGCTGCTGAAGGTAAGGATGAGCGAAGCGCGCGTGAGCCTGCCTGGTCCAAGGAGCGCCACAAGCACCAGCAACCAGGAGGCGTACCAGGGCCAGTACCATACGGACCCCACCACGAGGTAGATCAAGAGAACCCAACCCCAGGCCCTCACCATGTCCGGGAAGGTGCGAGCGCCCCACGTGCGCAGGACAGCCCAGGCGGCGCAAATCATCAGCGGACCCCACCGCAAAGGCCAGTCCACCCGGTTCGCTATGGCCGCAGGCTCCCAGAACATGAACGGGGACCAGTGCTGCTTGTGCGCGAAGACGCTCAAGAACTCGGCTCCCTGGTTCTTCAACACGTCTGAGAGCGAATTTACCATGCGCGTTGCGGGCGGGCCCCCAATCATAGGTTTCAAGACTTCGGGACCTGCCCAGAACGGGATGTATGCGAGCACGAGAAGGCCGCCGAAAATGAAGACGGCCTGCACCACGCGTGCAATGCTGCTTCGCCAGGGTTCGCGCTCCGACGCAGGTCCTTCAGTTCTACTCTGCCAAAGGAGCAGCCACAGATAGCCGGGCAGCAGTACGACGACAATCAGCTTGACCATCGAGGCGGTCGCCAGCGCGGCGACAGCCAGGGGCCACTTGCCCTTCAAGTGGAGCCACAACCCGGCAAGCACGAACGTGAGCATCAGCACGTCATTGTGCCCGTTTGCCCCGAACTCTATCAGCGCGAGCGGGTTCCAGGCGTAGGTAACAGTGGCGGCTACCTGCATGGAGGGGAGAGTGCCGGGGTCCAGTTTTGCCGTACCGACCTTGCTGGCGAACGGCATGCCGTACTTGCGGAGCGTCAGACCCGCGACTTTCCAGACCAAGACGATGTTGCACAGATGCGCGGCGCTTGCCACCAGCTTGTGACCCAGGAGATGGGTCACGATGTCGCCGTCTATGGCCTGGGCGATCTTTGCCACACCGGCAGCAATCCACAGCCATACCGGGCCGTATACCGAAGGGGTCTCCTTCCAGTAGAGCCATTGTATCCATTCGGCCCGGTCGGACCAGGCGTAGTGGGCGGGCACGCTCACCAGGGGATTCTCGCCGTAGATCGCGAAGATGCGCCCGTACCAGATGTAGCTGTGCAGGTCGGTGGATAATGACCCGTGCACCACGAACAGCACTGCCAGCATGAGCGCCGTGAAACCCATGACGCGGCGCAGGGCACCACCACTCTGTTTGTCGCTCAGTATGCCTCCCTTCCATAACCTGGCGACCACGTAGAAGTACAGGGCGAACAGTGCCACTATTAGCACCAGGTAGAGCAGGTTGTTGAGAAGGGCAAGCTCAGTGCCCTTGCGCGCGAACACCCACTCTCGTGGGAAGAGGTCGCGTATGGGGCGAAAGATGGTCTTCCACTTGTCGGGCACCAGCGTGGGGCTTTCCCACAGGCTCTTCGACAGCATGAGGACGTAGAAGCAGACGCAAAGCAGCACCGAACATGCCCCGCCGACCGTGAGCAGTCGCAGGCCGTTGGCTCTTCCCTTGTGATGTCTTTTCTCTGTCTGCGGGCGCAAAGTCATCTTACCTCTACAAGCGGCCGTCGTCGCGGTCACTCAGTTGCACCGGACAGGGCGTTCTGGCGGTGCAAGGCACAACACTGTTAATGCAGGTTCTGTGCCAGAGGGCGAGTTGGCCCGAACGTGGAAGGTAAAGGTTCGGTACCTTTCACTACCGCCGCTTGCCCTCTGGCTGTTGCAGGTAATGCTAGCGGAGTTGCGGGGAGGTCATACTACTCCAGCCCTGGCCTGAGTTTTGGCGGGGTTTGTAGCCAATTTCTCCTATGCTTACGGCTGCTGGAGGGGCATAAGGGGTCCGTTCACACGTGAAGAGCCGCTCTTTCAAGTAGTAGTACCGGGCACACTCCCGCCAAAAGGGGCATAGAAACTGCCTCTATTTCCTAATAGAATGAGCACATCGCCACACGTTAGTGGAACTCCCTTTTTCGCTGCCACTTAGGAGACAGAGTGAACCCGACATCATTGCACTTGTTCGACCCAGCCAATTACTGGTTCACTCTGCACTCGCTGGCGCCCGGTATGACTGCGGCCGCGGTGTTTCTGCTGGGCCTGGTGGTTGCTCTACGAGAGCGCCATTCCAGGGTAAGCCTGGACTTCCTCCTCCTGTCCCTGCCAGTCGGCATCTGGTTCCTGGGGTCCACCCTGTTATACGCGTCCCGGTGGCCTGAGGTGGCCCTCAAGTGGAGTACGGTCATACTACTTGCGGTGCCCCTGATCGGCCCCGCCACCCTGAACTTCGCATCGGCGGTCCTTGGCACGCGCGCTTCTGATAGCGCTCACTTGCGGATTTTCTGGCTGGTGGGCGCTTCGTTCTCTTTCCTATCGGTGGCGACCAACGCGGTGGTGGGAGGGGTGCACCGGTACGACTGGGGTTATTATGTTGCCTACTCGTGGCTGAGTGTGCCCTTGCTAGCATTCACTTTCGGATCGGTGCTGTTCGGCCTGCGCAAACTCTTCCTCGCGTACCTCGCAACCCCGCAGCCGAGGCCACGTACCCGGCTGAAGTCGCTGGGGGTGGCGGTGTCCGTAGGGTCCGTTGGTATCGTGGATAGCCTCGGCGGCTATGGACTGGCTGTATACCCGGTCGGCTTTGCGGGGATAGCGGGCTTTGTGGGCATCTGCGCCTGGACGATATGGAAGTACAGGTTGGTTGACATAACCCCGGCACTCGCTGCTAACAAGATACTGGCGGCCATGACCGAGGCGGTGCTGGTAACCGACAATGAGGGTCACGTGCAGGTTGCCAATGAGCCGGCCTGCCGGTTGCTGGGGTTGCCCACCAACAGAGCTAGCGGTAAGCACCTGAGCGCGCTACAGACGGGGGCTCTCGGCGCACGACTCAGTGCTCTCATTGGAGTTGAGACTGGCAAGGCCGTGGAGGTAAGCGCGGGGCGTCCAGACCAGCAGGGGAGCGAACTGGAAGTAACAACGTCTCTACTGCGAGATGGCCGCCAGTCCGTGGTGGGTACCGTCTTCATCCTCAGGGACGTGACGGAGAGCCGCCGGGCCGAGCGTGAAATCCGAACGCTCAACCTGGAACTGGAAGAGCGTATCGGCCAGCGTACAGCGCAACTGGAGCTCGAGGTAGAGGAGCGTCGCCGCATCTCCGAGGACCTGCGCCGCTCCCGCGACCAACTGGACGTTATCTTGAACGGTGTGGCGGACGGCATCGTGGTGCAGGACACCTCGGCTAACGTGATCTTCGCGAACTCCGCCGGGGTGCAGAGCCTCGGCATTATCTCCCTGGAAGCCCTGCGGCAGACCCCGTTTGAAGATGTCCTGGCACAGTTCGAGTTCGTGACCGAATCGGGTGAGACCTGTACCCGCGAGCAATTGCCCATCCTGCGTGCGCTACGCGGGGAGCAGGTGCCGGATGAAGTCTACTGCTTTGTCCAAAGCATGAGTGGAAGGGAGAGTTGGTACATTCTCAACGCCACTCCCGTATTCGACAGGCACGGGCAGGTGCAGTTCGCCGTGAGCATCTTCAAAGAGATCAGCGAGCGCAAGCGGGTGGAGCGCGCACTCGTGGAGCTATCCGTGCGTGACGAGCTAACGGGGCTTTACAACCGCCGTGAGTTGAACCGCTTGCTCCATGAAGAGGAAGACCGCTACCGTCGCTACCATCGTCCCGCATCCCTCGTCTTGGTGGACATAGACCACTTCAAGCTGGTCAACGATACGTACGGGCACCAGGCGGGCGATTCAGTACTCAGGCAGGTGGCCCAGGTGCTGGAGTCGCATCTGCGAACGACCGATAAAGTGGCCCGCTTTGGTGGCGAAGAGTTCGCGGTGGTGCTGCCGGAGACTAACGCCGGGGATGCCTACGGGGTTGCCGAACAACTGCGGAAGGCGCTGGGATCGCTCAGGTGCTGGTATCAGTCGAACGAGGGTGTTGCAGTGGAAATTGGCGTAACGGTCAGCCTGGGGGTAGCCGGGCTGTCACTTGACGCGAACAACGTGGAGGACTGGATAGAAGCCGCTGACGCCGCCCTATACTTCTCTAAGAGGACAGGACGTAATAAGACGACTTGCTCCGAGCCTGCCACGTTGGACCCCAATACTGAAGCGGCCTCCTGGGCTACCCTGGTCTACGACCACGCGCTACCGCTGAGCGCAAGCGGCAGGCATGACTAGCGGCCACTGGTACCGGTACACTCCTGGCAGTACCATCACCCACCGGCAGGGAAGCTACTGCACGTGCCTGTGAGCAAACAGGCGTGGTGTGGTATACTTTTCTCCAATTACCCTGAATCGCGCTCGATGGATATGCCTGACAACCCAAGCCGTGACACAGTAAAAGACGTTCTCGACCGCGCCCACCACCTGTTGCTGCGCACCGGTCTCACCGTGTCGGTCGCAGAGTCCTGCACGGGCGGCCTGCTAGGCGGGATGCTGACCGAGCTTTCAGGCTCTTCCGCTTACTTCTTGGGCGGCATCATCGCGTATGCTGACAGCGCCAAGATCGCGCTGCTGGACGTGGATGAGCGGACCATCGTAGCCCACGGAGCGGTAAGCGGGCCTGTGGCGCTCGAAATGGCGGACGGGGCGCGACGTGCTACCGGCTCCGACATTGCTATCTCCATCACCGGCATCGCCGGTCCGACCGGAGGTACCGAGGCAAAACCTGTGGGCACGACTTTCATAGGCATATCGGGCCTCGGCAGCGCGCAAGTAGAGCGGTTCGTGTGGACTGGCGAGCGGGCGGAGAACCGGGCCGCCTCAGTACGCGCCGCCCTGGAACTGCTTGTTGAGCTGATAGATCGCAGCTTATCCGCTGTGCCTCGGTCTTCATTCCACCAGCCATAGGCTGAGTAACCTGCAACAACTTTCTTAAGAACTAGAGTAGAGAGTACCTTGTACCAGCAAACCATCCTTCCCAACGGCCTTCGCATCGTCACGTTCCAGATGCCCCACACGCGGTCTGCGGCGGTGCAGTTCTTCGTGCGCGTAGGCGCTCGCAACGAGCTTGAAGAGAAGAGCGGCATCAGCCACTTTCTGGAGCACATGGTCTTCAAGGGCACCGAGAACAGGCCGCGTCCGGTGCTCATCTCGGAAGCCATTGAAGGGGTGGGCGGCTCCCTGGATGCGTCCACGGACCACGAGCAGACTAGCTACCGCGCCCTCGTGCCCAGCCCCTATTTCTCGAACGCGGTTGACGTGATTACCGACATGCTCCGCCGTCCCTTGTTGCGCGACGACGAGATAGCCCGAGAGCGCTCCGTTATTATCGAAGAAATCAACTCCATATTCGACTCGCCAGGCGACATCGTGGACTTTGTGTTCGATGAGCTGATGTGGGGCCAGCACCCACTGGGGCGCGACATCGCGGGCACCAAGGCCACGGTGCGCCGCATCAAGCGCAATGACCTGGCGGGCCATCTGGAAGTAGGTTACAGGCCGGACCGCATAGTGGTCAGCGTAGCGGGAAATGTCGAGCACGAGCAAGTAGTCGAGGAGGTGGGGCGCCGTTGGGGCGACCTTGCTCCGGCTACCAACGGACACCTCCTGCCAGACCCGGACGCGCCCCATCTGAACGGCTCCGGCCCGAAGGTATTGCCCTTCAAGAAGCGCACGGAACAGACCAATTTCATACTTGGCGTGCCCGCGCTGCCCTACACAGACCCCGACCGCTACACGCAGGACGTTTTGGATGCGTTGCTCGGCGGAGGCATGTCCTCCCGTCTGTTTGTAGAGATACGCGAGAATCGTGGGTTGGCATACGCTGTATCTAGCTTCGTGCGCAGCTACAGGGACACTGGCGCGTTTGGCGTGCACGCGGCGGTGGACACCGACCGGCTGCTGCCCGCGGTGCAGGGGGTGCTGGATGAGCTAAAGAGGATGCGCGAAACGGCCGTGTCGGAAACCGAACTGCGCAAGGTGAAGGAATACATCAAGGGGCACACGCTCCTGAGCCTGGAGCGTAGCGGATACGTGGCCCACTGGGGCGGCTGGCAGGAGCTAATGCTGGGCCGCATCGAGACCGTGGACGACGTGCTTGATAAGATCGAGGGCGTCACCCCTGACGACGTGGCGCGCCTGTCCGAGCGGCTTTTCAGGGAAGAGCGACTTAACCTGGCCTTCGTTGGTCCGCAAAAGGACGCGGAGGCCCTGCGGTCGGCACTCAGGCTGAATTAGGTATATGGGCTTGGTGCTGTAAAGGCTCCTGAACAGGGGTCTTTGTGGCTTACTCTGAAGAGCGCCGCCACAGGTTGTATGATAGGACGGAAATTAACCTCAAGCAGGTGTTCAACTACCTGAACGTGGCCGTTTTGATTGTGGTAAGGTGATCCGGAAAGGTCGGTCGGAACAGGTGGGGAGTAGAGTGCAATGAAGCCGTTCATGCAAGAGGCAGAGTCGCTCAAGGCGTTGCTGGCGGTAGCCCGTGGAGACGCGCCTGCCGACCTGGTGCTCACGGGCGGGCAACTGGTGAACGTCTTCACAGGGGAGATATACCCGGCGGAAGTAGCCATAGTTGGGGACCGGATTGCTGGCGTCTCGCCCACGCCGGGCACTTACACCGGAAAGCAGACGTTGGAGCTAGCAGGCGAATACATAGCGCCGGGCTTCATGGATGCCCACGTCCACATCGAGAGCAGCATGCTCCTCCCTGCCGAGTACGCAAACGCCGTGCTGCCCCACGGCACGACCGCTGTAGTCACGGACCCGCACGAGATTGCCAACGTGTACGGTATCGAGGGCGTGCGTTTTATGCTCCAGGCCAGCGAGGGTCTACCACTCCACGTCTTTGTAATGCTCTCCTCATGCGTCCCGGCCACGGACATGGAAACTTCAGGGGCGCGGCTGGGAGTGGAAGACTTGTCTGCATTGAAAAACGAGCCAAGGGTGCTTGGCATCGCGGAGATGATGAACTATCCAGGCGTGGCTTACGGCAGCGACGATATGGTCGGCAAGGTCCTGCTGGGGCACGGGGAGCGAAAGCGGGTGGACGGCCACGCACCGCTGGTCGGTGGTACTCTACTGCAAGCCTACGCCGCAGCCGGGGTGACTTCCGACCACGAGTCAGTGTCGGCTGAAGAAGCCTTGCACAAGATGCGGGTAGGTATGCAAGTCCTCATCAGGGAAGGCTCCACGGCACGCAACCTGGACGCGCTGCTGCCACTTGTAACCACCGCCAATTCCCGGTTCTGCTCGTGGGCTACCGACGACAAGCAACCGGACGACCTAGAGACGCAGGGCCACATAGACCACAACATTCGCCAGGCAATAAAGCAGGGACTGGACCCCATAGTCGCAATTCAGATGGCGACCATCAACACGGCCCGGCATTACGGCTTGAACGACATGGGAGCGGTCGCGGCCGGTTACGTGGCCGACTTGGTGACCTTCACTGACCTCCGCAACATACACGTATCGCGTACCTTCGCCGGGGGCAGACTGGTAGCGGAAGCCGGGCGCATGCTGCAGCCGCTGGTGAACAAGGTTGCGCCACCCGTGAAGAGCATACTGCCGCCCCAACTGAGCGAAACCTCCTTCCGCATCCCTGCGGCTGGGCGGCAGGCGAGGGTGATAGTCGCGCTGCCGGACCAGATTGTGACCCAGGAATGCATCCAAGAAGTGAACGCAGACGACGGCTGGGCGGTACCGGACCCGGAGCGTGATATACTCAAGCTGGCTGTTGTCGAGCGGCACGCAGGCACGGGGAACGTGGGCCTGGGCTTCGTGCGGGGCTTCCACATGAAGGCCGGGGCGCTGGCTTCGAGCGTGGCGCACGACTCGCACAACGTGGTCGTGGTCGGTACAAACGACCGGGACATGTTGCTGGCGGCCCAAGCGGTGATAGAGATGGGAGGCGGGTTGAGCGCGGCGCGGGACGGTGGGGTGCTGGCGCGGCTGGCGCTGCCCGTGGCTGGACTGATGTCGGACCAACCTCTCGGCCCCGTGCGCGACGCCTTACTGGTGCTGCTCCATAAGGCGCGTGAGCTAGGCTGCCCTCTCTCCAATCCCTACATGGCTATGGCGTTCCTGGCCCTGCCCGTCATACCGGCGCTTAAGTTGACCGACAAAGGGCTGGTGGACGTGCACAAGTTCTCGCTTGTGCCCCTATTTGTGTCCTAGCCGTGTATGTACTGAGAAAGAAGTCCGCCCATGTCCAGGCTCTCCACCGACCTGAATAATCCCGCCGTCATTCACGTTCTGCCGGAGGAAGTAGCCTCCAAGATCGCGGCAGGGGAGGTAGTGGAGCGGCCTGCCTCCGTAGTACGCGAGTTGGTAGACAACGCCATCGACGCGGGGGCGCACCACGTCCGCGTGGAGATACGTGGCGGCGGCCGCGAGCTAATCCGCGTCAGCGATGATGGTTGCGGCGTGCGCCCTGAAGATGTCCCGCGTGCCTTCCTGCGCCACGCTACCAGCAAGATCAAGACGGCAGATGACCTCTGGGCCGTGAAAACGCTCGGCTTCCGTGGCGAGGCGCTCTTTTCGGTGGCCGCCGTGAGCCGCATGAGCTTCTTGAGCAGGCCGCTTGATGCGGCAGTCGGCTTCGAGATGACGGTGGAGGGCGGGCACGTTGTCTCACATGGGCCGAAGGGTGCGCCGCTAGGCACCGTGGTGACCGTGAGGGACCTCTTCTTCAACTTGCCGGCACGCCTCAAGTTCCTCAAAAGCCCACAGGCTGAGGCGGCTCATATCGCCGCCCTGGTGCAACAATACGCTCTAGCTCACCCACGCGTTCGCTTCACGCTGGCGAGCGAGGGGCGGCAGACGTTTCAGTCGCCCGGTGATGGCGACTTGCGAACGGCCGCCTCGTGCGTGTACGGTACGGAAGTGGCGCGTGTATTTCTTCCGGTGGGCATTGAGCCGGAAGATGCCGCTGGTGAGTGGGACAGCCTGGTTGACCTGGGCGTGTATGGCTACGTATCGCCGCCCGCTCACTCTCGCTCGAACCGGCAGGCGATGCTCTTTTTCGTCAACAGGCGGGCGATACAGAGCCGGATGTTGCAGTACGCGGTCGCCGAAGCCTACCACTCGCTGCTCATGGTGGGGCGGCACCCGATCTGCATCGTCCACCTCACCATAGCGCCGGGCTTGCTGGACGTGAACGTGCACCCCGCCAAAGCCGAGGTAAAGTTCCGCGACGAGCGGGCCGTTTTCAGCGCCGTGCAGAAAGCGGTGCGCTCGGCTTTGCAGGCCCACGTACCGGCACCCGCGTTCGGCTCCCGCGGCAGTGAAGGCTGGAGCTTTGGGAACGGCGCGCCTGGCATCGAAGCGGAGTTTTCGATTGCTGCTCCATATCTCGCGGGCTTTGGTTCGGCTGGCGAGGCTGCACAGGCGGGCATGTGGGCAGAGACAACGGCACCCGCTCACTCGCAACCGGAAGATGAGGACATCGAGCCTTTGCCGGCGCCGAAGCAGCGCACCTTGCCGCCGCTGCGGGTGGTGGGGCAGGTCGGCGCGACGTATATCATTGCGGAAGGGCCGGATGGTCTCTTTCTCGTGGACCAGCACGCGGCGCACGAGCGGGTGCTATACGAGCAACTAGGTGACGCGATGTCGGGTGGCTCGCTCATGGTGCAGCCGCTGCTCACGCCGGTGCCGCTGGAGCTAACGGCGCACCAGAGGTCGATGGTCGAGCCTGTGCTGCCCTTGCTCTCAGAACTGGGGTTTGAGATAGAGGCATTTGGGGACTCGGCGCTGCTCGTGAGGGCGGTGCCCGCGGTCTATGCGTCATCTAACCGCGACACGGGCCGTGCCCTGCTGGAACTCATCGATGAGGTGATGGCGGGTACCGCGCCCGACCGCTGGCGCGAAGAGATGGCAATCACCCTCGCCTGCCACAGCGCCATCAGGGCGGGTCAACTGCTGTCGCTGGACGAGATGCGCGCGCTGCTGGGCCAGCTTGAACTGTGTCGCTACCCCCGCTCCTGCGCCCATGGCAGGCCCACGATGCTCCACCTGTCCCAGATGCAGCTCGAACGCGAGTTCGGCCGCCGCGCGTAGTGCTCCCTACTGGAAGAGCACCCCTACACCGCGTGTGAGGCCCGCTGCTAAGAGCGCCGCCAGCAACATTGCAGACACGACCAGCGTTCCGAAGAAGAAGAGCCAGTCCGCCCTTGTCACCTTCAGCGTCTTGCGGTAGGTCCGGCTAGGGTAGGCACCGAAAGCGCGACTGTCCATAGCCACCGCAAGTCGTTCCGAGCGCCTGATCGCGCTTGCCAGCAGGGGTACAGCGTCCCGGCGAAGGGAGCGCACGCGCGCAAAGAACCCCCGGCCGCTTCCTATGCCCCGGACCCTGGCGGCTGCCTGTATGTTGGCGTACTCTTCAGCGAACAGCGGCACGAAGCGGTAGGCCACCAGCAGCGCGAAGGCCAGCTTGTAGCCGAGTTTGGCCTGCTGTACCAGGCTCAGTACAAACTCCTGCGGTTCCGTGGTGGCGACGAATAGCAGTGAAGTGGAGACCAGGAAGAGCACGCGCAGGCCAATTGACAGCCCAATCTCCAGCCCCTCCCAGCTTACGGTGAGCGGACCAACACTGAAAATCGGCGTTTCGTCGGCAAGGGGACGGTGGAAGATGGTGTTTAGCACCACGATGCTCAACACGATCACAAGGAAGGGTGTGAGGCTTCTTAGCACCCTGTGGAAAGGAAGCCGGCCCAGCATCACCATCGACGAGATGGTGAGCAGCAAGAACGCCAGGGGAGTCGCCACGTCGAAGATGAACGTGATGGCGATCATGACGACTGCGATAGTCAACAGCTTGATTGAAGGGTTTAGCGCGTGGAGGACGCTGCTGCCCGGCTGATACCGGAACGACTGCATATTTCCTCCACCATCTGCTCGACACTGAGGCACAGGGGAAAGCTGCCTCGCATTGCCCGCAGTTGCCGCGATACTTCGTAGACCGGGGGTAAGTCGAGCCGGGCTTCTCGCAGCAACTTATCGTCAGCGAATAGGCCCGCCACGCAGCCGTCGTAACGCGCCACTCCACCAACGAGCACCCCGGCACGGCGGGCGTACTCCCCCACAAGCTTCATGTCGTGCGTAATCATGACGATTGTCACGCCGCTCGCATTAAGCCTCTGCAACTCGCGCATCATGCGTGTTGCGTTCTCGCGGTCCTGGCCGAAGGTAGGTTCGTCCAGGATCAAGACTTTGGCTTCGAGCGCGAGCATGGTTGCTACGCTGAGGCGGCGTTTCTGCCCCTGACTGAGGCTGAACGGATTGCTCCGGGTGTGCTGCTCCAGCCCGAACTCTTCAATCAGCCGCTCCACCCTGGCTTTTACTTCCGCCTCCGGTAGCTTGAGCTCCCGCAAAGAGTAGGCAAGCTCGTCATAGACGGTCAGGGCTACAAATTGATGTTCGGGGTTCTGAAAGACGTACGCCACCTCTCTGCTCAACATGGCGGGAGGCAAGCGGGTGAGGTCCTTACCCGCCAAAGTTATGGTTCCGGATTGAGGCCGAATTAGGCCGACGAGGTGCTTCGCTAGGGTGGTCTTGCCGGAGCCATTCGGTCCCAGGAGCGCGTAGAAATCACCCTCCTGAATGTGAAGGTTAACGCTATTGAGGGCTTGCTCTCCCTGCGGGTAGCGGTAAGAGAGTGACTCAACAGTGATCAGGTCCGACCTGGCGGGCTGTTGTATATCCGTCGTGGCGGTTGACGGGCCGAGGGTATCAACAAGCTGAGTAAGCGCAACAACGGCCTCGTCAATCGTCACCGGATATGGTTCAAGCACAAGCCCTTTGTCGAGCAATCTATTGGCTAGCTCACAGACCTGTGGTAGCCAGACGCCAAGCTGTTCTGGCAGATCTCGTCCCTCCGCAAGTACCCGCCTAGGCGGCCCATCAAGCGCAATTTTGCCGTCCCAGTCAAGCACCGCGATGCTATCGACCTGCTCGACCAACTCGTCCAGCTTGTGCTCGATGATCAGCACGGAAACACCTTCGGACTTGAGATGCGCCAGGAGATTGAAGAAATCGGACGTGCCAACCGGGTCCAGGTTGGCCGTCGGCTCGTCCAGCACCAGGATTGAAGCGCCCATCGCCAATGTCGAGGCGAGCGCCAGGCGTTGCTTCTGCCCGCCGCTCAGGGCGCTGGTGCCGCGTCCCTCAAGCCCCTGCAACCCTGTGCGTTGCAAGGCCGCACTGATACGTCCCGGCATCTCTCTGGGCGGCACGAGCAGGTTTTCCATGCCGAAGGCAACTTCGTCGGCTACAGTCAGGGTGGCAATCTGGGACTCCGGGTCCTGAAAGAGCATACCGACCTGGGAGGTAAGTGCCGCCAGGGTCGTATCCGTGGTGGGGGTGCCGTTGACCAGCACGCGGCCACGGATGTCGCCCTCCATCTGGTGCGGAATGAGGCCGTTCAGGGTGAGGGCGAGGCTGCTCTTGCCTGCCCCACTTGGCCCCAACAGGAGCTTGACCTCCCCACGGCGCAGGGTCAAATCGACACCCTTTAGCACGACCCGGCCTTCCTGGGGGTAGCGCAGCCGCAGCCCCTCGACGACTAGAGGAGGTGCTAAAGGTACATCCAAGTTCAGAACTCCTCTGAGGAGGCGGCCTGTGCGCGGCGGTCCCGGCCAATCTGGAAGCGGTCGAGCACGCCGGTAGCCAACAACGCATCACCCAGCAGCTTGCCGGGGATTACCGCCAGCAGCAGCACGCCAATCACGAATGACAGCGCCATGATCGCCAGCAGAGTGGGGTCCAAGCCTGGGTAGTAGATGGGCCACTGGTAGACGAACCCGGTGATGGCCGAGGCCGCTCCCGCAACTGCCAATGTAGGCCAGTTGTATCGCCTCCAGCCCGTGAGCATGAAAACGACTTCCGCGCCCATGCCTTGCACCAGACCTGCCACAGCGGAGCCTACGATGCCGTAGGGGCTACCCGCCAGCACCGCCACTGTTGCGGCAAGTGTCTCGGCAAAAAGCGCGGCACCTGGCCTCCGAATAATGTACGGAATAAGGATGGCGGGCAGGAACCAGACGCCCTGTGCGATGTCGTTCCACGGCCCCAGCAGCCCCCTCATGCCCTCATAGACTGTCTGCCACTGCACGAAGAGCGGCCCAAACGCGGCGGCAACCAGCGAGAGCAGCAGGATGTCACGGGTCTGCCAGTTTGTGAAGGCGGTGTTGCTCGCGCGTACTGCCACAAGCACCACGACAAACACCATGAGCCAGAACAAGGCTGACAGCACCCCCCGCACCAGGTTATCGTTTCCGGGCAGGGTCTGCGCCAGCCAGCCGTATATGAACACCCAGCCTACGAAGAGCGCCAGGAAGGCCACTCCCGCTATTACCATTAAGCTTGTCGGGGTAGCGGCCGGTTCGGGTTTGAAGCCACTACTTTGGTTCGTACTCATCTGTGCCATTTGTTTCCTCCCTCGTACGTCCTGTGCGGACGACTATGACCATGAGCAGCCCCTGCTCGTAAAAGACCCTGGGTTGCGGCCCCCTTACCTCGTTGCTAACTCCCCTACCGCGACCCACGAGCAACGTTTCGGAATTGAGCGGATAGAGCAGGTCTGAAGTCACGACCCCGCTAGCTTCGCCCCCGACCGGCAACAGGCTGACGGTGTCTCCGGCAGAAGCAGGAAGCGAGTTCCAGAGACCGGGCTTGGCGAGCAACGCGACCTGCTTCCCGTCCACCAACCTCACGTCGTGCGGTACTAGCTGCGGGTGAGTCAGCAACAGCAGGTTCGCCACCGAGTGGTCAAGTCGCCCACCTATGGCACCAAGCACCAGGATGGTGTCCGGCTGCCACTCCAGTGCGGCGAGCACCGCAAGTTCGGTATCGGTCTCCAGCTTGGTTTCGTGCTGGAAGCGGTCGAACCTGATTCGGCCCGCCTCCAACTCTTGAACAAGGTCTGGATCGCTGCTATCGAGGTCGCCTATCACGAGGTCGGGTACGAGTCCCAGGCGCGCCGCCAGCGTGCTGCCACCGTCGGCGGCTATCACCACATCGGGACGGGGCAGGTCCGTCAGCCGCTCCGGTGACGTCCAGACCGGGCTGGCAGCCAGCACCCACACGCATCGGGCGTTCCTCGGTTCCTCGGTACGTTGAGATTCCACGACTGAGGCTCCCCCTTCAGTTGCAACAAAAAAACCACACCCGGCTGGGGATGTGGTTGTAAACATGACAAATCTGCTTTCCCTACGCTGGCATTACCCAGAATCAGGTCACAGGGTCCGCGACGAGCCGGTCGCGTTCTCAGCCTGGCTTACCCAAGCTCCCCCAGCAATCTATGCGGTTGTTAATCGGTCTACTTTGATACTATACAGCTAAGCGGGCCGGGATAGCAAGCGCCGCACGCTGAACCTACCTGCGTCAGCTACCGCAATCGCGCAGCCCGCCTCTGCCGCGCCGCCTCGAACAAGATTACCGCTGTGGCAATCGCAGCATTCAAGGATTCGGTGCCGCCCAACATCGGGATTGAAATAAGCCCACCTCCACCGCTCGCGAACAGCCGCGCCTCTTCACTGAGGCCGTGTGCTTCGTTGGAGACGATAAGAGCAGAAGGAGCGCTCCAATCAGGCTGATCGTAGGTGAAGGGGGCATCCGCATCGGCAGCGTACATGCTGTCTCGTTCCACGTTGAGCGCGCCTAGACCTACCTCAATGTCGCCCCAGGAAGCCTCAGGAAAGCAGGGCAGGCGGAAGTGCGCTCCCATGCCCGCCCTCACCACTTTCGGGCCGTACAGGTCCACACAGCGCTCGGTGAGCCATACGGCACTGACACCCGCAGCCTCGGCGGTGCGCAAGATGGTGCCGAGATTGCCGGGGTCTTGCACGTCGTCACATATGACTGCAAGGGCGGGGCTGTCGCCGGGCGACGGTGTGGGCCAGTTGGGTATCGGAAATGCCGCGACTACCCCCTGTGGGTGCTGAGTATCGCCGGCGGCAGTCAGTGCGCGGGGTGTTGCCTCAAACGCCTGACCTAGTCCAGTCCGGGACAGTGATGCCAGACGTTGGATCAGTCCGCGCCCTCGCTCCGTCTTACCAAGCGCATCAGGGTCGTACAAGACGACCTGCGGGATGTGACCGGCGTCCAGGGCGTCAGTCACCACCCTCACGCCCTCAACAAGGAAGAGTCCCGCCTCACGCCGTTGTCGTGGGCCACTCGTGAGCGCGCGCAGGGACTTCACAGTTGGGTTGGCTGGGCTGTCGATTAGCATCGGTCAATACGCAAAAGGGCGACCGCTCTGAAGAGTGTCGCCCCTGGTGCCGTGTATGTGTGCCGCCTACGCGTCCGTGGCTGCGGTCTCCGCCGTGTCGGCGGTAGTGTCCCCGGCTGCTGGTAGAGCCAGCGTTTCCGCCATCTCCTCAGCCTGGGTGACGGCCTGGGTCGCGGCCCGCTGAATCAGCTCAGGCGCTACGGGCCTGCCACCGGCTAGAGCAACTAGCTGCGCGAACGATGCGGCATCCCGCACTGCCAGCTCAGCCAGCATCTTGCGGTCGATGGTGACACCGGCGGCGGTGAGGCCGCTGATGAACTTGCTGTAAGATAGCCCACCGAGTCGGGACGCGGCGTTGATGCGGGTGATCCACAGCCGGCGCATGTCGCGCTTGCGCGTGCGGCGGTCGCGGTACTGGTAGGCCCGCGACTTCATTACGATCTGGTTCGCGAACCGGAAAAGGCGGCTGCGCGTGCCCCTGAAACCTGAGGCGGCCTTGAGTATCTTTGCGTGCCGCCGGTGTCGTGTGACACCTCTTTTTACGCGTGGCATCTCTCTATTTCTCCTTGGGAGTGCTGCTACCGTAGGCTACCGGCCTGCCAAGCCGGTCATTGGAGGCAATACGGAGCAGTAAGCTGGTAATCTGCTGCCCGTCTACTGGACGCCGTACGGCAGCAGCCTCTTGACGTTACCTTCCTGGCTCGGATCGAGCGGGAACATCCGGTCGAACATACGCTTCACGCGCGGCGACTTGCGGCGGCGGAAGTGGCTCTTCATGTGCTTGGTGCGCATGATTTTGCCCGAGCCTGTTACTTTGAACCTGCGGGCCGCACCCTTGTGCGTCTTCATCTTAGGCATGGAGTCGCTTGCTCCTGTAGAATAAATTACCGAATAAGCAGCATTTTTCGCGGCCCTCTGACGCAGGCCACAGACGGCAATTATAGCACATGCAGGCGCGAGATGCAAATTCTCCGGGAGAGTCTGAGTACCTATGTGCGGCCCCTGCGAGCTACAGCAATCCTGCGTACTTCAAGCCGCTCAGTGAGGTGGCCGCCGTGCCTGCATCAACCCCTTTGCCCAGCAGCAGCACGTGGAAACGTCCGAGGCCTTCCATAGAGACGAGCGTCTGAAGCCCCCGGCGGTAATTGAGCGCGGCATTTAGCTCGGCCGTGTGGCGCTCGGCTGTGATGGTGGTGCCCAGCCCCAACCCTACCAGAAAGGTGGCCTGCCGGGTCATGCCTATTGCGGAGAACCCGGCCTCGGTAGCCTCGTCCTGCAAGGCGGTGAAGTCTACCAGGGCGGTAATGTCCTGCTCGCCGGGGTGGGCCAAGATGTCGGGGGTGACGGCACCAGCGTAATAGCCGAGCAAGGTTCCCTCTCGTCGTTGTTGGGAGTAGCGCCCAGGCTGCGTGTCGCCATAGTCGATCAACGTCACGATGCCGCGCCCAAGCACCCGCGACGCCTCCCGAAACCAACCGGCACTCTCCAGGTTCACTTCAATGACCTCGCCGGGGGCCAATTCAATGTTGTAGCGCCTGAGGAACTCCTCAAGACGTGGGTCTGATGGCCCCCGATACTCGATGTGGAACGCGCCATCCTGGGAATTGGCGACGAATTGCTCACGAAGAACGCCTTCACGGTTTTCAAGTACGTGGACCGGAAACGCATCAACAAACTCATTGCCGATCAAAGCTCCGTTCAGTCCTGTCGGAAGGTCCTCCAGGCTGCCAGCCCATGAGACACGACCTTCGTAGCGTGGGACAAGTCGCTCCCGTTGCAGGCCCCGAAGGGAAGGGCTTATTTCGACAAACCAGTATTGGCACCGCTCGAATAACGCCGGAAGGTCCGCGCTTAGGGTGTCGAGCAGGTCCTCAGCGAGGGTGCCTCTGCCGGGTCCGCACTCAATGATGTGGAACTCGGCGGGGTGGCGCAGGAGCACATCGATCTCGGCGCAGTGGCGGGCAAGCAGTTGTCCGAAGGCCGGGGAAGTCTCGGGACTGGTGAGGAAATCGCCCCTGGGGCCGATGTTGGGGCCGCGCGTGTAATAGCCGTGCTCCGGGTGGTAAAGCGCCAGCTCGATGAAGCGGGCGAGCGTAACGGGGCCATTCGCCTCTATCTCGTCCCGAATCAAAGAGGCGAGTGTTTCTCCACTCAATTGCGGGTGCATATGCCCTATGATATACTCAGTGGCACAGGGAGTGCCAATCTCTCGATGCGAAGGAACCAAGTTTGACTGCTGTGCAAAGTTGTCGTCGCTGCAATGCTCCGCTACAGGCTGGTGATGCTGCATGTCCGCGGTGCGGCCTCCGAGTCGCGCCAGTGGTAGCTGGTGCCCAGCCTACCCAGGCCGTCCCGCCCAGCCATAGTAGCATTGCGCCTGTCGTGTCACCCTCACCGAATGTCTTCGGGGCACCCAATCCAACTCCACCCGCCACCAATTCGAGACCACCCATTCAGGAATCTCCTCCCGCACCGGACGTAGCTAGACCAACCGATACCAGCACGGGCGGTCTTTCGGGTTCGGGTGATGGCCTGGGAATGCAGCGCAACGGGCCTGAAGAGACGACCTTCCTCAGGGGTACCGGGCCGCTCAACGCTCCTGCCTCACCTGGACATATTAGTCCGGGTGAGAACACGCAGTACCTCAGCAGCACGGCAGGCACCGGACCGCTGGGCAGCGCAGGCAACACTGGCCCGCTGCTACATACCGGCCCGCTGCGCACCGGCCCGTTCGACCAATCGGTGCTCGCCCAGGCCCCGGGCCAGACCCAGACGCAGACCGGGCCTATGGGGAAACAGACGCCACGAGGGGCGTTAGAACTCCTGCCGCAGGAGAGCGTCGCGTTTCAGTTAGGCGCTCTCTACCTGACCACCAAACGGGTGATCCTGCTAGCGCCCTCTGTAATCCGGTCCGCCTTCATCAGGGACATCGACGCCGTGGGTACTTTTACGGAGAGGGCCTCGGGCTGGTACCTGTTCGGTAGCGTGCTTATGCTGGCAGCGGCGGGGTTAGGTGTGTTCCTGTCGTTCGCCTCGCCCGCCCAGGGCCTGCAAATACAATATCCCTGGCTTTACGTGGTCAACCCAATCTGGTTCGCGGTGCTCCTGGTGGCGGGGGCGGTGCTCACGCTGGTGCGCTATTTCTTCCACGTGAAACGCACCTTGTTTATCTCTGTAAGAGGCAGGCCGCTCATCACGGTGAGTATCGCGGACTGGAACACCCGCAAGCTCGAAGGTATGGACTCCTTCGTGAACGCCTTCTTCCAGATCAAGGACCACCAGACTGGTGAACTGGACGCACGGCAGGTCGAGGGCAGATAGCCGGACTCATCAGGAATGGGTCAATATGCGAGAAGAGGACGGGGAGCCGTCCTCTTCTTGTTTTGCCCCTACCAAGTGCAGGGTCAGTCCTCTGAGTTGAGCTTCTGGTGCCCGTTCATTGGGGGGCAGAAGTGAGGCAGCCCTGCCTGGCTCAAGGGTGTTCCGCAGAAGGGGCAGCGAGGCCGTCCGGCAGCTACTACCTCCAGAGCGTTGAGTTGGAGGGCTTCCATCTGGGCGCGGCTGCCCAGACACCGCAGGGTAGGCGGTTCGTCGCTATCTTCGTCGGTCTCGTGCTCGTAGGCTTCGAGGGCTATCAGGTCGTAATCAGGGTCATAGCGCAGGCCAAGCGCGACCACGTGTATGTCTACATCCGGAACAGCGGGGAAGTCAAGCGGCCTCGGGTTAGATACTGGTTCGGTGCGGCTGGGAATCGCCAGGCCCTGGGTGTTGTCGATCTCGATCAGCATCCTGCCGATGGCGTCTGCGAGGGCCTGCAACTGCTCCTTTTCGAGCCAAATGTGTGCGGACAACGTGTTGCCCAGCGCCATGACGCGGAAGGTGCGCTGGCCCGGCAGCCCCAGGGCCTCCGCGCCTATCCAGCTTACGTTGCCCAGGTTGTGCTGCGGTCTCTTCATACTCATTACTTGGACTCCGGGATTGTAGGTCGTAAGGCAGGACTCGTCGAGGGCCAGTTTTTAGCGGCCGACGGACCGACCTCGCCGTCCGTCATCACGCATCGAGAATCTTGCTGCTTGTTGAGTGCTGTTCGCTTTTGTATCATAAGATTGCGCCGGGCGCAACTCCACTCAACCACCCACCCTCAAACTGGACCTCATTATCATGTCCCAAGAGAGCTACACACAGGGCGGCACGCGCCGC
This sequence comes from Chloroflexota bacterium, assembly GCA_030914045.1. Classification (GTDB taxonomy): domain Bacteria; phylum Chloroflexota; class Chloroflexia; order QHBQ01; family JADMIH01; genus JADMIH01. Next base: position 53,090 of record JALZHG010000002.1, on the reverse strand, counting down.
TATCGCCCAACCAGACGCGTGGTAAGCGATGATGAATCCCAGCCTGGTCTGCTGACGCATGACTTCCAGGGGGTCTCGGCGGCCTACGGTGACGCGCTGCTCTTCCTCGGTTACGAGGTGGAGGGCAAGATAGAGGTGGTGGTGTATCCCCGCTACCGCTTCGCGTCCGACGACCGGGTACAGGGCTACCTCGGCTACCTGTGGGTAGAGCCTGGCACCCCGTGGGAGATAATCTTGCGCCACGTGGACCTCATTGTTGAGGCAGCGCAGACCAACTACCGCACGGCGGTCTCGCTACGGTCGCAGGAGTTGCACGCCCAGGGCAGGCGCTTCGAGGCGGCCTACGATGCGATAACCGAGGTCTTCAGGGAAAGCTGGCACGGATTCGCTTTGAGATTGGAGCGGAATGGCGAGGCCACCAAGGAAGGGGTAGCGTTTTCGGGGCGGCCCCCAGGCCCAATCCTGGCGAAGTGGCGGGGCGAGACTTACACGGTGCTCGTATCCGACACCGGTTCCATCTGCATGCTCTCAGGAGACCAGCGTTCCCGGTTCGAGCAGGCGCACGTCACGCCGGAAGATTAGAACTGCTGCTGGCGCTGCTGCTGGCGGTAGTCGTGAACGGCCTGCTTGAGAGTGCCGAGCGCCAGGGTAGCGCACTTTGGACGGCTCATCACCACCTCGCGTCCCAGTTCCTCGATGATGATGTCCTGTTGCAGGTCTTCAATCGCCTCTAGCGACGTACCTTCCATACGCTCCGACACCAGTTCCGCGGCTGCCTGACTGATTGTGCAGCCCTCTCCCTCAAAACGAATCGTCTCTATCGTCCCCGCGTCGTCTATCTTCAGGTGCATGGTTATGACGTCGGAGCAGCCGGGATTGCCGCCGAGCGCCGATACGGTAGCATCGTCCAGGTGACCCCGGTGCTCAGGGTTCTCGTATAGTTCCAACAGGGTTTCGATGGCTGTCTGTCTGTCCATTCTCTGTGCGTCCTCTAGCTATAGTCTCTACGACTTTGATTTGTCCAGTGTCCAGATTGTGGGATTCAAGTATATTATAGCCCATTCTCGAACGACGGACGCAAACGTAATGCCTTCATGAGGTGCGGTGGCTGAATTAAACAACTGAGGCAGAACCACTCAGTAGTTCTGCCTCATGTCCGGCTCCGCGACCAGGATTCGAACCTGGAACCTTGCGGTTAACAGCCGCCTGCTCTACCGTTGAGCTATCGCGGAACGCTACTCAACCCCCGCTGTTACAGGGTACACGGAAGTATAAGCTATTCGCGTGCCTGTGTCAAGGAAGAAGTCGACTTTCTCGGGCACCCGCCGCTTGCATTTCGGCCTGCTCCAAAGCACCCGCGAAGTCCTCACTTACCGCCTGCTCCGTCGCCTGCCAGTGGAGGGGTAGGGTGGTAGCGATGTGCCTGTCGGCCCAGTGCCAGTTGTGTGTTGCCTCCGGTTCGACTGCGTCAACTCCGTTCTCAATGCCACGGGCACCGAGCAGCCCTATCACGTGCTGGGCGCGGTAGTAGTTCGACTGCCACGGCTCTGCCTCTTCGGGGCCGCTGCGGATAAGCCACTGCACGTCGGCAAGTGAGGACCTCGAAGTACTGGCTACCAGGTTCGCGGGGCTGTTGGCGGCTACGTGCTCCAGGTCGCGCGGTACCCCGAAAGCCGGGTCGAACATGGCGTTGTTCAGCACGCGGTCGCGCACCCGCACGCCCCGCCCCTGGTTGGTTGCCCAGAGAAACGTGCCGTCGAACGCGCCCGCCGAGCAAAAAAGCTCCGGGTGCTGCGCCGCGATCTTGATTGACTGGAACCCGCCCAACGAAAAGCCGTCAACGGCCCTTGCTCTGCGGTGAGGAATAGTACGAAAGTTGGCGTCAACGTAAGGGATGAGCTCGCGCACAAAGTAGTCCTCGAATTGTCCCGTGCCCACGCCAGGCTCGCCGTTCGTAAGCGAGGGCTCCCGGAAGTTAACGAGCAGGCCAGGCACCCTGTTGCTGTCACTGCTGGTACCCGGAAAGACGAGGATCATCGGGCCAACCTTGCCCTCCTCAAGCAACTCGCGGTAAACGTCAATCACGGTCCTGCCGTGCCGAGAATGGTCCTGCTGGCGGTGCACCCACTCGCGCTCGTGCCCTCTAAACAGGTAGAGCGTAGGGTACCGTCGCCCGCTATTGGTTGTGCTCGAGTAGCCTGGTGGAAGGGCGATGTAGAAGTTCTTTTCTACGCCCAGGACCGCGCTCTCTATGGTGATGCGGCGCGCTCTCGAGTCGATGGGCCGGGGGTTTGACATACCCCCGCGCGGTTCTTCCGCCTGGTCCTCGGGAGCTACAACTCTGTCGTGTGGCATGGCCGATATTATACACAAAACGTGCCAAGCGCGGACGGTAGACGATGGACGATGGACGATAGGAGTGATGAGAACTGAGGCCTGAGTAGTAGCCACACGTCCAAACCATCATCCTCTTGGCGCGTCCTCTGCGTCCTTGGCGTCTTGGCGGTTTCGTCTTCTTGCGTTGGCCGTCTCTCGTCCCGGCGCGGAAATTGCTTTGACAAGGCATTACCCTTGTGATAAGATGGGTCCGCCTATGCGCGGAAACGAGCAATAATTTGCGTGCGCAGTCGGCGCATGTTTGCACTATTCTTTTCACTGACTTTCTAGTTACGAGGAGGTAACGCATGGCTACTTCCACCAAGTCAAAGGTGGATACGAACAGCCGCCGCTCAAAGTCGAGCGCAACCAAGAGCAAGCACGAAGAGCTGGGGCTTGGCAAAGAGCAGTTGCTGGACATGTATTACTACATGCTCCTGGCGCGCTCCCTCGACGAGCGAATGTGGCTGCTGAACAGGCAGGGCAAGGCACCGTTTGTGATCTCCTGCCAAGGCCATGAAGCCATCCAGGTTGGCGTGGCGTTTGCGATGGAGCGGGGCAAAGATTGGTTCTTGCCATACTACCGCGACCTGGCCGTCTGCCTGGCGCTCGGTGTCACGCCGCGCGAGACTATGCTCCAGCACTTCGCCAAGCGCGACGATCCCAGCAGCGGCGGACGCCAGATGCCGGGGCACTATGGCTATAAGAAGCACAAGATCGTAACAGGGTCTTCGCCTGTGGCTACCCAGTTCTGTCATGCGGTGGGTGTGGCCCTCGCCTCCAAGCTGAAGGGCGAGGACGAGGTGACGATGGTGTCGGGTGGCGAGGGTGCCACCTCCAAAGGCGACTGGCACGAATCGATGAACCTGGCGGGCATACACGCTCTGCCGGTCATATTCCTGATTGAGAACAACCAGTACGCCATCTCGGTGCCCGTGCCCAAGCAGGTCGCCGGGGGCAGCGTGGCGGCTCGTGGGGCGGGCTACGGCATGCCGGGCGTCGAAGTTGACGGAACGGACGTGCTGGCGGTGTACGAAGTGGCACGGGAAGCTGCCAGGCGGGCAAGGGCCGGTGAGGGGCCAACTCTTATAGAGGCCATCACGTACCGCCTTACCGCCCATTCGTCCGACGATAACGACCGCACGTACCGTGGCCGCGACGAGATAGAGATATGGCGCGCCAAAGAGCCTCTGCCGAAGTTCCGGCAATACCTGCTTGACAGCGGTGTGGCAAGCGAGGAAGAGCTACAGGTGATAAAGCAGCGCATTGACGGCGAAGTCAACGACGCTACGGACTGGGCGGAAACGCAGCCCGTACCATCTGCCGACGACACGCTCAAGCACGTGTTCGCAAGCCCGGAGGAGAAAGCGCAATGGCGGTAAAGACGATGATCGAAGCCATCCGCGACGGGCTTCGTGAGGAGATGGAACGAGACGAGCGGGTGTTCGTCATGGGAGAGGACGTAGGCCCGCGCGGTGGTGTGTTCGGGGTGACGGACGGTTTTTTCAAGCAGTTCGGAGAGAACCGCGTTATTGATGCACCGCTGGCCGAGTCGGTGATCGCGGGTGCTGCTATTGGCGCGGCAATCAACGGTATGCGCCCCGTAGCCGAGATGCAGTTCGCGGACTTCAGCCACCCGGCGATGGACCAGATTATGAACGAGGCCGCCAAGATACGCTACCGCTCCAACGGAGCCTTCAACGTGCCGCTGGTAATCCGTATGCCCTACGGTGGGGGTATCCACGGGGCGCTGTATCACTCACAGAGCGTAGAGGCATTGTACGGGCACATTCCGGGTCTGACGGTAGTAATTCCGTCGAACCCTTACGATGCCAAGGGCCTACTGAAGGCAGCGATACGCGATCCAGATCCCGTGATCTTCCTGGAGCATAAGGGTGCATACCGTCTCATCAGGGGCGAGGTGCCTGAGGACGACTATACAGTGCCGCTTGGTAAGGCAGCCGTGGTGCGCGAGGGACGTGATATGACTGCCGTCGCGTATGGCATGATGCTGCACCACTGCCTGAAGGCCGCCGAGGAGATGGCGAACGCGGGCGTGGAGGTGGAAGTGGTGGATGTGCGCACCATCAGCCCGCTGGACCGGGACACTATAATAGAATCGGTGAAGAAGACCGGCAAGGCGCTTGTAGTGTACGAGGACAACCGCAGCGGCGGGTGGGGCGCGGAGATCAGCGCCTCGATTGCAGAAGCCGCGATTGAGTACCTGGACGGTCCGATACTCAGGGTTACAGGCCCGGATGTGCCTGCCATGCCCTACAATCACGCGCAAGAAGAGTTCTTCATGCCGAACCCGGAGAAGATTCTGCACGCTATGCGTGTGTTGGCGGCGTATTAGAAGTTATGCGCCGCAGCTTGCCTGGCACCGGAAGTGCTGGGTTGGACCCCCAGTAGCGTGCGAACGGAATAGAAGAAACAAGCAAGGAGATAACCCACATGGCGATTTCCCCGGTTACGATGCCACAGCTTGGTGAGAGTGTTACCGAGGGTACGATAGGCAAGTGGCTCAAGCAGCCCGGCGATACGGTCGAAAAATACGAGTCTATTGCCGAAGTTATTACCGACAAGGTCAACGCCGAGATTCCCTCGCCGGTATCAGGCGTAATCAAGGAGTTGAAGGTAGCCGAGGGCGCTACTGTGCCCGTGGGTACCGAGATACTCACGATTGACGAAGGTGGCACTGCCGCAGAAGTCCCGGCGCCCCAGCCGACAGCGGCTGCCGCTTCAGCACCCGCACCCACACCCGCACCCACGCCCACACCCGCACCAGCCGCCCAGTCCGACGCTCCTGCACCCGCACCTACCACAGTGGCAGCAGAGGCCCCAGCCGTGCAGACCGCTACGGCACCTGCTACGCCCGCACCAGCGACCGGTGGCAGTGACAACGGCCGTGCGGCAGCCCAGGTGCCCGCCGATATGGGTGCAGCGGTGGCCGCGAACGTGCCCGCCTCTGAGACTCAGTTCTACTCGAGCCTCAGCGGTGGTCCTTCGACCATCCCTGAGACTTCCAGCGACCGTGACGAGTTCCGAAAGCGTTACACGCCGGCGGTGCGTCGCCTTGCTGAAGAACATGGGGTAGAACTTGGCGCGGTGAAGGGCACCGGGAGTGCTGGCCGCGTAACCAAGGAGGACGTGTTACAGTACGTAGCTCAACACACGGCCGCGCCCGCGCCTCAGCCTGCCGCAGCGCCTGTTCCTGCCGCCCCGGCTCCTGCCACTCCTACAACTGCACCTGCGCCCGCAACCACAGCCGCTGCTGCACCGGCTCCTGTGGCCCCCGCTCAAGTGCCGTCGATGCCGGTAGTTTCGGGTGACACGCCGATGGGACTCACGCCGATGCGCCGCGCCATTGCCGAGCACATGGTCAGGAGCGTGCATACCTCGCCTCACGCCTGGACGTCGGTCGAGATAGACATGACGAACGTAGTCAAGTACCGGGAGAGTATCAAGAAGAGCTTCGAGCAGCGCGAAGGCATCAGCATCACTTACCTGCCGTTCTTCATCAAGGCGGTAGTGGACGCGGTGAAGCAGGTGCCCCAGGTGAACGCCGTCTGGAACGACGAGCAAGGTGTGGTGCTCAAGCGTGAGATCAACGTCGGCATACCGATTGACATCGGAGAGGGGCTGATCGTGCCCGTGATACACGGCGCTGACAACCTGAGCGTGACGGGGATCGCCCGCAAGGTGTACGAGCTGGCCGAGCGCGCCCGCGCCAACAAGCTGACCCTGGCCGACATCCAGGGCGGCACGGTCACGGTGAACAACACTGGGGCGCTAGGCACGATCATGACCCACTCGATTATCAACCAGCCGCAAGCTTGCCTGGTGACGATGGAGGCTGTAGTCAAGCGGCCCGTGGTAATAGACGACGCGATTGCCATTCGCAGCATGATGTACTCGGTAATCGCCCTCGACCACCGTATCCTCGATGGGGCGGTGGGTGCGCGGTTCCTGCGCCTCATAAAGCAGAGCCTGGAGAGTTTCGACCCGGCTTCCGCCGGTCTGTAGTCAACAAGTGGGCAGGGCGCATGGTCCGTCAGCAGTACGGGCCTGCGCCCTGTGTTATAATTTCTACATACGACATAGACGCTTATTTCGAGAGCAGGTAATACAAGCCCCAAGTGTGCACTCATGTCGCACAGGGGAGGGAGACATATCAGAAATGGCAGATACAATGAACAACGCACCTGGTTCACCCCTGGAGCTAAAGCCTTATAGCCGCCCAGGCGGGCCGGCGAGGCCGGTTAGCACCCAACCTACCACCATCGAGCGCAAGCCCGACTGGCTGACCGTCAAATGGAAGCAGGGTGAGAATTACCGCGATCTCAAGGGGCTGATGCGCGAGCATGGTCTGCACACGGTCTGCGAAGAGGCGCACTGCCCCAACATCTCCGAATGCTGGGAGCACCGCACGGCTACATTCCTCATATTGGGGGATACCTGCACGCGCTCCTGCGGCTTCTGCGCTATCAAAACGGGACGCCCCTCTAAGCTGGACCGCCAGGAGCCTGAGCGGGTGGCAAGGGCAATCCAGTCGCTACAGTTGAAGCACGCGGTCATTACTTCGGTGAACCGCGACGAGTTGGACGATGGAGGGGCGGAGATATTCGCGGAGCTTATCCGTCTGACGCGAGAGTACGTCCCCGGCTGCGGTATCGAGGTGCTCATACCCGACTTCAAGGGCGTGTGGTGGGCGTTGCAGCGCGTCATGGACGCCAGGCCGGACATCCTCAACCACAACGTCGAGACGGTGCCACGGCTGTATTACATCGTCCGTCCGCAGGCCAAGTATGAGCGGTCGCTGGAACTGCTCCAGAAGGCCCGCCAGATGGACACCGAGGGCCGTAGCTACACCAAGAGCGGCATCATGATTGGCCTCGGTGAAGAATGGGACGAGATAGTGCAGACGATACGCGACCTGCGCGACCATGAGGTGGACATCCTCACCGTAGGACAGTATCTGAGGCCCTCGTTCAGGCACTTGCCTGTGCTCAAGTATTACACTCCCGCCGAGTTCAAGGAATTGAAGGAAATCGCGCTCGGAATGGGCTTCAAGCACGTTGAAAGCGGGCCGCTGGTGCGCTCTTCGTATCACGCCCATGAGCAAGTGCAGGCGGCAGGCGCGTAGGGGCGGGAGCTATTCGATGGCTGACACGTTGGAGAGGGCAGAGTCTATAACTCGCCCTCTTTCTATTTTGGACCTGGGGCTGATCCCCTACGAGGAATGCTGGGCGCTACAGAAGCACCTGGCAGCCGAGCGGGCGCAAGGGAAAATAGGCGACACGCTGCTACTGCTGGAGCACCCTCACACCTATACCTGCGGTCGCAGTGGCGGTCGCGACCACATCCTCATCAGTGAAGCTGATCTGCAAGCGCGTGGAATTGAAGTCCTCGACGTGGATCGAGGTGGCGACGTGACCTATCACGGCCCAGGCCAACTCGTAGCTTACCCACTACTCCAACTCGCCAGCAATGGTCGAACAGTCGATTATCGTGCCTATCTACGCTCACTTGAACAGGTTCTAATTGATACATTGTGTAATTTCGCGATAGGCTCACGTCGCTATCACGGCTATAGTGGCGTCTGGGTGGGTCAAGAAGGCGCGGAAGAGAAGATAGCTGCCGTCGGTGTCAAAGTAGACGGGCGCGGGGTGTCTACCCACGGTGTGGCGTTGAACGTCAACACGGACCTTCGGTACTTCAGCTACATAGTGCCGTGTGGCATCAGCGAAAAGGGTGTAACGTCGATGCAAAGGCTGATAGGAGAGCCTGTCGACATAGGCAGGGTAAAAGAGGCCTTCGCACGGTCCTTCTGTGATGTCTTCGGCTTTTATAGAGACTAGCTTTCTGTTGCCGCACACCACGCTTGCGTTTGACTACAGCATCTTCACGGCGGTACAATGTCAGGTAGTGGAAAACAACGCTTCACCTTCAACTTATGACAGCGTGCCCCAGGCATCGGAGCTTCAGACCTTGCGGGCTACCGTGCGTGGGCGTGTGCAAAACGTCGGTTTCCGTATGTTCGTTCTAGAGGCCGCGCGCGGCTTGGACGTGGCGGGGTACGTGCGAAACGAGCACGACGGCAGTGTGGCAGTGCTGGCTGTGGGCAAGCGAACTAGGCTGGAGCGATTGTTGCTGGCCTTGAGGCGAGGACCGGCCCACGCTCGCGTTGATCAGGTGGAGGTGGATTGGCAGCCGGGGAACCCGCACGGAGTCAGCGGCGCATTCGAGGTAAGAGCCTGATGAGCGTAACCGCTGAGGCGGGGGTGCCGGGGGCGCGCACGCGCGACCGGGGCCGCTACGTCTGGCTGGTACTGGTACTCAGTACGATAGCTTTTTTCGTGCTGTGTGGGCTGCTCGGAACAAGCGCGCTCGGCTTTCTCACCAGCATTACCGAGCCTCAAACGGGCGTCCTTGAGCTTCGCAAAGGTAGCCAGCTTACAGTGCAGCGACTCGGAACGACGGCCCCGGTCTACGTAGCCGATAAGGCGGTGATAAACGAGGGCGACCGCACCACAACAGGTCCGGATAGCGAAGGATACGTGGACTTGTTCGAGGGGGACATCACGGTACGGACCTACTTCAGCACTACGATCGCCCTCGATACGCTGCGAACCAGCCGGTTCTTCCAGAACCTGCGCCAGATGCGCCTCACGCTCGATACGGGCACAGTGGTCGTGGCAACCGGCGCCCCGTCCGATTACGCCGACGAGAACTACGTGGTGGCGACCTTAGATGGAGACGTGCTTGTACCCAGCCAGTCTCGCGTGCGTGTCACCAGGAAGCCCGGTGAGCCTGGCACTACGGTCGTCGTAGAAGAGGGCAGTGCTTCGATATTCTCGAAGGGCAACCGCCTGGAGCTGGGGGCCAACAGGATGGTTACCGCCCACGCAGAAGGAGAGTTTAGCGCCGTCAGCACTGCCGTTGATGAACTCATACGGAACGAAAACTTTATCGACCCATGGACCAGTGAGGCTGAATCGAAAGAGGGCGGCGGCCTGGGTATTGCCGCATGGCTGCCAATCAGAGAAAACTCTGGCGGGCCTGAAGGCCGCTTGAACGTAATCGAAGTGATAAGCGAGACCGTTGGATCAAGCACGAATTATCTGGTCGATTTGCGTCGCCAGGGACCAACGAATCAGTACGGTAGGCTCGGCATCCGACAGGAGATAAACCGCCCGGTAGACTACCTGGAGAGAATAGAGCTAAGGGCCAGCATACGTGTCGTGCAGCAGCCTGAGGTTATCGGTGGCCTGACCGGCTTTGTATACCCTCTGACCATAAAGGTAAACTATACTGACGCACAGGGGCACCCACATGCGTGGGTACGTAGCTTCTACTACGGGCAAGGCACGGACGCGAACGAAACCACAGATGTGGTAATGGTTGCGCAGAATCGTTGGACGCTGGTCCCCGCCCCAGGTGATAAGTCGGAACGTTACACGTTGAAGCCGAACGCGGAACAGCCAGAGCCTGACATCATTAATTCCATTGAGATCTATGGCTACGGGACCCAATTCAATAGCTCCATAAACTCGATTTCGCTCTCAGGATACTAATTGCGGGCTACGGTTCGTCCGGCGTGTCTGGCAGCAGAACCTCGGAACCGGCAAAGCCTCAAAACGTTTGTAGATGTGGAAGTTGCCGAGCATCGTAGGCCCGGTGGGGAATCAATTGAGGGAGGACTAATTTGAGCAAGATTGCGGTAATTGGCACGGGCTACGTGGGTCTGGTGACGGGCACCTGCTTCGCGGACCTCGGTAATGACGTAACCTGCGTGGACGTGGTACCCGAGAAGGTTGAGATGCTTAGACAGGGGCGCTCGCCCATTTACGAGCCTGGGCTTGAAGAAATAATCGTGCGCAACCAGAAGGCGGGCAGGCTGCATTTCACCACCTCGTATGAAGACGCCCTCCAAGGCACCCAGTTCGTTTTCATCGCGGTGGGCACGCCGGAGTCCGAGGACGGCTCGGCGGACATGCGGTACGTAAAGGCCGCCGCCCGCGAGATAGGACGTGTAGCACCGGGCCGCGCGGAAGAGCCGATGGCGATCATCAACAAGAGCACGGTGCCCATCGGCACGGGTGACGTGGTAGGCGGTCTAGTGCGGGAGAGCGCCCCGGAAGGCTTCCAGTTCGCGGTAGTCTCGAATCCTGAGTTCTTGCGGGAGGGGCAGGCGGTGCTAGACTTCATGCACCCCGACCGCGTGATACTCGGCTCGGACGACCGGGCAGTGGCAGAGCGCGTGAAGGAGTTGTACGAATCGCTTGGCTGCCCGATCATGGTAACCGATATTCGCACCGCCGAGATGATCAAGTACGCCTCTAACGCCATCCTGGCGACATATATCTCGTTCATCAACGAGATTGCCTTCATCTGCGAGGGCCTGGGAGCCGACGTAAAGGAAGTAGTGCAGGGCATGGGCTACGACAAGCGCATCAACCCGGCTTTCCTCAACGCGGGCGTCGGTTTTGGCGGAAGCTGCTTCCCGAAGGATGTGAAAGCCCTGGCGCACATGGCCGAGATAAGCAATAACGCCAAGCCGCAGTTGCTCAACGCAGTGCTTGACATAAACCAGGAAGCTCGCCGCGCCTTCATCGAAAAGGTAACGAATGCGCTCGGTGGTGACGTGAAGGGCAAGCGGGTAGGCGTGCTTGGACTGTCTTTCAAGCCGGACACGGACGATATGCGGGAAAGCCCCTCAATCGACATAGTGAACGGGCTGATTGAGTTGGGAGCGGAGGTGCAAGCCTACGACCCCATAGCGAACGAGGTCGCGCGCAAGCACCTAGACAGGCGCGTCCGCTTCTGTACCGATGCGTACTCGACGGCAGCCGGTGCCGATGCGCTGCTGCTCATTACGTCATGGAACGAGTTCAAGGCACTCGACATGGAAAAGGTCAAGGCGAGCATGCGCCAGCCGGTGTTGCTCGACGGCCGCAACGTGTACGATCCCGCTGAGATGCGCGAGCTTGGATTCACCTACGCCGGCGTGGGCCGCCGCTAGCCTGGGCATGTCCGAAGCATTCACCAGCCCCAGTGCCCTGGCAGGTCTTTCACCTCTAGCGGCTGGGGCCGGGCTGTCTGTGGCGGATGCGATGGACGGCCGAATCCAGTGTGGCGTGGACCTTGTTGAAATTAGCCGCATCGAAGCCGCCCTGGAACACTGGGGCGAGCGTTTTCTGCACCGTGTGTGGACAGACAGTGAGATCGCCGCGTGCAGAGGCCGATACAGGGAGCTTGCCGCCCGGTTTGCGGCCAAGGAAGCGGCTTCTAAAGCGCTTGGAACTGGCATCGTGGGCATCGTGTGGCGGGAACTCGAGGTGCTATCCGACCGGCGTGGAAAGCCGCTACTTTTCCTCCATGGCAGGGCGAGGGCCAGGGCAGAGGAACTGGGGCTGAATACCTGGGCTGTGAGCCTTACCCATAGCCGTGATATGGCCTGCGCCTTCGTGGTCGCATACGCCCAGCCCATCTCGTAAAGGCATGCCCCTACTCGTTACCGCAGCCGAGATGCGCGCCATCGAAGAGGACGCCGTAGCGCGCGGCGAGACCTGGGAAGGGCTGATGGAGCAGGCGGGCGCGGCAGTTGCTCGGCACATCCTCGATTGGCTTGGCCCGCAAGGAGACCAACGCGTTCTGGTGCTGGCCGGACCTGGCAACAACGGCGGCGATGGATTGGTAGTGGCCCGGCACCTTCACGACCACGGCTGGCAGGTGCGTTGCCTGACCTGGGCGCGCAGGATGGACCCAGAGGACCGCTTGCTGGTAGCTCTTGCAGAGCGTGATGTTGCGGTGTCACCGGTCTCATCGAGTGACTTTGAGTTGCCGCTCCAGGAGGCATTGTCCTGGGCCACCGTGATCGTGGATGGTCTGCTCGGCACGGGCCTGCAACGCGGCATAGAATCCCCTCTGGCTGATATAATCAAGCAGGTGGCTGCATCGAACATCCCGGTGGCGGCAATTGATTTGCCCAGCGGCGTTGACAGTGACACGGGGCGAGTCCTTGGTGCCGTACTTCCGGCCGACTTTACGGTCGCGACGGGCCTGCTGAAGTACGGACACGTATTGGAGCCGGGCAAGAGCCTGGCTGGCGAAATAACTATAGGAGATATACGAGTGAGTCAGGCAACGAGCCGCGAGACGGCACAAGGGACACTTCTTACAGACGGCGACATAAGGAAGATGCTGCCGGAGCGCCCGAACGACGCCAACAAGGGCACTTTCGGAAAGGCTATGGTGGTATCCGGCTCCGTCAACTACATTGGGGCGGCCGCCCTGGCTACCGAGGGGGCTATGCGCTCGGGTGCCGGTCTGGTTACCCTGGCCTGCGCGGGCGACCTGCTGCCGATACTGGCAGTGAAACTGACCGAGTGTACGTTTCTGCCGCTGCCGTCCGACCTCGGTGCGATAGCCCAACCTGCTGCCGACAAACTGCTGACAGGGACCCGTGGCTATTCCGCGCTGCTGATAGGGTGCGGCCTCGGCAAGGAGAAGGAGACTGCCGCGTTCCTGCGCAGCCTGCTTTCCAGGCCGGAGGAGATTACCCACCCCGGCATGCGGCCCATCGGCTTCGCGGCGCGCCGAGTCGAGCCGACGAGCAAAGAACAGGAGAAACACGAGTTGCCGCCGCTGGTGCTGGATGGAGACGCGCTAAACCTGCTCGCGGATTGGTCTGAATGGGCCGACCACGTGCCCGCCAACTCGGTACTTACCCCCCACCCAGGCGAGATGGCCCGCCTGACCGGCTTGTCAGTGGAAGAGGTCCAGGGCGACAGAGTCGGTGTAGCCACTGAATACGCCGCGAAGTGGAAGCAGGTACTGGTGCTGAAGGGCGCATCTACCGTAATTGCCGAGCCTGGAGGCAAAGTCTACGTCAGTCCCTTCTCCAACCCGGCCCTGGCTACGGCTGGCACCGGAGACGTGCTGGCCGGGACTATAGTGGGCCTGCTGGCGCAGGGCATCGACACTTTGAGCGCGGCCTGCGCTGGTGTCTACCTCCACGGGCTTGCGGGCAGGCTGCTGGTGTCGGAGTTCGGACCCGTTGGTGGGCTGGCCGGAGATCTCGTCAGGCTCATGCCCCAGGCACAGAAGGCAGCGCGCGAGGGCAGCGATGGTTAGCCTCGGTGACGAGGTCAAGGCCGCCTCAGCGTTTGAGACACTGGGGAGGCCATTAGTTGCCGAGATCGACCTTTCCGCGATCGCGGGAAACACGCGCGCCATCAAGAGCCTGGTAGGACCGCGGTGCCGCGTGATGGCGGTCGTAAAGGCGGACGGGTACGGCCTCGGGGCGCAGTGGGTGGCGCAGGCGGCCCTGGAAGGCGGGGCCTCGTGGCTTGGCGTGGCCTGTGTGGACGAGGGCGTGCAGCTACGGCGCGCCGGGTACATAGGCCCTGTGCTCGTCATGAGCTACACGCCCCCGGAAGAGATAGAGGTCGCGGTACGCAACCGGCTCACTTTGGCCGTGCACCGGGAGCACACGGCGCTCGCCCTCGAAGAAGCCGCTCGAAGCCTCGGACTGTCGCCAGGAGAGGTAGCAGTCCACTTGAAGGTGGATACAGGACTCGGTCGCTACGGGTGCCTGCCTGAAGAATTCCTCCCCCTAGCTCGCGCGATACGGTATCTTCCGCACCTGCGGCTGGAAGGTCTAATGACCCACTTTGCGGATGCTGACAACCCCGACCTCACGTTTGCGCGTCGGCAACTGGCACTACTGAACGACCTGCAAGTGGAGGCAGCCGAGGAGGGTCTCGATTTCGAGATTGTGCACGCCGCCAATTCCGCGGCTACCCTGTCTCTGCCGGAAGCGCGGCTCGACATGGTGCGCTGTGGCATAGTGCTCAGCGGCCATGTGCCTGCTGCACACATGGCGGGCGTGGTAGAGCTGAAGCAGGCGCTAACGCTTCGCTCAAAGCTGGCGAGGGTATTCCAGGCTCCTGAGGGCGCGACTGTGGGTTACGGGCGCGTGTGGACAGCTAGGACGCCCTCGCTAATTGGCCTCGTCACAGTTGGTTACGCCGACGGCTACCGGCGCGTGCTCTCGGACCGGGCCCAGGCGCTGGTGCGCGGTAGGCGAGTGCCCGTCGTGGGGCGCGTGAGCATGGACCAGATTGGCCTCGACCTCACGGGGGTGCCGGAGGCGCGAGAGGGAGATGAAGTGGTGCTCGTGGGCAGGCAGGGAGCGGCGTCGGTGACTGTGGATGACCTGGCGCGCTGGGCGGACACAATCTCTTATGAAATCCTGTGCGGCCTATCTGAGCGCGTGCCGAGGCGGTATATGCACTCAGGGGAGGCTATAGAGGTGTGTAACTTGCTGGGTTGCAGTCCGACTAGAGAGAGGAGCAGGGAGCGCAAGGAGCTTAGCCGATGAGAGCCGTTGACCTGATTGCCGCCAAGCGCGACGGGCGGGAACTTACCCGCGAAGAGCTTTCCTGGCTGCTGCGGTCGTACCAGCGCAAGAAAGTCCGTGATTACCAGGTAAGCGCGTGGCTCATGGCTGTCTACTTCCGCGGCATGACGGCACGCGAGACCGCCGACCTCACTATGGCGATGGTAGAGTCGGGCACGCGGCTGGACCTGTCGTCCCTTGGCGAGTTCGTGGGCGACAAACATTCGACGGGCGGTGTGGGTGACAAGACGACTTTGGTGGTGGCGCCCCTGGTAGCCGCGGCCGGTGTGCCGGTTGCAAAAATGTCGGGGCGCGGTCTTGGATTTTCGGGGGGGACGATTGACAAGCTGGAGTCTATAAAGGGTTTTCGTACGCAGTTGAGCAGCGAGGAGTTCATTGACATAGCCAGGCGCACGCGGCTCGTCGTTGTCGCGCAATCGCCGGACCTGGCACCCGCCGACGGCCTCCTCTACGCCCTGCGCGACGTTACGGCTACGATAGAAAGCATTCCCCTGATCGCCAGCAGCATCATGTCCAAGAAGATAGCGGCGGGCGCTACAGGGGTGGTGCTCGACGTGAAGGTAGGGGCCGGGGCCTTCATGAAAACTATGGAGTCTACCCGCGAACTTGCGACCACTATGCGCGACATTGGCCGCAACGTAGGCTTGCAGGTGAGGGCGGTTATCTCCGGTATGGACCAGCCGCTTGGGTGGGCGGTAGGGAACGCGCTCGAAGTGAGAGAGGCCGTACAGACGCTGAGAGGCGAAGGCCCAGCCGATCTGCTGGAAGTTTCTACCACGCTCGGCGCGCACCTGCTGCACATGGCGGGGAGGGTTGAGGCGGTCGAGGAAGGGGTGGCACAACTAAGGGAGGTGCTTGCCTCCGGACGCGCGCTAGCAAAGTTCAGAGAGTTTGTCGAGGGACAGGGTGGCGACTCCAGCTTCATTGACGACCCGTCGATACTACCGCAGGCACCATTGCATGCTGAAGTGCCTGCAATCCACGAGGGTTACGTGACGGCAATAGACGCTGAGACCATCGGCAGAGCATCGGTAGAAATTGGAGCAGGCCGGGCCTTCAAGGGCCAGTCCATTGACCACTCAGTGGGCTTTGTGCTGCACAAGAAGATAGGCGACAACGTGACGTCGGGTGAAAGTCTCGCGACCGTACACGCGGCCACGGAAGCAGGGATAGAGGTGGCGGTGCGTTCGGTGCTCAGTGCGTTCAGCATCGCCGGGGAGCGGGTAGAGCCTCTGCCTACTGTGTTGGAAGTCATCCAGTAGGCATGTCCCCTGTTGCTGTCACTGTTAGTAGAAGGGGTGGCCCCAAGGGGCCACCCCTTCTTGCTTCCATGTGCTTTATCGCTTCCTGCTCTGTCGTGATGTGGATTGTGCATAGTGGACGTTCTTGCGAGTCATGGCGTCAAAGCCACCCTCGGCCACCTTGCTTTCCTGCTCCAGCGCCTGCACTTCGGCCATTGCGGCGGGTGAGGCCGGGGCAATGTTCTGCAAGTAGGCGGCGGCGCTGCGCAACCTGCCCGCACTTGCCGCATAGTCACCAGCCGAGTCCAGCTTGAGGGCTTCCTCCCTCGCGGCGGCCACTTCGAGCAAGGCGGCGTCCTCAACCACTGAGGTGTTCGGTAGTTCGTTGTTGACCTCTGCCTCGGGCGCGAACGTGATTGTCGCCTCCCGACTATTCAGGCTTGTCGTTGCGCTGGTCTCCACGTCCCGGTACGTGAGCGTAGTATCGAAGGTGAGCGTAGTATCGAAGGTGAGCATGCTGCCTATGGCCTGCGCGGTTAGCGCGAGTTTGAGCACTACGCTGCGCGTCTCACCAGAGATCAAGTCGTCCAGGCGAACCGTCAGCAGGCCGTCGGAGCGTGAGGACTCGAAGCTGTTGAGGAGGCGCCCTTCTACGAGATGCGGTAGGCGTATCTCCAATTTCACCTCGCGGGCGACCGTTGCAAGTACCTCGCCCAACTCCCTGTGGAGAAAATCAGGGATCTGCCTGGCGTGCTCGATGAAGTAGAAGTGCCCGCCTCCCTTGATGGCGATCTGCTCCATCAGTTCTTCGTTGAAGTCGGCCCCTATGCCCATTGTCGTGGTGCTCACTCCGCGCTGCCGTAGCTCGGAGGCATGGTGCGCAAGCTCCGCTGTGTCCACGATACCAACGTTCGCTAGCCCGTCGCTCAGGAGGATGGCGCGGTTCAAGTAGCCAGCCTCGTGCATGTGGTTCGCAACCTCCTGGGCACCGGTGAGCCACCCGCCGCCGAGATTGGTGCTGCCGCCCGACTGTATAGCCTGGATGTCCTTGACCAGCCGCCCCTTGGCCTCTGTCGACAACTGGCTGCTCGGCGAGACCACGCGCACCTCATCGTCGTAGGCCACCACGGCCACGCGGTCTGACGCGGTGAGGTTGCGGACGCAGAAAATGGCGGCCTCCTTGGCCTTCTCCAGCTTGCTACCCGACATCGAACCGCTGCGGTCGATCACGAGGGCGAGGTTGAGGGGCAACCGTGAGCGCATGGTGCGTTCGGGGGCTATCACCTGGGCGCGCAGGTAACGTTCAGAGGCGGCACCCGCGGGGGCGAAGCGCCTGTCAAGACTTACAACTAGCTTCATTTCTGTTCGTCCGTGCCTTTCTCCGGGTGCGGCCCCAGAATTGCCCTGGCAGCTTCAATAATCTTGTTGATTGCGTTCCTGCGTGTTGGCGACAATGATGCTTCGTAGTGCAGTTCCACTCCGGGAGCGAGGGTGACGCGCTGCCAGCTACGTTCCTTGCCTATATACGGGTTGAGCGGCTGCTGGGTGTCAGTTGTCGCTGAGCCTTCCTCTGCGTGTGTGGCAGGCGCGACCTCGCTAGGCGTGACGGCCCTGCGAGCGCCTTCAGCCCCTGTAGCCGTGCGGCGACTCGGAGGCATAGACGGCGGTGCTGACGGTGCTGGAGGTGGGGGTGTCATCGCCTGCTCCTTCAACTGTGTGCGCAGGGCACCCCTGTTCAGCACCTGAGAGATGTAGTCCGCGGCCGAACTCTGGGACTCCTGCGCTTGCTGCCGTGAGGCGGAACCACCCAGAAAGTCCTCGACCTGTTCCGGTGCGAGGCGTTGGAGCATGTCTCTAATCTCTTCCAGCGGCAGATATTGCTCCTTTAGGCGGCGCACCAGGTCTAGGAGTCTCACATGCTCCGTGGTGTACTCGGCGGGGCGTCCTCGCTCCGGTGGCGGCAGCACGCCCTGTTCGACGTAGTAGCGGATAGTCCTGGTGGTGACGCCTGCGCGGTCGGCAAGCTCCTGTATTGTCATAGCGCCTCCTAGTTACGTAACACTGGCATTATAACAGTAGAACGTCACAGTGTCAAGAGGCAAATTGCGGCACCTGCTAAGTCTGAGGCTGGCTTGTTGCGGTATAATGCTGCGGATAATGATAGAAGCTATGGGAGCTGCAAATTGCTGGTAGATCGACGAATACAGCGCATGGCTAAAGTGCTGGTTGAGTACTCACTGGGCGTGCAGCCAGGCTGGCTGGTGACCATTGACGCCACCACGGCTGCCTTGCCGCTCGTCCAGGCAGCGTATCTTGAGGTGTTGAGAGCGGGAGGCCACCCGTACGTGCTGCTCGAGCCGCCGGGGCTGAAGACGGCGCTCTTGCAGCACGGCTCGGACGAGCAACTGCTACAGGAGAACCCATACAAGCGGCTGATGCTCGAAAGGTCCGACGCCGTGCTGACGATACTAGGGGAGGAGAACACCCGCCAGTTCAACAACCTAGACGCGAGCCGCCAGTCTCTGCTCAGCAAAGGACAGCGCGAGTTGGGCGCGCTGCGCATGCAGCGCATCCTTGAGGGTAGGCCCGGCTGCCTGACGTTGTTCCCCACCGAGGCATATGCGCAGGACGCCGAGATGAGCCTCGATGAGTTCCAGGACTTCGTATTCCACGCCTGCCTGCTCGATGGTGACGAGGACCCCGCCGAGCGTTGGCGAGACGTTTCGCGGTACCAGCAACGTATCGTTGATTGGCTGGCAGGCAAGCGGGAAGTACACGTGGAAGCGCCAGGCACCGACCTGACAATGCTCATTGAGGGGCGTACCTTCATCAACTCGGACGGCAAGCGCAACTTCCCAAGTGGTGAGGTATTTACGTCTCCCGTAGAGGAGAGTGTGGAGGGCACAATTACCTTCACATATCCCACCTCGTACAGCGGCAGGAGCGTACAAGGCGTGAGACTAAGGTTCGAGCGGGGGAGGGTGGTGGAGCACAGCGCCGAGGCTGGAGAGGAGTTTCTGGCCGCCATGCTCAAGGTGGACGACGGCGCGGCACGGCTGGGGGAATTTGCTATTGGCACCAATCCCGGTGTGACACGCATCACCCGCAACGTGCTTTTCGACGAGAAGATCGCGGGCACGATCCACTGCGCGCTCGGGAACGCCTATCCCAACGCAGGCGGTACGAACAAGTCGGCAATCCACTGGGATATAGTCACCGACATGAGGCAGGGACGTATTACTGTGGACGGCGAGTTGCTCTACGAGAACGGCGAGTTCGTGATCTAAACACAGCCCTGAAATATCAGACGCGAAAAAGGCACCTTGCAGAGCAGGGTGCCTTTTCAGTCCGGTGTGCTTGGCCTCCAAGATGGTCCTTAGACCTTCCTGGAGGCTTTATCTATCCACCTGAAACCGAACTCCTAGTACATGAGTTTTGACGCTGGTCATAACAACCTCCTTCTCACTCACGACTTGCCGAAAGTTGGACACAGGTCGATGCTTTCGCCACCGACACCGCGAGTCTAGCAAAGCTCTCCATTGCTGTCAAGTCACTTTTCCACTCATCCGGCGGCCCAAGTTGCCAGTCAAACGCACCTATGTGTAATCTTGACGTAAACGTCAGAGTTAGATATAATTCTAACATGGTTGCTTCACATGTTGGCGATAAAGTAGCATCAGTGCCCAAAGCGGAGGGTGCTTCCGAACGGTACTTCCTGATAGGGGAGGCGGCGGAGCGCACCGGCCTGACGCAGCGTACCATTCGCTATTACGAGGAACTGGGCCTCTTGTCTCCTCCCAGCCGCACTCAGGGAGACTTCCGCTTGTTCTCCGAGGGCGACCTCGACAGGCTCAAAGAGATAGGCAGGCTCAAGCACTTGCTCGGGTTTTCGCTCGCTGAGATCAGGAAGATCGTAGAGGGTGAAGAGGTCCTGGGGCAGCTACGCAGCGAGTATCGCGCGACCGACGACAGCACGCGCAGGCTTGCGCTCCTGGATAACGCCACCAGGCTGACCGACTCGCAACTTGAGTTGATCGAGGCCAAGATGTCGCAGATGGAGGAACTGAGGACCGAGCTTGTGGCGCGGCGATTGCGATATGCGGAGAAGCGTAGAGAGTTGGAACAAGCCCTCACCACCGCACCGATTCAGACTGAAACTACGACATAACACAGGTGCCCTAACTTATGACGATGCAAATTACCTCCGAGAGAGCCACTATCGAGCGCAAGCAAGCCGACTCTCTCTCCCGCGAAACGATTGACCGAGAGCTGTCCAGCCTCGCAGCCGCCGAGCCTGCCGCCGCCGAAAACCCCCAGGCGAATATGACCCCTCAGCCGTGGATGCCCTTCTTTGGCTGGAACGTGCGTCTACCCATGGGGATGCGTGCCCTCCGGCACCGCAACTTCAGGCTCTTCTGGAGCGGGCAGCTCGTGTCGCTGGTCGGCACCTGGATGCAGATGGTAGCGCGCGGCTGGCTCGTGCTGGAGCTAACTCATTCACCGTTCTGGCTAGGCATGGTCGGGTTCGCCAACTCTGTGCCGGTGCTGCTGTTCTCGCTGTGGGCGGGGGCGATTGCCGACAACGTGTCCAAGCGCAAGCTAGTCATCGCCACGCAGATAATCTCGATGATCATGGCCTTTGTGCTTGCGGCGCTGACGTTCACGAGTACCGTGGAGGTATGGCATATTCTCGCGGTCTCAGTAGTGCTTGGCACGGCGTTCGCCTTCGATGGCCCGACCCGGCAGGCATTCACGGTGGAGATGGTGAACGGCAAGGAAGACCTCATGAACGCCGTCGCTCTGAACTCGGCTATCTTCAACGGGGCGCGAGTGCTGGGACCGGCCATCGGTGCGGTGGCGCTGGCAGTGCAAGGCCCCGGCCTGGCTTTCCTACTGAACGGCCTTAGCTACCTGGCGGTGCTCTACGGCCTCTTCAAGATGGACGTGAAGGAGCCGGAGAAGAAGGCCGACTCGAAGTCGGGCAGCCAGATACTCGACGGGATTCGCTTCGTGGCGAAGGATAGAATCATCGGCCCGCTGATGATCATCGTGTCGGTAGTGAGCGTGTTCGCCTTCCCGTACGTTGTGCTGTTACCCATCTTCGCTGACACGGTGCTACGCGTCGGCGAGGCGGGGTACGGGACGCTGATGGCCTTCTCGGGAGTTGGTTCTTTGATTGGGGCGGTAGGACTTGCTTTCCAGAGCGGACGTTCCACCGTGAAACGGGGAAGGCTGGTGCTGATCGGCTCGATTTGCCTGCCCATCTTCCTTGCCATCTTCTCGCTATCGCCGATCTACCTGCTTTCGCTGGCGACCCTGGTGGGTGTCGGCTGGACGATGATTGCCATCAACGCAACCATCAACACGGTGGTCCAGACTAACGTGCCGGACGAGTTACGTGGCCGCGTGAACGGGGTGTTCGCCTTCCTGTTTATCGGCATGGCCCCGTTCGGCAACCTCCAGGCTGGCCTCATCGCGGATCACTTTGGCGCACCTATGGCGCTGTTCGTAGGCGCGGTAACGTGTCTGTTGGTAGTTGCCGTGGTCCTGCTGAAGAACCGGCAGATATTGTCTATCGCCTGACGATGCAGCGTCAAAAGGAGCCTGTCGCTCATCAGGCGACAGGCTCCTTTTGTTATCTGACGTCGAGTGCTCCCTCTATTTCGGTTGCCCGCTCCAGCATGCGGTTCGCAGTGACCGAATCATTGGCAGCGGTGTAAAGCTGGGCTAGCCGCCTGTAGGCTCGTGCGTACTGCACCGAATTGATTCTAGCAAACTCATCCATTGGTACCTGGCTGCCCAGGATACCAGTGAGAGCGTAGTTAGGCTCGGTTGGTAGAACTGTTGCAGCGTCGCCCACCCGCAACAGACGCGTAGCAAGGCCGTGCGCGTGACGTGTGTACCCGGGCGCTATGGCGTTGCTCTCGCAGCGCGCAGGTGCGGGCAGGTCGTCGCACGGCGGCAGCATCAGCAGGTAGGCAGAGTGGGTTCTGGCGTTCCTATCCACGAACGAGGTCAGCAGGTCTAGGTAGAGGCGGTCCAATAAGGCCGCGTCGAACCGCTCTCCGTTCACCCACTTGCGCTGTTCCGTGGCGAACTGTTCCACCAGGTCGCGCGAGTTCTCTATGAGGAATGGGTGCCGACGCTCAAGCTGGCCCAGGTACCAGGGGTAGCGCAGAAGGGACTTGTCCACGATGGCAATATCGGGACGCAGGCCGCGCACGTGTTGGAGGTAGTAGGTCGGAGCGTAGAAGTCCCAGTAGTCCGTGATGAGGACGCTGTTCTGCGGAAGCTCGGCAAAGACATTCTGCACGAACTGCTCAGCGAGTCGGTCGTCGCGGTGGTTTTGCCGGGGGTACTGGAAGATGATACAGACCAGCACCAACAACGCTACTGTTACAGCCCCCGTTACCAGCCATTGCCTGCGCCGTCCGGCGACTTCCTGCGGGTGGGTCTGCCTGCTGTCGATGGCTGTGCCTGCGAACCAGGCCAGGGAACCGCCACCAAGCCAAACTGTGAGCATGATGTAAAAAGGCACCATGTAAGGCTCGATCTCCGAAATGCCGTAGGCAAGCGCGAAGACAAAGGTCATAGCGGCTGTGGCAGCGGTTGCCGCGAAGATACTGCTTGACGCCCGAGCCAGGACGTAAGCCCCGCCCGCCGCCGCGAGCAGCACAGCCGGAGTGAGCAACGACCACTGTTGCGAGGCGTAGTTCACCACGCGCTCAAGGTTGTCACCCGCAGTACCGAACAAGTACACACGGTACTGCCACCCCGTAATGTGCCGGTAGAAATCGTCCCAGGTCGTAGGCGCGCCCCAGTTCATCACGGGCGACTGCGATGAGCGCATCGGGAGATAGAGATAGAGCAACAAGGGCAGGACAGCCGCGGGCACAGCGATGTACCAGTTCTTCAGTAGCGCGTTCAGGCGCTCACGCCAGCCGCTTCCGGCCAGCAGGACCACCAGGAGACCAGGTGCGAGCAGAATGGTCATCATGTGGTTGGTAAGCGAAAGGCCCCCGGCGAGCGCCGTTACCAGCAACCAGCGCCGCGTACCTGACCTGTCGCCACGCTCGAAGGCTGCCCTGTACTTGAGCGCCGCCAGGAACAAGAACACTGCGAAGAAGTAGTGCAGGGTGTACATTTTCGCCTGCGCCGTGCGGCTCCAGAAGCTGCTTGAGGCGGCGACGAGGGAAGCAACCGAGCCTGCGAGCACGAGTTCCGGCCAGGGCGATGGAGTTACCTCTATGGTTTTCTGCGTGGTGTCACCGGCGCTTGCGCCTTGCTTCCGCTGCCGTTTGCTGGCGCGTCCCTGGTGCTCATGGGCCTGAGCAACAATGGACCGCTTGGCGAAACCGGCGACTTCCAGCAATAGAAGGAACAGCACCAGTACGGCCATTGCTCCCCAGAAAGCGGAGAAGGCGTTGACCCGCCAGGCCACCTCGCCCGGCAGCAGGTGTGATGCTACATATCCCAAGAGGACATAAAGAGGGTAGCCGGGTGGGTGGGCAATCCCAGGTTCATACAGGGCGGTGATTAGCTCCCCACTGTCGATGAAGTTGACCGTGGGCGAGGTCGTGGACAGGTAGATAGCGAGCCAGCCGAGGAAGACGGTGGCGGCCGCCAGTATGGTGGGTCGGCCCACGGCGGCCCGAAGGCGTGCCAGCATGAGGTCTCCAGTCGTTGAGAGGCTGCATCTATGTTACCATGCGCGGGGCGGACGGACCAACAGTAAAATTGAAGGTGCGTGGAGCATGTGTTATAGTCCTACATATGTCGAATTTTCGTAGCCCGAGCACCTTCACCGCAGGGCGCTTTCTCACCGCCTGCTGGTTTGTACCCGTCGCGATAGCATGTACGATCTTGCTTGGGGCGTGCAACATGTCCATTAACGAGGATGGTCCCCGGAGGAGCCTCTTCACTCCGACGCCGCTTGGCACGCTGCCACCGGGCTTCGAGCCGGAGGAACAGCCGGAACTCAACGCCACCGCAGGCCCCGGCACCCCCGCCAACACGAGGGTTCCTCGACCTTCTAGCACTCCGATACCGACTTCGACGCCGACGCCCTTGCCGACGAACACGCCTACCATGACAAACACACCAGGAACCCCGTCGCCAACGCCTACACTGACGAACACGCTGACCCCGTTCGCTACCCCTACACCGTTTGCGACTTTCACACCGCTACCTGTAATTCCGACCGTTACGCCGCGCCCGTTCTGGTCGCCGACGCCCAGGCCGACCAGCACACCGACAGGCGTGCCATCGGCTACGCCCACAGAGACGCCCACTCCGGAGATCATCCCGCTGCCGCAGGTGACGGATACACCGCTGCCCGCTGACACCCCGGTTGAGACGCCTACGACAGAGCCAGTGCCGGAGCCGGCGCCCACTGACACGCCGGCGCCACCCCTGGGCGATCTAATGACGCCTGTGACACCTTGATGGCAGCACGGTTAACACACTTCCGAGGTAGAGTAGCATGAGCACTAAGGTCGGGGTGATTGGACTCGGCGCAATGGGCTTGCCGATGTCCAGGCGGCTGTTGGAGAGTGGGTACGACCTGTCAGTGGTGCCGCACCTCAATACCGCGCCGGCCGACGAATTGGCTCAATTAGGTGCGACGGTGCTCATGCGGCCAAGCGAACTGGCGCAGTCGTGCGAGGTAGTGATTACCTCCGTTCCCGACGTGCCCCAGGTGCAAGAGGTGCTCTTCGGGGCTGAAGGCCTCAGCACGGCAGCGAAAGATGGCCTGTTGTACATCGACATGAGCACCATAACTCCCACGGCGGCACAGGAGCACTATGCGAGGCTAAAGGAGCGGGCGGTGGCCGCGCTGGATGCCCCGGTCAGCGGAGGCCCCGCACGCGCCGCCGATGGCACGCTCACTATCATGGTGGGTGCAGATTCGGAGGCGTTCGAGCGAGGTCTGCCGGTACTGAAAGTGCTGGGGAAGAACATCACGCATGTAGGGCCACCGGGCAGCGGGCAGGCGGTCAAGCTGGTCAACCAACTGCTGATTTCGATCATCATGGTGGCTAACGCGGAGGCGCTGACCCTGGGTGTGAAGGCGGGCGTGCCCCTCAATACGATGCTGGAAGTTATCGGCACTTCCAGCGGCTCGAACTACCTGATGCAAAACTGGATGACCAGGACGCTCTTCAATGACGACCTGAAAAGTGGCTTCGCGCTCGACCTACTGGTGAAGGACCTGAGGGCGGCGCTCAGTTGGGCGGGCGAGCTAGGGCTGCCCACCTTTGGCGGGGCTATGTCACAGCAACTTTACAAGCTGGCGCGCACCGATGCGACTGCCCGCCTCGACTATTCCGTGGTGGCTTCCATCTACGAAGAAGCAGCAGGCGTCAAGCTGCGACTCGAGGTCGGCGGTGACATGTAGGCTATTGGTGCGGCGGGTGCCTTGTGCTATAATCATAGCGTGCCGGCAACCTGGCAGACGGGCAGGTGTGTAGGATGCGGGCCGAAATCGTGTCTATTGGCACCGAACTCCTGTTAGGCACTATCACCGATACGAACGCCTCATACCTTGCCCGGCGGCTTGCCCTGCTGGGCATTGATTGTTTCTACATCTCGCAGGTCGGGGATAACCCGCAGCGGCTCAGGGAGGTCCTCGCGAGGGCGTGGGAACGAAGCGACCTGACGGTGACGACCGGCGGCCTCGGACCCACCGTTGACGACCTCACGCGCGAGGCCATCGCGGAGATGTTAGGCGAGACCCTTTACGTTGATGAACGGCTGGCGGAACGCGTTCGGCAGTTTTTTGCCAGGCGGGGCAGCCCGATGCCGGAGGCCAACCTGAAGCAGGCCGCCCTCATTCCGTCCGCAACCGCGATAGATAACCCGATTGGCACAGCTCCGGGCTGGTGGGTAAGCCGCGACGCAGAGACTAGCCCGCGCATCATGGTCAGCATGCCCGGAGTGCCGTTCGAAATGAAGCGCATGTGGGAGCACGAGGTGGAACCTCGATTGAGGAAGCTAAGCCCCACGCAGATTGTATCGCGGACGTTGAAGGTGCTTGGTATGGGTGAGTCGGCTGTGGAGCAGGTGGTGGTGGACCTCATGTCGGGCGCGAACCCGACGCTGGCACCGTATGCCAAGCAAGATGGCATTCACCTGCGCATCACCGCCAAGGCGGAAAACGAGCGCGTGGCCCGTCAAATGATTGCCGGGCTGGAATCTCAAGTGCGCCTACGGTTGGGCAGTGCAGTCTATGGGGTTGACGAAGAGACGCCCGCAAGCGCCGTGCTCGATTTGCTGGAACGGACCGAAACCAGGCTCACCGTGGTGGAGATTGGCGATGGGGCCATTGGGTGCGTGTCGCCACAACTAATAGCCTCGGAGCGGGTCGTCTCTACAATTTCGGCCAGGGACCTGGACCACGCGGCGGAAAAGGTCGGGCTTGCTTCGTCTGCCAGGCGCGCGACGAGCCTCGCTGAAGTTGCGAAGGCCGCAGCAAGCGAAGGTGCCGACCTCGTTATAGCGGTAGCAGGTGGGATAGCCGAGAACCCGGAGCACGAAGGCGCGGTTGAGGCGGCGTGCGAGATAATCGTAACTCGCCCTGGTGCCGAGGGGCAACAAAATGAGGTTATCAGCCATAGGTGGCGAACGGCGCGCTCTGAGGTGTCGCGCTTATTTGGCCTGATGGCGCTCAACCGCGTACGACTCTATCTACTTTCGCAGAACAGCTAGCAATATTTCCAAATGATAGCACCCTCCGGCAAAACTGAATATGCCACTGCCCCAGCCGCGCCACCTAGCTTGAAGAATTCGCGGTGGGTGCTCGCGGGTATGTGCGCACTTCTGCTGGCACTGGTGTGGTTCAGTTCTAGCGGTTCGCGCCGCGCCCACGCCGACGACAACCCGGACCCAGGCACGGTGCTAACTGCCAGCGTCACCCCTGAGCAGACGGCCCTGGCCGAAGGCACGCAGGCAGACAGCGCAAACGAGGCTCCTATGCCGACCGAAGTGTCGGACGGCACAGTCACGCCTCAATCAACTAGCTTGCGGCCCACCGAGACCCGCACACAAATCCCCGGCGTGATGTCGCCAACGCCGCGAGCACAGTCCTCGACTACTACGCCCACGTATCAGGCGGCACCGCTCTCCGAGAGGCAGGAGGTCACTACTCTCCGAGACTTCGCTGAGACTGTCGGTTGGCCTCCCGTAGTTATGGTGGACCCGAATGACCGCCTGAGCGTGAGCAAGACCTCTCCTGCGGGTGAGGGGTGGTCGGCATCGATAAGGGCCTTCGCCTTCCGCGCGGCTGCCGAAGCCGCATTTTCCTCCGAGCAGGAGGACGCACGCCTCGCCGGCTATCAGCTTTCGCAGAACACCTTCCATACGTTTCCGGCGTACACAGCCCACCTGACCGGGCAGAACGGCACGATAGTGGAGCGTCGCTACCGGTGGTTGGTAGATTCGTGGGTGCTTGGCATAGAGGTGCGGCAGAGCAATGCTTCTGAGGCGGCGGTGCAGGCGCTGGCACGGCAACTCCTGGTCCTGGCGGCCGACAATGGTTTACCTGTGCCGCCGGGTGTGTTGGACTCAGCAACTCCTTCACCTCAGCCGCAAGATGTGCGAACGCCGGAAGGTTGCTCGGTGAGCTTCGGTGACGTGCCGGAGGGCATGTGGGCCTACAGCTACATTACGAAGTTGGCGTGTACCGGGGTTGTTTCGGGATACCGCGACGGCACCTTCAGACCGCAGAACCCCACCACCCGCGCGCAGCTTGTCAAGATGGTTGTCTTGCTTGAAGGCGTCGGTCTCCACTCGCCCACCGTGCCTACGTTCGCGGACGTGCCTGGTTCTCACGCCTTCTACAGATACGTCGAGACTGCCGCGAATCTCGGCTTGATTGGCGGGTACGAAGACGGGAGCTTCAAGCCGGACGCACCTGTGAGCCGCGCACAGGTCGCCAAGATCGTTGTGAAGGCGCGTGGGTGGGACTTAGTTTTACCTGCCACTCCGGCCACCCTCTGCGACGTACCAGCCTCACACTGGGCGTACTCTTACATCCAGGTAGCGATTGCCCACGGAATCTTCACCGGGTATGGCGATGGCTGCTTCCGCCCCGATGACTTTGCGACCCGCGCCCAGCTAGCCAAGGTGCTCGTACTTTCCCACCGCTAGCTCGGGCGGAATTCCTCGCGAACTACCATCGTCCGAGGGCTTAACTCGCGGCTCGTCCGACCCTTGACAGCATCTGTGACCGCTGGTATAGTGGCATCAAACATGTTTGGTTGTACTAAACAGGAGATGCTCATGACGCTTGGCGAGAGGCTGAAGCAGGCGAGGTTGGCGCGGAATATGAGTATGACCGCGCTGGCCCGTGCGAGTGGCCTGAGCAAGGGCTTCCTCAGCCAGGTAGAGAGCGGCGCGACCAATCCCTCGCTCGCAAGCCTACAGCGTCTCGCCGAGGCCCTTTCCCTCACGGTCTCCGACCTGGTAGCCACCGGGACATTGCCCCGTATAGCAGTGGAGACATGTAGGCCACGGCTGGTCCGGCGGGTCCACCCGGAACGCGACAAGTCGAGCTTACTTCAGATTGGATCAAGCTCGCAGGGTGCTGTTTACGTCGCGCATTTACTTCCAGGTACCGCCCTTGACTCGCCGGTGCCCTCCGGTTTGGCGGACGCTTACTTGATGGTGCTGTCGGGTGAGGTCGAGTTTGATCAGCCGGGAACGAGGCTCAGGCTCGTGGAGGGCGATTCGTTGAGCTTCTCCCTCGCACCGGGTTACAGAGTGACGGCACACAACCGCTTCCGGTCGTCGCTCCTTCTCATGCTTCCCTCGGCTGCGGACCTGCCGCGTATCCTGGAGATGCCGATCAGGGAAGTGGCTCGCGCGTCTCAAGAAGCACCCGTCACCCGCACAGACTTCCAGGGGCCGTTACGCCTGGTTGCGATGAGGGCCGCGCGAACGGCGGAACGGGGGCGCTAGCCATGATCGTAAGGCCGTTCGGGGGCGGACCTTTCGATACGACTGCTTACCTGGTTTACGACCGGCAGGGAGGCACTGGCGCGATAATCGACGCGCCACTGGGGAGCACGCGCAAGATCGTGCAGGTTGCACGTGAGGCGCGGTTGCAGCTACCCTTCGTGGTGAATACACATGGGCACTGGGACAACATCGCGGACAACGTAGCGATCTGCGAGGCGACGGGAGCACAGCTTTGCGCCCACTTTTGGGATGCTCTTAGGCTGGAAAACCCCGGCCTCACCTCTAGTGAGGAACTGGCGTCAAAGATCAGGCCGAGCAGGCCCGACCGACAGCTTGGTGACGGGGAAATACTGGAGGTTGGCGACCTCAGGCTCGAGGTGTGGCACACGCCAGGGCACACGCCAGGCAGCATTTGTCTGTATGTGGCCGAGCACGGCGCGATCTTTACGGGCGATACACTGTTGAGGCTGCACATTGGAACAACGGATGGCCCCGGTGGCAACAAAATAGCGATGCAAAAGTCCATCGAAAGAATAGCCCAACTGCCGAACGAAACCAGGGTCTATCCCGGCCACGGGCTTGCTACCACGATAAAGGCGGAACGCTGGTTACTGGATATTGCTACAGCCGAGGGCTGATGAATATGATGCAGCCCAAGGCATTCGGAATAGTCACAATCCTAGAGGGAGGAACACCACATGGCCGACGAACGGATGCGACTCATGGCGCTGGTGCGGTCGGAGAGCAGCGTAGGGCACGCGGAGCGGAGCGCCGCGCCCTATAACCTGAACACCGGCGACAACGAATGGTTCCTGGCGAACATTTCCTGCCAGTACGCCTGCCCCGCCTACACGGACGTTGCCCGTTATATCGCCCACATCGCGACCGAGGACTACGAGTCGTCCTACCAGGTGAACCTGGAAGACAATGTGATACCGGGCATCCTGGGCCGGGTCTGCGCCCGCCCCTGCGAGCCTGCCTGCCGTCGCGGGCGACTCGATGAGCCGATAGCAATCTGCTGGCTGAAAAGAGTGGCGGCCGATTACCGAGGCCCCTGGACTCCGCCTCCGCCCGCACCACGCACCAGCGACAAGACCGTGGCTGTAATCGGAGCCGGCCCGACCGGTATAGCGGCAGCGCGCGACCTTGCGAAGCTCGGCTACGGTGTGACTGTTTACGAGGCCCTGCCGGTGGCCGGTGGTATGCTCACGGCGGGCATCCCGGAGTGGCGCTTGCCACGCGACCTTTGCCGCCGCGAGATAGACGAGTACCTCACCGCGCTCGGCGTGGAAATCCGGCTGAACACGCCCATCGGTTTCGGCACTTACCCCGGCGCGGAGCCTGCCAACGAGAATGCTATTCCGTTGGACGAACTGATGACGATGCACGACGCGGTGCTCATCGCGGCAGGTACCCAGCACCCGCAGGAGATGGAAATCGAGGGTGAGGACTACGCATCGCTTACCGGACTATTCCCCGGACTCTGGTTCATGGAGCGCGTGAACCTCCACCAGCAGGTGGACGTGGGCAAGCGGGTGGCCGTGATCGGAGGTGGCTTCACCGCGATGGACTGCTCCCGCTCGTCGCTGCGCATGGGCGCGGAGAAGGTGTACGTGCTGTACCGCCGCAGCCGCAACGAGATGCTGGTGTACGAGGAAGAGGCGCGCGAGGCCGAGATCGAGGGCGTCGATTTCCGCTTCCTGGTGTCGCCGCTGGAGATATTGCACGAGAATGGCAAAGTAGTCGGCCTCAAATGCATCCGCAACCGCCTTGGTGACCCTGACGCGAGCGGACGCCGCTCCCCGGTGCCGATACCTGGCTCGGAGTTTGTGCTGGAGCTTGACAGTGTGATCGCGGCCACGGGCCAGAACAGCGAGACCGCGTGGGTGCCGGAAAGCGTGGGCATGAAGGTCAACAGGCGCGGGCGGCCCGAAACCGACAAGCTGAACTGGAGTACCTCGGTGCCCGGCCTCTTTGCCGCTGGCGACTTCGTGGAAGGTGCCCGCACAATCATCGCCTGTGTAGCTGACGGTCAGAAGGCGGCTATTGCGATAGACCAGTTCCTTAAAGGTGTCGATACGAAGGCCGACAAGGTGCAGTTGCAGGCCGACTTCGCGCTGGTGCCGTATCTTGACTACGTGTCCGACTACCACCTGGACGTGACCAGGGAGATCATGGAGTGGGCAGAGGCGGAAACGGTGCGTGAAGAGACCGCGCCGGAAGCCACAGTGCGCATGTCCTGGCAGCCGATTTCGCTGTGGACCGCTGACACCATGCAGCGCAGACTGATAGACGGTGACGACTATGACGCTGTACCCAGGCAGCACATGCCCATGTTGCCGATAAACCAGCGCTTCAACCTGGAAACAGAAGTCGAATTGGGCTTCCACAAGCATGAAGCTTTCCAGGAGGCCAAGCGGTGCCTGCAATGCCAGTTGAACATCTTCCTGGATGGTGACAACTGCATCCTGTGTAACGCCTGTGTGGAAGTCTGTCCGACCAACGTCATCCACATGGCCGACCTGGGCCTCATCGACAGCGTCAACGGCAGCGAGGAGGAGCCACGCCTGGTGGAAGCCCGCAGTTGGAAGCACGGCGCGGCCATGATTATGGACGAGTACCTGTGCATCCGGTGCGGCCTCTGCTCGCAAATCTGTCCAACGAACTGCATCACCATGCAGCACTACGAGCCGAAGCTGGTCCGCGGCGAACTGTTGGTACCTTAGGAGGACGATGGACGATGGACGATGGACGACGATTGGAGTTTCTTTCACCCATCGTCCATCGTCCATCGTCCATCGTCCATCGTCCATCGTCCTCTCTTTGGCCCAGGTTATGATATAATCCCACGTTGGTGGTCAAGCACATCTACCAGGAGGAAGCGTTGTGTCACTAATACGGCACGCTCGGCGTAAGTCTACCGTTCTACTTGCACTTCTGGCGCTGGCGGGTGGGGTGCTGGCGGGCTGCGCCGGGCCAACCGCCATCAGCGAAGGTGGCAGCACGGGCAAGTACGACGTGAAGGTCAGGCTCGACCCGGTGCACCTGAACCCGCCCGCGCTCGGGACGCTCTCCTTCGAGGTGACCGACCAGACGACCCAGAAGCCAGTCACTCAGTTTGAGCCCGTGTTCGACATCAGCGACCTGATGCACACCATTACCATCCACAAGGACGCCACCTTCTTCCGGCATAGCTTCACCGACCGCCTGGTGCTGAGTTCTGCCAGCGTACCGGTCGGCTTCCCTGAGATGGGCACGTACTACACCTGGACCTACTTCAAGCCCGACGGGGCCGAGCTACAGGTCTTCAAGACCAAGATACAGACGGGCACGGAGCCTGTAGTGCAGGCCCAGGACGAAGATTTGAGGCCAAAGGTTTCTTACGGCCTGAGGGTAGAGCTACTGCACGGTGAAGAGGCCTGGCACGTTGGCGAACCGGTGCAACTGGCCTTCCGTGTCACTCAGCGCGGCTACCCGGTGCGCGACCTACAGGCGTATTTCGGCGCGCCGGGCCACCTGTGGATACTTGAGTTGCCGCACGAAGGCGATGCGGCACACGCGGCGGAAGCTGAAGACGTGCCGGAGCTTGACCACGAGATGGGCAGCGCCCCGTTCTATCGTGCGCCTCAGCCGACCGCTGCGGCGGGAGAAACCCCCCAGGTGGGAGAGGGCGAAGAGGGACAGAGCGAGCAGACCGATTCGGGTTTCCCGAACAGCGGCAATCTCGTTGGTAGCGACAATATAGGCGGCGGTAGGGCACCCACGCCTCCCGCGCCCACATTCCAGCCTGGTGTCGCTACGGCGATTGCCACCCTCACTGCGGAGCCTGTTTCCACATTGCTCCCCGTGCAGCAGACGGCGCAGTCCTCCGTGATCGGCACGCCGGTCGTGCAGCCTGGCGTAGGCTATGGCCCGGAGGTTGCTTTTACTCATATCTTCCCGCGTGCGGGTCTGTACAAGGTATGGCTGGAGCTCCTGCACGGCCCCGAGGTCATCGTTACCGACTTCGTAGTGCGCATAGAGGAATAGAGGCGCGAAGGAGTTTGATGCAACCCATACACCACGATTCCGACGTACCCTCGGTTGCAAGGACAGCCACAAGCGGTATCCAGCTCAAGATAAACGGCCAAGCATATAGCGTCCAGGTATCACCCAGGCGCACTCTTCTAGACCTGCTGCGCGACCAACTTGCCCTCACCGGCACCAAGAAAGTGTGCGATATGGGCCACTGTGGGGCCTGTACGGTCCTGCGAGACGGCACAGCGGTGCTCTCCTGCCTGACCCTGGCCTCTGCTTGTGATGGAGCTGACATAGCCACTGTGGAGGGGCTGGCTGCGTCAGACGGCACGCTTTCGCCCCTCCAGCAGGCGTTCATTGACTGCGACGCTTTCCAGTGCGGTTTTTGCACGCCAGGCCAGCTCATCTCTGCCACCGCGCTGCTTGCGGAGAATCCCACCCCCAGCCGAGAAGACATACAAGCCTACATGGCCGGTAATCTCTGCCGCTGCGGGGCCTACAGCGGGATTATCGATGCCATCGAGCAGGCCTCGCGGCAGGGATAAAGCGTAATTTCTTACTTTCCAGCAACTTGTCAGGAGCTACCATGACGCGCGTCGTCAAGACCAAGATTGAAATAGAAGGTCGCGTCCACGAAGAAACAGTTGTGATGGAGCGCGACGAGCCGCAGGCGTGGGAGGCGGGCCGCGAGTTCGCACAGGTGGGCAAGTCCCCGAACCGGGTGGACGGGCGCGAGAGAGTGACCGGGGCCGCCCGCTACACCTACGATATGCACCCGGCGGGCCTCTTGTACGCGGCGGTCCTGCGCTGCCCGCACCCTCACGCTCGCATCGTCTCGCTGGATACATTGGCAGCCGAACGCCTGCATGGTGTACGCGCGGTCTTGTCGAAGAACAACGCCCCTGACATCTCGTGGTACGCGGGTGCGAGTAAGCTATTCGATGAGGAACTACGCTTCGCGGGCGAAGAGGTGGCGGTGGTTGCCGCTGACGACCTGGACACGGCTCGCGATGCGCTGAAGCTAATCAAGGTCGAGTATGAGGGGCTCCCCGCCGCATTGGACGCGGACAGGGCGGCCTCGCCGGACGCGCCTTTATTTCACCCAAAAGGCAACGTGCTGCTCGACAAGGACGGCAACCGGGGCGAGACATACAGCCGGGGCAACATTGAAAAGGGGTTCAAGTCGGCTGATGTCGTCGTTGAGGGTACATATTACACCCCAACGGCGCTCCATAACTCCTTCGAGACACATGGCTGCGTGGCATCCTGGGACGGCGACGAAGTCACCATTTGGGAATCCACGCAGTACATATTCGGTGTGCGGGGCCGAGTAGCCAGCGCGTTGAACTTGCCCGTGAGTAGCGTTCGCGTCATTTCGGAGTACATGGGCGGAGGCTTCGGCAGCAAGGGCCAGACTCTGAAGCACAGCGTCATCGCTCCCTTGCTCTCGCGTATGACAGGTAGGCCCGTTAAGTACATGCTAGACAGGCACGAAGAAAACCTGCTGTCGGGAAACCGGGGCGAAACGGTGCAGAAGCTGCGCATAGGGGCCACGAAGAAAGGTAAGCTCGTCGCTATCGAGCTTGAGACCCTCTGCAACATCGGGGCTTATGGCACCTGGGCTGCATCGGTCGCAGGTCCGGCCCAGGAGCTATATACTTGCCCCAACGTGCGCTGCTACACGCTCGGCGTTCGTACCAACCTCGGCAGCCACGCCGCGTTTAGAGCGCCCGGCCACGTGGAGGGCACCTTCGCGCTGGAGTCGGCAGTAGACGAGCTTTGCAGGCAGTTGGGCATGGACCCCATAGAGTTCCGCAAGAAGAACTACGCCGAGGGCGACCAGGTGTCCGGCAAAGGCTACACGTCCAAGTACCTCCTCGAATCGTATGACATAGCTTCCAAGTTGCACGCCGAGGCAGGCGTACCTTCGCTAGCAAAGCTTCCGCCGGGCAACTGGAAAGTCGGTACGGGCATGGGCAGCCAGGTCTGGAGCGGGGGAGGCGGGCCGCCCGCCCACGCGCTTGTGCGCCTCAACTCTGACGGCAGTGTTGAAGTGATTACTGGCACCCAGGACATCGGCACGGGCATCAAGACTGCGCTGAGCCAGGTGGCCGCTGAAGAACTAGGGGTGGCCCTGGAGGCGGTGCGCTTCCGGCTGGGAGATACGCAGAAGGGGCCGTTCGCACCCGCGAGTTGGGGCAGCATCACCGTGCCTTCGATGGGACCAGCCGTGCGTGGCGCTGCCGAGGACGCCAAACAGCAGCTACTGGAAATAGCCTCCTATTTCTTTGAGGTGCCCGCCAAGCGCTTACAAATCAAAGACGGCTACGTCACGGTCGAGGGGCGCGACGAGGGGAAGCGTAGCATAGGGGACGTGCTCTCGGAAGTCGGTGACTACATGATCGTGGGGAAGGGCTTTCGAGGCCCGAACCCTGTAGAGCCGCTGCGTACCTGGGGCGCTCAGATTGCTGACGTGGCGGTGGACATTGACACCGGGCGCGTGCGCGTGCTGCGTGTGGTGGCGGTGCACGACGTCGGGCGAGTGCTCAACCCGAAAGGGCTGGCGAGCCAGTTCTATGGGGGCATTTTGCAGGGTGTCGGGATGACGCTCATGGAAGATCGCGTCGTGGACGAGCGCACCGGCCTGGTGGTGAATGCGAACCTGCAGGACTATAAAATCCCCACGATGGCTGACGCTCCTGAGATGATCGTGCGAGCCGTGGACATCCCGGATACAGCCGCCAACCACATCGGCTCCAAGGGCGCGGGCGAACCCCCGATTATTCCGACACCCGCTGCTATCGCCAACGCCATCTACGATGCGGTTGGGGTGCGCGTGCGCAGCCTGCCCGTCACGCCGAGACAACTGCTGGAAACGCTGTCCGCAACACGCACGGAAGTAGAACAGTCGCGAGAAAGTAGCTCCTGATGCAGAACTTCGAGTACGTCAAGGCTGAGTCTTTAGACTTCGCGGTTGCAGCGCTACAGGCGGGCGACGGCACCTCGCTCCTGGCCGGAGGCACCGACCTGGTGCCGTTGATGAAGGACGAACTTGCTACGCCGAACTCCCTCATTGACATATCCGGCTTGGATGACCTGAACTACGTTGAGGAGCGTGACGGACGGCTGCACATCGGCGCGACGGCTTCATTAAGCGACCTTGCAGCGCATCCCATTGTTGAAGCCAGGTACGCCGCCCTCTCCGAGGCGTGTCGACTCGCGGCCACACCCCAGTTGCGCAACATGAGCACCATTGCAGGCAACCTGCTGCAACAGCCTAGGTGTTGGTACTACCGGGGCGAGCACAATTGCTGGCTGAAGGGCGGCGAGCTCTGTTACGCTCGCAACGGCGAGAACGAGCTACATGCCATCTTCCTGAACTCGCCTTCCGAGAGCCGCTGCGTCAGCGTGCATCCATCCGACCCTGCGGTTGCACTTCTATTGTTCGATGCGGTTGTGCGGTTTCGCACGGCGGGCGGTGACGCCGAGACCCCCATGCGCGACCTATATGACAGGCCCACTCCTGAGCGCCGCAACAGTGTAGTCTTACCCGCAGGCGCTGTTATAACGGAGATCGTGCTAGAGGCAGGCAGCGGACGGTCAACTTACCTCAAAGCCATGCCACGGGCCAGTTGGGCATTTGCGCTCGCCTCGGTCGGCCTGGCGTTCCGAGTGGCAGAAGGCCGCGTTGAAAATGCTCGCGTGAGCCTGGGAGGTGTGGCACCTGTACCTCTACGGTGCCCCCGTGTCGAAGCGTTGTTGGAGGGGCAAGCCGTCACTCAAGTGGACGCAGACGTTCTGGCCGACGCGCTAGTGGCCGAAGCCACGCCGCTCTCCAAGAACGGCTACAAGGTGCCGCTCCTCAAGGGTCTCTTCAAGCAGGCGCTGTCCGAGCTACTGAGATAGCGGCTCGGAGATGCTGAGAGCGCTGCAACTGCCGCGTTCATCCGTCAACTGCCGCGCTCGCAACAGTACGCTTAAAGACTGATGCAGAGCCACTGCCATTCTGGGTACAATATACTATGCAGGGACAGTCTGTCTTCCCCGGCTGTAGGGGGACGGACACCTTTGTTTGTGGAGATGTGAATGACTGACTTGCTTGTGAACATACATAGCCTCCTCAGGTGGGCGGTCCTGCTGACTGCGGTGCTGGCTATAGTAGTGGCCTTCATGTCGGCTACAGGCGCTCGCCGGTGGGGAGTCCTGGGCGATAGGTCGAGCCTCTATTTCACAATTGCGATGGACGTACAGTTCCTCGTCGGTGTCTTGGTGTGGGTGCTGGGCCGCCGCTGGGAAGGTGACGCGGCACTTGGCTGGTTCCACCCGCTGGCGATGCTTGTGGCCGTGGCTCTTGCGCACATCGGGCGTGCTCGCGCGGACCGCGACCGCAACGCGACCTCTACCGAAAAGGGGCGGCAGGCAGCCCTGTTCTTCACCGCAAGCCTGGTGGTTGTGTTAATAGCGATTCCGCTGGCATCCTGGCCGATTTAGTATGCAGAAAACGAGGGACGAGCAACTGAATACGGAAGTAGTGGGTGAAGAGCAGCAGCGGAGTTCGCGGCGGTTCTCGTTCATATACACCTTGCGCGGGCAGTTGATCCTGCGTACCTTGCTGCCTCTCACCCTGCTCGTGGTGGCTTTCGCTGCGGTGGGCCAGGTGGGCTACACCCAAGTCAGCGAGTCGCTCGCCAAGAGCCGGGACGCCGACCTCGCAGGGCTGGAAGCAGAGCGGGTGGGCGACCATCTTTCGCTGGCCGTTCAGACCCTACAACAACTGGCTAGTTCGGCTGTGCTGCTGAACGCCGATGAGGCGCAAGTCTTCTATGAACTGAAGCGGGAGACGATCATCCGGCAGTTCGATATGGTGCAGGTGACAGACCCTGAAGGTAAGTTGAAGGCGTCCAATCTCGCTGCCAGCGCGGGAGACGTGTTGAACAGACGGGCCTTTGAAAGTCTGCGGGAGGGCGTCGGTCCCGCGATGGAGATCGTGCCCATCACCATGAAGGACGGCAGGTCGGCGCTTGTAGTCTCCATCCCCTACATTGACACCAGGGGCGGGTTCGGGGGCATGGTAGAGGGGGTCATCTACTACGGCAGCCCCAAGCTAGGCAGGCCTTTCGGCATCCAGAGTGTTGACGACCTGGAGAAGGGCACAAGGCACAGCGTCTCATACCTGGTGGCCTCGGACGGCCGCATACTTTGGCACCCGGACCAGGAGCTTGTAGGCACTGTGCTCCCGCCGGTTACCCTGAATGGGCTGAACACTACCGAACCGAACGCGATTATCACGTCCCTCAACGGCGAGCAGAGCATCATCGGGTACGCACCCCTGAACCTGGCCCTGTTGTTCCCTCGCGCCTCCCTCGACACGAACTGGTTGCGCTGGTACGTCGTCACCCAGGAACGGTGGGCGGACATAGTCGCGCCGCTCAACTCGCTGCTGTCGGGGTTGTTGGTACTAGCGCTGGTGACTATGCTACTCGCGGTCTTGCTCGTGACTCGTAGTGCCGGGGCGCTGACCAGGCCCGTGGCGAAGCTTGTGGCAGCCTCCCAGGCGCTGAGCGCTGGAAGGTTGCGGCACAGGTTGCAGGTGAGCGGCCCCATCGAAATCGAGGAGTTAGCCCGCCAGTTCAATTTGATGGCGCGGCAGCTTCAAGCCTCGTATTCCGAGCTAGAAGGCAAGGTTACCGAGCGTACGGCAGAACTGGCTTCCGCCAACGCCGAATTGCAGCGCCGCCTCGCTGAGAGCGTCACCATGCAGCGCGTGACCACCGACCTAGCAGGGACAGCGGGACTTGCCGACATCCTCCAGACGATCGCTGTCTCTGTAAGCGAGATGCTTGGTACGGAGTCGTGCCTGGTGTTCCTCCCGAACGACAACCGTCCAGGCGAGTTGCAGGCCGCGATTGAGTGGAACGTGCCGATGCTGAGGAGTTCCGACCGTGTGCCTATAAATCAGTCACTCTCAGGGCTGGCGTATACGACCGGGCAGGTGCAGATAAGCAACAACGCGGCGAACGACAACCGGGTGAACCATACCCTACGCCAGGAGATGGCAGCGCATTCGGTGCTGGCTGCACCGATGGTGTCGCGTGGACACACTATTGGCGTGGTTACTGCCGTGAACAAGCGAGAAGGTGACTTTACGCAGGACGACCTGCGCTTGATGTCCGTGCTTGCCAACCAGGCGGCGGTGGCGGTGGAGAGGGCGCGGCTGTACTCCCGCACGCAGCAGCAACTTATGACCCTGACCACCATCAACGAGCTTTCGCTGTCCGTGACCTTGAGCCGCAGCCTGGAAGAGACGCTGGTAAACGGCATGGAGCACATCGGCAAATTGATGGGAGCCACCAGCGCGCTGGTCTTCCTGTACGACCAGAAAACCAACACGCTCAACTACACGGCGCACTACAACATGACACCGGAGCACCTGCGCCTGGTGGTGGAGGGCAACCCTCAAGTGCCGGTGGGCACGCGTCCCGACCACAGGGTGGCATTCCAGGAGGCGTTCGTTACGCAGAAGCCTTGCTACATTGAAGACACGCAGGAGCCTGGTTACCTGGCCGAGTGGTGGGAAATGGCTTCGCACGAGCTTGGCGACGAAGAACTGGTGCGCGAGGTCACAGGTCAGGTAGGCGCGCTCATCGCCCTGCCGTTGAGCGTGCGAGATACCCGTCTCGGCACTATGACTGTCTATTTCTCCGAACCCCGCCATTTCACCCAGCAAGAGATACAACTCTTCTCCAGCTTCGCCAAGATACTTGCCCTCGCGGTCTACAACACGCAACTGCTGGCCCAGTCGAACAAGCTGGCGACGGTTGAGGAGCGGGCGCGACTGGCCCGCGAACTGCACGACTCGGTCACTCAGTCATTGTTCAGCCTCAACCTCACGCTGAGGGCGGCAAGACGAGTGCTCACAACCGACGGCGAACAGGCCCTCAGCCTGATGGACAACGTACAGGATCTAGCTCAAGGCTCGCTTGCCGAGATGCGGGCGCTCATATTCGAGTTGCGGCCACAGGCGCTACAGAATGAGGGCCTTGCCTCGGCCCTTCAGAAGCACGCGGACGCGGTGAAGGCTCGCAACGGGCTGGTGGTACATCTTGACCTGGCGGGCGACCGCCGGCTGCCGATAGAGCACGAGGAGGCGCTCTACCAGATCGCCCGAGAGGCGCTGCACAACGTGGTGAAGCACGCCCATGCTAGCGAAGCCTGGGTCTGCCTTGATACCAGCAGCGACCACGTGACTCTGTCCATCCGCGACAACGGACGAGGATTTGAGACTACCAAGCTCGTCGCAGGCGGGGGTAGTCATATCGGGACCAGCACCATGCGGGAACGTGCTCAGGCTATCGGCGGCACCATCAGCTTTGAAAGCAAGCCCGGCGAGGGCACGGAGGTGCTGGTGAGCGTGAATATTGACCCGGCTAATCCGGCCACTATCGCGAAGACGAACGGCTTGACGGCTAACATCAATTCGCCCGCCCCGGCGGGTGGGCGTGCATTCGACACAACAAACGTTTAGACTGGCGTATTGAAGGAAAAGAATTACCGGAAGGGAGCAAAAGGATGGATGAACCAATTAGAGTGATGCTCGTGGACGACCACGCGGTAGTGCGGCAGGGGCTGAAGGCGTTCCTTGCCACTGAGGAAGGGATCGAAGTGGTAGGCGAGGCCTCGAACGGCAAAGAGGCAGTGGCCCTTGCGGCTCAATTGCACCCCGATGTCGTGTTGATGGACCTCGTAATGCCGGAACTCGACGGAATAGGCGCGACCGAGGCCATAAAGCAAGGCTCGTCCGACATCGACGTGATTGCCATGACGTCGTTCATAGAGGACGAGAAGGTCTTCGGGGCGATGCGTGCCGGTGCTACGGGCTACGTGCTGAAAGATGCCGACCCGGACGAGGTGGTGCACGCCATCAGGAGCGCGGT
The DNA here is from genome assembly GCA_030914045.1 of Chloroflexota bacterium. GTDB lineage: Bacteria > Chloroflexota > Chloroflexia > QHBQ01 > JADMIH01 > JADMIH01. The sequence continues at coordinate 12,138 of JALZHG010000002.1, read as the reverse complement.
GCTGGGCGAGGTGCACCTGGACCCGCGTGTGGCGCGGCGGCTGATGGAGGAGCTAAACCCCAACCGGCCCAAGCACGTCACCGTCCAGGAGGCGCTTAGCGAGCGAGAGGTTGAGGTGCTCAAGCTGGTCGCGAGGGGCTACAGCAACCAGCGAATCGCGGACGAGCTGATTATCAGCCCCAAGACCGCCAAGACCCACGTGAGCAACATCCTCAGCAAGCTTGGTCTCGCCAGCCGCACCCAGGCCGCCGTGTACGCGCTGAAGGAAAAGCTGGTGACGGCTGCGGAGGCGAGCTTTAGCTAGGGGACGATAGACTCTAGACGACCGACGATGGAGAAGATCTCGCAGTACGTCGTCAGCCGGTCTTGGCCTGTTCTCCGATTTTGCGTTCTGTGCCTTTTGTGAGGCGCTCGATGTTGTCCCTGTGTGCGAGGATTATGAAGACGCAGATGGAGATGAACAGGAGCGACAACTCGTCCATCCAGCCCAGCAGCACCAGCAGAATTATAGCGAGGCCCGCGGCGGCGGTGCCCAGGATGGAGCCGAGCGAAACATAGCGGGAGATGAGTATGGTAGGAATGCCCACCCCCAGGGCGGCCAACACAATTAGTGGGTTAACTACCAGCGCCGCGCCCATAGCCGTCGCCACGCCCCGGCCACCACGCCATTTGCCCTGAAGCACCCGCAGGTAGATCGACCACACGTGGCCCGCTACGGCGGCGAGGGCGGCCAGCAGGCTTGCGAGCGTAAGCACCTGCACCTGGAAGCCGAGGACGTCTACACGGCCGGGCGAACCCACTAGTGCGCCTACCAGGAGCCGCGCCACCAGCACCGCGAGGCTTCCCTTCAGGAAATCTCCGACCAGCACCAGGGCCGCCGCTCGTCTGCCGACGCTGCGAAGCACGTTTGTCGTGCCCATCTTGCCGCTGCCGCGCGAATGTATATCCACCTTGTTTGCGTCGGCCACCAGCACGCCCATCGGTATGCCGCCTATGAGGTAGGCGGCTACGACAATCAGGGCGAGGTAAAAAAGCATCTCTGCCTCCATGCCATTTGATAACCAATCTTGCTCGGCGATCTACAGCAGTGTACAACGCTCTCCAGAAGTTCGCCACTTGTGTAGAGTAGGCAACGCTCTATACGAGTAGTGAGCCTTCGCCAGGTGGAAAGTGCAAGAGCCGTGCCTTGTATCGGTCTACAGGAGTAGAGTAGATGGGTGCCGGGCCTGATGTCTGTTGCGGTGCAAAATGTTAGGATGCGGGGCGAGGCAGGTCGCACGTAACCTGCCTTTAGTGACGTTTAGTGGAGCGAGATACAGTGATGGCCCTGGACGTAACAGACGAGACACTTTCCCCTGTCACCCCGACTTCTTCCAAACACGAGGCAAAGGAACGACCTATGATGACTCTCCCCGACGCGGTCCAGAAGACGGAACATGCAGCGGGCGGCAGGCGTGCTTCAATCAGCACCGAGGGCCTGACGCGACACTACAAGGTAAAAGCTGACAAGAAGAAGGGCGAGGCAGCCAAGACGCTAGTTGCCCTCGACAACGTCAGCCTGGAAGTGTATGAGGGTGAGTTGTTCGGGCTGCTGGGACCTAACGGTGCCGGGAAGACCACCCTTATTAAGATACTCACCACCTTGCTCGCGCCGACCGGCGGCATCGCCTACGTAGATGGACTCGACGTGGTAAAGCAGGCGAACACGGTGCGCCAGAGCATCAACATGGTGAGCGGAGGCGAGACCAGCGGCTACGGCGTCCTCAAGGTGCGCGAGAACTTATGGATGTTTAGCCAATTCTATGGCGTGACCTGGAAGGACGCGAATGCGCGCATCGAGGAAATGCTCAAGATCGTAGAGTTAGAGGACAAAGCTAACGCCCTCGTCAGCACGCTCAGCACGGGGCAGCGCCAGCGGATGAACTTCTGTCGCGGCTTCATTACCGACCCGAAGGTGATCTTCCTCGATGAGCCGACGCTGGGCCTCGACGTGCACGCTGCTCGCATCGTGCGGGACTTCACGAAGGGCTGGTTGCAGAAGCACCCCGACCGCACGCTGCTGCTCACCACGCACTACATGGCCGAGGCCGACGAGCTATGCGACCGCATAGCCATTATCGATCACGGCAAGGTGCTCGCGTGCGACACACCCTCGAACCTCAAGCGCATGCTTCAGAGCCAGCCCATCTTTGAGATCGGAGTTTCGGGCATCAGCGAGCGCACCATACCCATCCTGGGTGAAGCGCCCGGAGTGGAGCACGTCACCGGAGAACCGGACGCCAGCGGTTCTACTTACAAGCTGAAGTTCATCGTGCGGGACGAGTCGGCTATTAGCTCTGTGGTGCAGGCGCTGACCTCGCAGGAAGCTAGCATACTCAACCTGCAGAAGCATGAGCCTACTCTGGAGGACGTGTTCATCAAGCTGGTGGGTCGCAGCCTTACAGCCGAGGACAAGAACGGCAAGTAAGGAGATACGGTCCAGGAGGGGAACGTCGTGAGGAAAAGCACTGGTGTGGAGTTGTTCCTGCGGGCTGCCTTTGGCCGGGGCTACCCGCGTGTGATTGGAGCGCAGAGAGAGCTTAGCTGGCTCTTTTTCGACATCGTCATACCGCTCATTACCATGTCGGCCTCTGTCTTCCTTTACAAGGCGTTACAGGCGGACCCGGCGTACGTCGGCTTCGTGGTGCTGGGGGCGGCCCTGGCTACCTACTGGCTGAACGTGCTCTGGATGATGGCCTCACAGCTTTACTGGGACAAGCAGGCGGGCTTGCTGGAAATCTATATCATGTCACCAGCCTCGATGATGGCGATTTTGCTCGGCATGGGCGTGGGCGGCCTCTATATGAGCACCCTGCGGGCCGGGTCGATTGCCATTGTGGGTACTTTGCTGTTCAACGTGCAGATGGACGTCTCACAATGGGGCGCGGCGGCTCTCGTGTTCTTCGTCACGATGGTGGCGCTCTATGGGCTGGGCATGGTGCTTAGCTCGGTCTTCCTGATGTGGGGGCGCGAGGCCTGGCAGGTATCGCTCGCCCTCCAGGAGCCGGTCTTCTTCATGTCGGGCATGAACTTCCCCTTGAACCAGCTTTTCAACAGCATCCAGGCGCTCACCACGGTCATTTCGGCGGTTATCCCTGTGGGCCTGGGGCTGGACGCTTTACGGCAGTTGCTCTTCCCTGGCAAGATCGAGGGAGTGCTGCCCTGGGGACTGGAACTGGGGGCGCTCGCGGTCATGGGCGTGGTGTTCGTCACTGTGGCTTATCTGATGCTCAAGCGCATGGAATGGCTGGCGAAGGTCGAGGCACGACTCAGCCTGCGGTGGCAGTAAGGAGTTAGAGATGCTAGAGGCACAAACCACCGAGCAGCGTGAGGCTCCCCCGATGTCCGAGGCCCGCCAGAACCTGAGGACCTTCAGGATTGCGGCCTGGCTCGGCTGGCAGGTCGAGGGTAATTGGGCCGACCCGCTGGTGTTCTTCATATTCACCATCCTGCGCCCGATGGCCTCAGCCCTCATCCTCTACGTCATGTACGAGGTAATTCGTGGCGGCCAGCGGGACAACTTCTTCGATTACCTGTACGTGAGCAACGCCTTCTTCATGGTAGTGTTGCAGGCGCTGTCGGGTATGGCCTGGGCCGTGCTGGACGACCGCGAGAACTACAGGATGCTCAAGTACATCTACACCTCTCCGGCTCGCCACCTTTCTTACCTGCTGGGTAGGGCGGTCGCGAAGATGTTGATCGGGTTCGTGACTACCGTGATACTGCTCGTAACCGGAGTGCTCTTCCTGGGGCTGCATCTCGACCTGGCGCAAATCGCCTGGGGCTGGCTAGTGGTCTACTTCATACTCGGCCTGGTAATACTGCTGTCGCTGGGTATCATAATGGCGGGTGTGGCGCTCGTGGTCGCCAGGAACGGCGCGGCTATAGGTGAGGTCGTGGGTGGCAGCCTGCTGCTGTTCAGCGGCGCGTACTTCGCCGTGGACATCCTGCCAACGCCCCTGAAGGAGATCAGCCTCGGCGTGCCGATCACGTACTGGCTCGAAGGTATGCGGCGCGCCATTGAGGGCGGCATTCTTACTGTGACAGTTCAGTCCGAGAGCGGGCAGGCGGTGACCCAGGCGGTCAGCCCCGTGCTGGCACAGTTCGACAACTGGCAGTTGCTGGGCATACTCGCGTTCTCAGCAGTGGTATGCACGGTGGTGGCTTACCTGTTCTACAACTGGGTTGAGAACGCGGCAAAGGAAAGGGGAATGATCGACAGGCTCACCGGCTACTGATGTCAGAAGCCGTTCAGGGGTAGTAGTTAGTTGAGAAAGGCGCAGCCTCCGGGCTGCGCCTTTTTACGGCACGACAGAGGGTGCGTCTCGGACTACATATCCCCTACAGCTACATCAAAGCCCCGTGACGATTCACCACAGGTCGTTTGGAACTCTCATGAGTGTTATAATGCCTGTAGCAGCGGCTACAGTCGCAGAGTATATCAGGAGGAAGCTAATCACCTGTAGCAGCGGCTACAGTCGCAGAGTATATCAGGAGGAAGCTAATCAATGGCACTTGCAGAACGACGGGCTAACGCCATATGGGAGGGCAATCTTACCGAGGGCAGCGGCAGGGTACAGGTAGGCAGTGGCGCCCTAGAGGAGTTCCCCGTCACGTGGGCTTCGCGCACCGAACGCTCTGATGGGAAGACCAGCCCCGAAGAATTGATTGCTGCCGCGGAGGCAGCCTGTTTCTCGATGGCTCTGTCTAACGACCTGTCGAAGCAGGGGAACACACCTGAAAGGGTCTCCGTAGCCGCTACCTGCACGTTGGACAAGGTTGAGGGGAAACTGAAGGTCACCACGATGGACCTGGAAGTAACGGGCCGCGTGCCGGGTATCGACCAGGAGGCTTTCCAGGCAGCCGCCGAGAACACCGCGCGCAACTGTCCAGTCTCGGGAGCCATTGCGGGCAACGTAGACATTCGGGTGCACGCGACGCTAGAAGCCAGTTAGAACTGGTAGGACGTGATATGTTCACCTGGGAGAGGCCGCATTGCCGCTTCTCCCATTTGCGTTAAGATGATGGCCAAGGAATCGAAAGGATGAAGCGCGGGCTGCGTTGGTGCCTGGTCTTGCTCTTTGCGGTCCTGTGGGGCAACACTCTGCTCGCCCCCACCCCCGTATACGCCCATGCGCGCATGCTTGGCAGCAGTCCCACTCCTGGCGCGTCACTTGAAGCCTCCCCCGAGCACTTAGAGATCACCCTTAGCGAGGCTGTGTCCTTAGATTTCAGTTCTATCGTCCTGCTGGACCGCAGCCGCAGGGAGTTGCCCCTCGGCCCCATCGGGTATGGCACCCAGCGCGAGGTTAGCGTAGCTGCCGCCCTGGAAAGTAGCCTACAACCTGGGACTTACGGTGTCGTTTGGCGAGTGGTGTCAGCCATCGACGGCCATCTCACCAGTGGGAGCTTCGTGTTCCGGGTGCTAAGTGCCGGTGAAAGCGCCACGACCCCGCTTGAGCCGGTCCTCGATACCACCGGTGCCAGCGAGACAGAACTTGGAACGGCCGCACAAAATCCCAGCCCGGTACATTGGCTAGCTCGAGCGCTGGTGCTTGCGTGCATAACGTTCTGTCTGGGTGGCGCTATATTTCTAGTCCTGGTGGTTGAACCCGCGGTTGCGGAGCTAGCACCGGCGCGGCGGGGCCTATGGTTGGACCTCGGGTCGAGCTTTGCCCGGGCAGGGGCGGTGGCGGCTGCCGCGCTCGTGCCTCTGCTGGCATTCGACCTGTGGGCGCAGGTAGCAGCCATATCAGAGCTGGATATGCTGGCGGCGCTCGGTGTGCCAGACCTGGGTAGCCTGTTGCTCTCGTCCACCCGCTTCGGCTTCGCGTGGAGCATGAAGATGCTCGGGGCGGTAGCGCTGTTCGTCCTCTTTACCTTCATTTGGATCGGACGGCGGGGTGGTGGAGGTCTGTGGGAGATTGGCATCGCGGCGGGGTCACTTTTCCTCTTGGCGGAGGCGTTGAGCAGTCACGCTGCGGCCGTGCAAGGGGAGAACGTGGCGGGGTTGCCACTGCCTGTCATCAGCGACTGGGTGCACCTTGTGACTGCCTCGACCTGGATCGGCGGCCTCCTCTTCTTTGCGGTCGTGTTGTTCCCAGCGTACCGACGCCTGCTCGTCGCCTCGGACGAGCGGAGGGCGTTCCTGGCGGCAGCGGTGCCGCGGTTTTCCAGGCTTGCGCTGGCGAGCGTGCTGGCCCTTGGCGTATCGGGCACGTATAACCTGGCAATCCAAACCACAGACCTGAACGCCATTGCATCCAGTCTCTACGGTCAGGTGGTGGGCCTCAAGCTATTCCTATTTGGTGCGCTCATCCTAATCGGTGCCATGAACTTCGCGTACCTGACTCCCCGCCTCAGAGCAGGTCGTCCAGTAGAAGGTGCGGGCACCCTCTCGAACTTCCGGCGCAATGTGCGTGTAGAAGTGGCCCTCATGGCCGTGGTCCTGCTGTGTGCGGGGGGTCTAACGCTCCTACCGCCGCCCAGCCCTGTTACACTGGCCGCCGAGGCAGACGCCGGGCAGACTGGCGGCACGCTCCCCACCGCGACGGCAGAGAAGACCACCCCCACCGCAGTCAGTACGACGTTGCCAGTCTCGGCGGCAACGTCTGTAGCGGGCACATCGTTCGTCCTTGGGATTGGGAAGGAGGACGCCGGGGAAGTTTTCACAGTGACGCTGGCTAGCGGAGAAAGTGGTCAGGACGTGCTGTCTGACGTGACCAGATTAGTCCTTACAGTAAGCCCACAGGACGTTGAGGCGGGGAGCACCTTCCTCCAGGCACAACGCGTACCCCAGGAGGAAGGTAATTTGCAGGTCTGGGTGGGAAGGGCGTCGGTGCTCGCATTCCAGGGTAATTACCTTGTAACAGCAGTCGCTCAAAGGACCACCAGCCCAGACTTGAAGGCAGCATTTTGGCTGAACGCAACGGATACGGGCAGGACGACCGTACGTGCAATTGAGTACCTGGAGGCGCGGTTTACCACGACGCCAGAGCCCGCGATATTAGGTCGAACCTTGATAACCGTTCAGATCCGTGATGCGGAAGGTGGTCCCCTGAGTGGAGTTGATGTGAAGCTGACCGCGTCAGGTCCAGGTGGGCGTCAACTAGCTGCGGAGCCAGTGCCGATGATGCCTTCGGCTGAACCTGGGCACTATACCACCGAGGTAGAGTTCCCTATGCGTGGTCCCTGGGTCCTGCAAGCGAGGGCCACGCGCGCCGGCCAACCTGAGCGAAAGTTCACCGCAAGCATCGACGTAGTAGAGACGATCACACCGTAGTCACTGTACATGAGACCTCATGCCAGTCGCTACAAGCTGATGCGGTAGTATGGTTTACATATCCCAAAAGCTTACCACTCCAGAAGACGAGACACAACAATGGTATATCGCTTGCTAACCTCAATGAGATACGAGAACCCTCAAAGTTACCTACCACTAAGGAGTATGTTATGACCCTGGAGACGCAAGACAACCGCCAAAGCATCGAGGAAGACAACTCAAGCACCATTCCCCAGCCCGAAGGCCAGGACCCCATTGAAGATGTGAGACCTAGCCAGGCTGAAGGGGACCGCGATACTGTGGAAGCCGACCTTCGAGACAACGACGTTCAGACGCAAGCCTAAAGCTCAGTCGCCACTCTGTCGCTGGTCAGGTCAGGTGTGCTTCCAGACAGACAACACCCTCAGGCCCTACTTGCGCGTCATGCCGCACGCCCCTGGGCAGGTCCAGGCGGTCGCCTGCCGCCAGCGAAACGCTCTCGCCTAGATCCGGCAGCCCGAAGGTAATTGAGCCGCGAACGACGTATATGACTTTGTCGTACGTGTGGCTGTGCGCGGCGTAGGTGTCATATGGGCCGTTCTGCCATGCATAAGCCGACAGACCCTCTTCCTTGATGAGGCGATGGATCGCGGCTTCGGTCGCGGTCTGCGCCCCATGCCACTTGCTGACCTTGACTTCGCTCATTAACTATCCTGCCGGGCGGGAGATACACGGTCCACGACCTCGTCGTCGGCGCTCCATGCTGGATCTACGATGCACAAGAACACCAGGTCACTGCTGTCGCCGTTCTCTACGAACTGCGTGGCTCCTGGGGGCACGTAGATCACCTGACCGGCTCGGACCTCGCTACTTTCGCCATCTATGTAAATTCTTCCGCGGCCCTGCAAGATATAGTAAACCTCCGACCCTCTCAGGCGGTGGGGCAGGGAGCGTCCGCCCGGCTTGAGCAGGGCATGGGCTAGGCTGTAGCGGATGGGCGCGCCATGTAGAGAGGGGTGCAGCACCTCTCTGAGTAGCGTCTCGTCACCCGCAACAAGCGCCGGGCAGTCATTCACGTCCACTATGAGCATCGGTTGCGGCCTTTCACCAATAAAGGCTTGTGATTGAGGACCGGGAACTCTCTATTCTACCTTCTGTTGTCTTACTTTGCACAATCGCTATCTCAATTTGGTTGCGTGGGTACTGGCACACCCCTTGCTTGCCTACTCTGCACAGTAGACTAACTAACCCTCCGATGCGAAAGGAGACTTACGATGGTAAAGAAGGGACAAGAGCAGGTGAGCCGCATGGACTCGCCGCGACAGGGAGAGGACCGCGACCCCAAAGAGGGCAAGATCAAGCACAAGGGCGGCTCGGAAAGCCAGCGTAGGGCCAGCCCGCCGAGCGAGGGTAGCTCGAAGGGGTAGTTCAGCACGCGTACCAATACCAACTACCGGAGGTACTTGAGGCTATGGCTAAGCAGGGACAGCACAACAACGACTCTGACGACAAGGACCAGTCGAAAGGCCCTAACAACCCGTCGAAGAGCGTAGACATCATTACCGGGACTCCCAAGAAGCAGGAGACCTACGCCCGCCAGGCGGCTGAGGGGAAGGACACCGACAGCCCACCAGCGCAACAACGCAACGAGTGGAACGAGGACACCCGCGACAAGCCCTCAATCGAGGACAGCGTGAGGGCGCGGGACTCGGATATCGGCAGCGGACGCAGTGGCAGCGACTCGAACGCTAGCCCAAGCACACAGGGAGGCTGATATGGGCGTGACCGGTGGTGGAGGCGGCGGGTCGGCAAGCTTCAGCGAAGAGGATAGGTACTGGGACCAGGACTTGAGGCCGGACGACAACGCCGGGCAGAACGAGGGCGTGCAGGGATTGCACCCCGAAAAGGCTGACGGTGTGCGGACTGCCTACGATATCAAGGACCTGCACAACCGCCTGGAGGGCTACACCGACGACGAGCTTAAGCAGATCACGGTCCTCCCGGCGGGCAGCAGGCTTGAGCAGAACGCTACCTATCTCGACCTGCGCGCGGACGCTCGCGAGGAGATTACCGCACGGGGCGATATGGAAGCAGGGCCGGAAAACTGGTACGTCCCTAAGACCGAGGTAGATTACCAGCTATGGAACCGGCTGCTTGGGCTGGAGAACCCGGAACGTACCGGTGAAGCTGACGACTGACAGGTAACGTCTCGCATTCCGCAGAGTGGACTCCCTATAGCAGTGGGTCTACTCTGCGTCTGCGGCATCAGGGCTTGGAGACACGGGCACGCTGAGCAACTCTGCGGCTTTGCGCTTGGCCGCCTCGCCTCGCCGGTCGTAGCGCGCCGTGGTGGTGACATTGGCGTGCCCCGCCAACCGCTGCACTGTTGAGATGTCGGCACCTGCATCCAGCAGGTCGCCTATCATAGTGCGGCGCAGGTCGTGCGGCGAAAAGTGCTCCACCCCGGCTTCTTTGGCGCGCTTGAGCAAAATCTTGCGCACGGCCTGGTCGGTGAGCCTGCGCACGGTAATTTGACCGGCCTTGTTCACCGGGCAGAAGAGAGCTCCCGCTTCCTTGCCACGAGCCTTGAGCCAGGCTTCCAGAGCGTTGCGTGCGCCTCCCGTAGCGTAGTTAGTACGCGCCTTGTTGCCCTTGCCGGAGCGGACATGCAGCGCGCCATCTTTGGCTACGTAGTCGCTTACGTCCAGCCCCACAAGCTCGCTACGCCGCAGCCCGCAACCGTACAGCACGGCCAGCATCGCAGCGTCTCTCAGCCCCGCAGGTGACTTGTCGAGGACGCAACGGGCGAACAGTTGCCCCAGTTCATCGCCGTCCAGGGCGCGCCCCCTGGGAGGCGTGGTGCCCCGCACCGAGGGGAGGTCGGCGGCCCGGTGGTAGTCCTCGGCGCTCACCTGCCCGAGCCGCCACGCCTCACGCAAGACCCCGCGCAAGGCGGCCAGCATCTTGTTGGCGGTAGCAGGCGCGTACAGATCGGCCAGCACCGAGCGCACGGCAGCGGTGTGCTGGTACCGCAAGGCGCTCCAGTCGAGGCTTTGCATGTCGCAGCGGTTAGAAGTGAGAATGCCGGCAACCAAATCCAGGGCCTCGGACATGGTGCGGCGCGAGCCTGGGGCCAGCCGTGCAAGGTAGACGGCTGCAGGGTGCTGGTCGGAGCCGGGCTGGTGCTGTAGTGAGAGACTCTTTGGCTGGTCCCCTGGTGCGAGACTCAAGCTGTTCGCTGTAGTCTCTCTTATTGTGAGATCATCGCCTTCGTGAAGTTCCTCTACCGAGCGCATGCCGCATCGTTCCTTTCGAACACGTGAAACACTGTCCCTGAGTCCGTGCAAAGTGGCTATAGGAAGTCCATGTACCCATAGTAGCACAGGCACACAGTAACCACGGCATTATTCACCTCTGCCGAGTTCGTTCAAATCGAAGGTGAGTGCTCCAAGCTATCAGCTATTGGATCATGAGTTCCGAGAAGGGGGTGCAGAAGATATGGGAAGTGTCAAGTTGCCCAGGATAGGACTTATGGCCGTATAATATTATCAGGTCCAAAATACAGCTGAACAGCATCGAAGCACACCCATATGCGAGATCTTTTCCCCGTTTATTACAAATCTCAAGAAGATGTCGAGTCGGTACTTGACCAATGCCTGTTTGTGTTTGACACAAACATACTTCTTCACATCTACAAGTATCGCCCGGCGAGCAGGCGCGCATTCTTTTCCGTTATGGGGAAACTTAGTCGCCGGATATGGATACCCTACCAAGTTGCCCTTGAGTTTCAGCAGAACCGCCTCCTAGCAATAAACGCGGAGCAAGAAGCCTACAACCGCATAACAAAGCACTTGACCGAAGCGGGCCGGACTCTAGAAGCGTCAATAGGCAATTTCAATAGGCACGCAAACGTAGACACCACGGAGATTACTCGAAGGATCAAGGCAGCAATAGAAGCTGAGAAACTTAAGCTTTCTAAACTCCAGAAGAAACACCCAGATTTCAGTACAACCGATCCCGTACGCGACATTATCGATAGATTATTCAAAGACAAGATAGGCACTCCTTACTCACGTGAGCAAGTTGCAATTCTCTATCAGCATGCCCAAAACCGCTTTGCTATGCAGATACCACCTGGCTATAAGGACAGCCCTAGAACTGGAGACCTTGTAATCTGGTTCCAACTGTTGGATCACGCAAGAGCCGAACAGAAACCAATTGTCTTTGTTACAGACGATGCCAAAGAAGACTGGTGGACCACCAATCCACTTGGACCTAGAACTGAGTTGGTACAGGAGATGTATCAAGAGGCTGGAGTGGGGTTTTACATGCTCTTGGGCGACCACTTCCTCAAAAGGCTTCGTGCCTATCTTAAACTGAAAGACCGAAAAGGCGAGATCGAGGAAGCGATAGAGGACGCGCGTGAAATTCGGGAACAAGAAGCCCGGATTGTACCTGATATCAATCATCCCGTCGCACCTGCTCACACTGTTGCCGATTACATGAGCGGCATGGCTCATGCGGCCGCGTCAATACAGCGCGAACAAGAGATATTCAGTTCGATGAGGATCCTCTCCAACTTGGAAGATCAACTTCCTGAGCTACGAAGACAGCAAGCTATGGCACTCGAAGCGTTTGGTGGCCAGGCAGCTCTGGAGGCACTTGGTGAACGTGCAGCAGCAGCAATGGAAGCTCTTGGCAGTCGTGCAACCCTAGAGGCTATATCTGAGCAGGTACGAGGACAGGCGAGAGCATTAGATGCAATTGGTGGCTATGGAGCAATAGAGGCTAGCCGTGCAGCATTAGATGCAATTGGTGGCTATGGAGCAATAGAGGCT
>JALZHG010000026.1 GCA_030914045.1 Chloroflexota bacterium | reverse complement strand
TCTTCTTCGTCTTCATCGTCATCGTCATCGTCATCGTCATCGTCATCGTCTTTATCTGCTTTTTCTTCCTTGTGGCTATCTGCGGTTTCAGCAGCTAGTTTGTCGTCCGGCTCAGCTATCGACGTATATTGGCCTGAGTCTCGATCCTTACTCCACAAGTTGCCGTAGGCGTCGCGCTCCAAGACCTCTGTATACTCTCCTGTCTCCAGATCCTTTACCCAGACGTTCCCAAAATCATCCGCCTCGCGGCGTTCGATAAACTGATCGGTTTCTAAATCCTTGATCCAGAAGTTGCCAAAATCGTCTTGTTCCCAGCGCTGCGTGTAGTCCCCTGTCTCCAGATCCTTTACCCAGATATTCCCGAAGTCATCTCGCTCATGGGTTTCTGTGAACGAGCCGGTCTCATCCCTAACCCAGAATATGATGCCTGTGCTCTCAGTTTCCCCATACACCTCGTTAGCGTCATCAGGTTCGCTATACCCACCTCGTTCACTCATTGCACAGTTCCTCTCCTTGATCTATGAATTGCGCGTGAACTCTGCCAGGTTTCTGCAGTGCAGCATGGTTGCCAGTGCATATCATATGGACACCCTCTTTAGTTGGCTGCCTTGCTCATCGGGTACATGCGGATCTCCAGTGGCTGAAACTCAGCAACCGAAATGCCTACCACAGCAAGAGTAATGGCAGCAGAGGAAAGATAATTTTGCACGCCAATATACTCCTGTTCTAGGCATTCAGCAGAACGGTACAGCAGTATACAAGCACTGCTAGTATAAAGGATTAGTCAATAGGGTGTGTGCTTGCAACTAGGTGGGGATTTGTCCATGCCATACAGACATCGGTACATGACAACAAGTTGGTTGAGTCTGTAAGTGCAAGGGCTGAATCAGCCAGAACAAACTTCGTTGAGAAGGTCGTCGCAGGCGAATTTTTGCTGCTCAGACACCGTGCAGATACGCAGGAAGACGGTAAACGGGAGCGTGAAGAGCAGTGGACCGGCGGCGGGGAAAGTTACCCACTGGCAGAGAACGACGGCACTACGACTTTAGCCGTTGCATTTGGTGTTCCGCCAGAATTGGAAGAAGAGTTTAAGGCCACCTATCCCAAAGCTCCGGAGCGAGTTAAAGTTTTGGCTGAAAGTGTGTAAGAAAGAAGTGATAGTTTCCGGCTAGTCGTAGGGTTTGATTTATCATACGAACATGCGAACATGAGCAAAGTTGAGAGCATATTCCCCGATCCGGTCATATCCTTATCATTATACGTAGGTCTTCCCGTCAGAAACTACAAAGCGGCACTTACCTGGTACGATCTTGATCCACCACAGTCTCTGTCTGATTTTGGCTTCTATGGCGGCGATTGTAACATCAATGCGTTAATGCCTTGCAACTATGTCCCCGAATCACACAGCTAATGTACTACCTCTCTCCACTCACTCATAACAGGAATACCCTCACAACTTTATAGCAGCTAATGCTAATCAGCGCCCAAGGCCACGACGTTGAGCCTACCCGCGTCTGCTTTTTGCATGTTATCTGCGGAGATTGTATACGCGATCATGAAACCGCCCCTGGTTGCCGGTGAGACATACACTATTACATGCTCTAAATCCAAGGCTGCTCCTGGCCTGATCTTTTCGTATTCGTACGTAATGATGTGTCGTTCATGGTCTTCACCATGATACAGACCGTCTGACCTAGCGTGCCTCGGGACTGGGATGGTGGGTATCTCTAAGCTAGGCACGTATAAGTCCATGGAACCCGCGAACGAGAACGCTGCATCCCTTCGTACTTCCTTTTTCTCCCAAAGCGGTTTTGGTTCCTCGGGCCGCTCTATCGTGTTGGAGTACTGGTTGCTGGCCCGCGAAGTTGCTACAACAAAACTGCCGATAGGGAATTCGACACGTATTTCGACGTCTTGTGCGGTAACATGTCCCATGTTCTGGAGTGAGAACGCTAGCTCAAACGAGGGACCGTATTGTTGTGCATCTTGCATCATGAGCGCAGGTCCCATTTCGCGCAGGTATTTCTTGTAGTCTTGAGCGTATGCGTTCAAAGCGAGTTCTGGTACTCCCTGCGACCTTGCCTTCTGTATACGTTCCTCCATATCCTCGGTCAGCCCTGCCACTGCCCCATCCACAAACTCCTTTGTAATAGCCACATAATCCTCTGGGCGCGGCTTCTGTGGGAGATTGAAAGGACGATGCACAAAACCCCGCTTTTCAACATCTTCGGTGAAGCCAAACACTAGCTTGGGCGGAGCAGCAGGTGAAGCTTCTAATGCTGGTTTCTGCGCAGTCTTAGCAGCAGCCCTTTGCATATCGTGCAGTTCCTGTATGAGACCTTTAGGGTCGATAGCCGGTAACTTCTTAGCTTGGGCCTTGAATCTAGGTGTGAAATCCGCCGACACCAGCACGAGGCTCTCAATATGCCACGAAGTATGCACGTCTATCATCGCGGCAATTAGTCGATCGTCATTAGTGTTCGGATCCAAGCGAGCTGCAGACCAATCAACATCTGGCTCTTCGGGTATGCCAACGATATACACGCCCTCACGAACGTAGGCAGGCTCACCTGTAGCTAACGCCTGTTCCAGTAGAGGTGCCAGTCTGGGCATGATCTCACGTGCTCGGTCATGAAGTCGTTGATTGGCCATGCTGTCTTTATGCCGGTCCAGCTCCGCCAGGACAATTGGTGCCAGAATCAACGTAACATGTTGCGCGCGCACTACCTGCCGCCAGTCCACTTGATCAAACGTCTGGTACTGCAACAAGACGTTCGTATCCACAAAGCAGCAGACTGTTTCCGGGTCCAAGCTGTATTTCATAGTAAGATTCGTCGCACCTCAACCGATTCCGCTCGGGAAGCCTGGAAGTATTGCCAAAGGCCCATCCATGAACTTATCATGAGCATCTTCCAGCCTGTCGAACGAGTATGAGATGCGGCCATCCCTTTCTCCTTCCACGAGCATACTGTCATAAGTCAGGTTCACCGCGCCTAGGTAATCCTTTGCATCGCTCCTCTTAAATCGAAATTTCTTCAAAGGTTATGATCGAATATACAGCAGCGGGTTCGTCCCTATTTTCGGTAAAGCTGATCCCCTGAGCTTGGTGCATACCACCCTCACCAATCTGTACCTGCGTGCCAAACAGACTGACTACAAAGCAGGCATATGAGTGCCATATGCTAGTCCTCCCTTCCAGGCCAAAAAGATGTGACATGCCGAGGAACTGTCGCTTATCAAAACTGGGCATGTCAGGCGTGGAATCCTTTATCACATCAGCGATATATCGAATCAGGTCAGCACTCAATGAACCGCCGCCAGTCAAGAATTCTTTCATCTCGATAGTCGACAATACCTCCTCAATGTTATCAACGTTGGTCGAATAGAACCGACCACTCACGGAAAGATCGCGCACCATTTCAAAGACGCGCTCGAAGTGCTTCCGTCCTTTGGGATCTTTACGGTACATTGCCTCCGATCTCTCGTGGAATGTACTTATAACAGGAAGACCCATTGGCGCGGAAAATCCTGCGCCTAAAATATAAACAACGCGCTTCATCATAGCTCTAAGCTCCACACTGGTTCTGTAACTGAAACGAAGCCTGGTGCTGCGTTCGGACCGGCACTAGCGCTGTAGACTACATTATGTCTGATTGTGCTATTATAGTTTATTAGCATCTGCAAGGGAGATCCCGTTAACTGCTTCTAGTTGTTTCCAGCCTTGAATTGAGCACAATATGCCACTATCTGGGGGAGCCACAGACAAAGTAGGAAATCGATACGAGGCGCGCTGGACTGTGCTCCAAATGGCTCACGTCATGCGCGAGCAAGCCCAATGCATCCGTCTTGAGCCGCCCGGACCCGAAGGACAGGGTGCCGAGTTTTGGCTGAACATGGGTGATACAAAA
This sequence comes from Chloroflexota bacterium, assembly GCA_030914045.1. Taxonomy (GTDB): domain Bacteria; phylum Chloroflexota; class Chloroflexia; order QHBQ01; family JADMIH01; genus JADMIH01. Next base: position 43,461 of record JALZHG010000026.1, on the reverse strand, counting down.
GAGTATCACCAGGTAAAGCGGCAACGGTCCCAGGGTTCGTGGACACTGCCGAACCTCCATACGGAGAAAGTCTTATTCAACTTCTGGGTGAAACTAACCCAAGACCCCACTGCGCGCTGCGTATTTGTGTCTACCGAAAAAGCGTCTCAGTTGGCTGAATTGTCCGACAGAGCTAGAGACGCCGCAGATGCTGCAGAGTTCCAGGATTTCTTCCTCACGAGTAAAACAGTAAAAGAGGCACTTGCGACATTACGCACCCACTGGGATAACTGCTCCTTAGATGAAGCGTATCTAGCTCTCCGTCGTATTCACATAAGGAACATTGATGAAGAGACGCTCAATTTAACTGTTGAGAGCACCCTAGATACCCTGGTCGAAGCCGAACCCTCGACGATGTACGCTGAACTTGCAAAGTTTGCTCTCGACCAGATACACCAGGAACTCACACCTCATAAGATATGGCACCATATTGAGACACTGGGATATCGCCGCCGGGAATGGGGTAAAGACTCAGGCGTGTTGGCTGCTGTGGACACCGCAAATGCCGTATACATCGACGGCTTACAAGAGATTAGCATCCGGGGCCATCTCATTCCTCGTATTGAGCTAGCAGACGTCCTGAAGGTCTTTCTAGCAGTCTGGACCTCCGGCAAGCACGAAGAGTACCTGGCGAACGCCAGAGCTGAAGCTGGAACTGGTGAGGCAGCGGGAGATAAGGTGGTTGATGTTGTAGACAGTGGCAACACGGCTGACACTACGGTCGCTGACAACAGACGAGCTGTGATTGTTTCCGGGCCCGCAGGTATCGGTAAGAGTGGAGTTATCCTTGCCGCCGTAGAAACTCTAAAGAATGCCGGAGTTCCTATGCTGTGTTTTCGCGTGGATAGGCGTGAGCCGGTGCAGTTTCCAGATCAATTAGGTCGTCAATTAGATCTGCCAGGTTCCCCAGTTAGCGTACTAGCATCCATTGCACAAGGCGGCCCGTGCGTACTGGTCATTGATCAACTGGACGCGGTGAGCTTATCCTCCGGCCGTAATCCCGGCTTCTTCGACTGCATACACCTGATCATCAAGCAAGCTCTCGCACACCCTAATATGTGCCTGTTAATTGCCTGTCGTAAGTTCGACCTTGAATCAGACTCTCGTTTGCAACGCCTTATTCGGCAAGAGGAGATCGCAGTCGAAGTGCCGGTTAGTGAGCTATCAGCGGATACGGTTCTCCACGTAATTAGCGAGGCCGGACTGGAAGCAAAGCGTCTAAGTGATAGACAGGTTAGTCTCCTCTCTGTACCGCTGCATTTGTCGTTGCTGCTACAAGTTGCCGAGGATCATGCTTTTTCCAGATTCGACTTTCAAACAGCGAACGATCTCTACGATAGTTTCTGGAGGTACAAGCGTCGAACGGTAGGAGAGCGGCTTGGTAGGCCCGTCAACTGGACACAGGTAATCGATGCACTGTGCGACTATATGAGTAAGGAACAGGACCTTACTGCACCCAAGGACCGAGTCGATGCGTACGAAGACGATGCGCAAGCTATGGCATCGGAACACGTGTTGAGTGTCGGGCAGGGTCGTTATGCGTTCTTCCATGAGGGATTCTTTGACTATGCTTTCGCGCGCCGATTCGCAGAACGCGGTCAGAACCTCATGCGGCTATTGCATACACACGAGCAGCATCTATTTCGACGAGCGCAGGTACGGCAGATACTCACCTACGCGCGGGTATCAGAGCCGATTCGGTACTATTCGGAGCTACGAGCTGTGCTTAGCGACCCAGATACGCGCTTTCACATAAAACAGGTTGTCTTCAGGATCTTGCAAAGTCAGATAGCACCTACCCTTCAGGAGTGGCAGGTGCTATCTGACCTAATTGAGAGTACCGACGACATCTTGGCCGTGGGCGCGTGGAACTCAATACTACGCTCGGAGTCCTGGTTCGATCTGATTGACCGACAAGGTATCATCGCTAAATGGCTCTCCTCCTCCAACGAGGTCCTATGCAGTAGGACCATCATGTTATTATCCTCGGTGCAGAAGGAGCGGGCTGACCGTGTAGCCGAGTTACTTGAGCAGTATGCAGAAGCCGCTTTAGATTCGGACTTGTTGCGCAATCATCTGACATACCTCGTTAGTTGGGCCGATCTCGCGAGCAGCCGGCGTTTCCTGGACCTGGTCTTACACCTGATTGACACGGGGGTGCTGGACCAAGCAAAAGGGCCTATTGCCGTAAACAGTGACTTCTGGCACCTGATACATTCCCTGCCGGAGAAGCAGCCGGCCTGGGCTGCCGAGGTCATGGCTCACTACCTGAATCGCAGGTGGCAGCTTAGCAAGTCTGCCGGTCACACTGATTTCTTTGCCTCTGACCCTGCTTGGTCGTCTGATTCAGGTAATAGTGAGGATGATCTTTTCCTCAAGGCTGCAAGCGGTGCGCCCCATACTTTCGTCGAGCAACTACTGCCATTTATGCTAGACGTTGTTGAGCACACGGCACAGCCCGATTCCTATCCGCCATGGCAAGATCCGCTCTGGTCGTCTCCTATGTATGGCCCTCCTCTCAAGATAAGCTATTCGCTACTGGCTGCAATGAGGAAAGCCTTATCTCTACTGGTGGTAGATGATCCGGGGGGTTTCGCCCAAATCGCGGCACGTTTGGGTGCGTACCACTACGATACGATAAATTACCTCCTCATATCCGCCTATACGGCAGGCGCACAGATCTGTGCAGATGAAGCTGCCGAGTACCTATGTGCCGTGGAGCATCGCCTCCATGTAGGTTACGGAGGATGGCATGGAGATGAGGAGTACTGGGTTTCTCGCGAGCTTATACAGGCTATCTCACCCAATTGTTCTGAGGCAAACTTGTCCAAGCTGGAAGAAACGATTCTCAGTTTCTACCCAGCTCGTGAAAGAAAGAAACCGAGCGTTTGGCCTTTGGGTCGTGCTCAATTGGTGCTGCTGGAGGCTATAGATCCGCTGAGACGTTCCTCAAGGGTAATAAGGCGCTTAGGCGAATTGCAAAGGAAGTTTGAAGATTATCCGGTCAGCCCTCCTCACGGCATTAGATGGTCTAGGATCAAACCACCTATATCGCCAGACCGGGCGGCTAAGATGAGCGACCAACAGTGGTTGAGGGCGATCAGGAAGTACAATGGCGAACGGCACGGTATCAATGGTGGCAGTGCCAGTGAGCTTTCAAGCTTGCTGGGCGTCCAAGTCAGAGAGCAACCGGAGCGCTTCGCCAACCTGCTATTGCAGTTCCCAGCCGATACGAACCCAGAGTACTTTGGATCTATGCTGATGGGCCTTGCTGAAGTAGGCTTAGATACCGCTAAGGCAGCACAGCTCCTTGAACATTGCCACACCTTACCTGGTGATCCTGCTGCGTACTGGATTACCAATGCTATCTCTGTCATGGCAGAACAGACTTTACCAGAGCAAGTGCTGGAATTGGTTTCCTGGTACGTCGCGAACGGAAATGAACTCGCACGTACCAGTGCCGTGGAGTGCGTAGCACAACTCATCACTCATGATGCCACACGCATTAGCTACTTCATCCCCGCGCTAGACTTAGCCGCAGGTGATCCATCAACTCGCGTTAGAGGTGCCTTGCCTCGGGCGCTGGTACCGTTACTTGATCATGACGGAGAACTTGCTACCGCTCTGTTCTTGCGCTTGGCTACCCTGCAGGCAGGCGACGATGCCCAGACTGATCAGGATGACCATCCTGAATATTACCCTCCAGACGAGATCGAAGATACGAGAGTAGTCGAGGAACATGATGCAGGAATGAATAAAGGGGGTAGCGAAACTCGACGTGATAGAAGCTCCAGAGATCCGGCGTCCGGTATGCTTAGCAATTCGTACAGCGAGATCTTTCTGCTTGAGGCCGTCGAGGTGAAGGATCGCCTGCTACTGCTCTTACCCTTGCTCCACTCCATGGTGCACTCAACCGATGGTCCAGTTGCGCGCGTTGGTGCTCGCGTTGTTAGTAAAGGGGCAGCAGGCTATGAGGAGGCACAGTCTCTGGCGGTTGAATGTGTAGACGGAACAGAGGCACAGCAGGGAGCTGCCGCTGAAGTGTTGGCGAGGAATGTCAGCGCTCACAAACAGCGAGCATTCTGCGAGTCTATGCTTATCCGCCTATTTGACTCTGATTATAGTAGTGTACGAGCTAAAGCAGCAACTTGCTTTAGCCATCTATGGGGTGAGGAACTTGATGCCAGGCTCTCGCTAGTGAATGCCTTTATAGAGAGCAAGGCATTCGCCGGTGAGCAAGTGGCGTTACTGCATGCCCTCAAGCATGCTACGGTTGTTTTACCGTCAGAATCCTACAGAGCTTGTAAACGTTTCTTTGAGCATGCAGGCCCCGCAGTTGGGAATGTCATGGCTAATGTAACCATGGGAGCTAGGACAGTGCTTGAATTGCTCATTCGAGTATACGGGTACGCTCTGCATAGTGGTGAAGGCAATCTTCAAACACAATGCCTGGACCTCATCGACCACGCCGCAATATATAGCGCGTTTGGGCTTGAGGAGGCTTTGACCATCTACGAGCGCCAGTAATCGATGTACTTAGAATTGGTACTTCCGTTCTAACGCAACTTACCTGGGTGAGGACCGAACGGCAGTGTTACCTGGAGATGTGTAGGAGCGGTCACTTGCGCGAATACTAGGCCGTGCCCAGTGACCAGGATATTTCCAGTATTCAGTCTAGGTTCCCTTCGATCACAAGTACTTTACTCACCAGGCAAGCAAGCTCTCCACCACTGTCACCAGCCGGAGCACTTCTTTCGATTTACCTTTCTCCCTGTTGTTGCTCGGGATTTGCAGTCCACCGCTGTCGCTGCCCGCAATATTTTTTTCGACTCATCTCTCTCATTATTGTTTCAAATGGATTGGTGTCCTCCTGCGTCACCAGCCGGAACATTTCTTTCGACTCATCTCTCTCACTGTTAGTAGAGCTTAGTGTACGAGGGCAGTTAGAAGGGCTATTCCAAATAACATAATATAGCCGATAGAGGTGGAGCAAGCCCTGTTGGCGGCGCGCCCCGTTGATCGATTTACCAGCGCGCGGGCCGAGGGCCTCTTCCGTCATGGCGCGGGTGATTTCATTGTCCGACAGCTTCGGGAAGGCGGCGTAGGCAGCCAGCACCTTCTCTCTTAGCGCGCTATCATGTTCGCGGTCCGCCACGGCCAGCAGGAGCGGCATGGCGACGTTTACCGCGATGTCCGCCGCCCGCGAGCTTCCCACCAGCGCCACCCCTTCCTTGCTGCCAGGCGCGGGCAACACATGGCCGAAGCCGTGATGTGTGGCCCAATAACCGTCTGCCGGCACCGCTAGCAAACTGGTCCAGTGCTTCGCCAGGGCAGCAGGGTTGAGCGAAGCCGCAGCGTCCGCGAAAGGGCCGAGCATGCCGCCTTGCGCCCACAGTAGCCGGGCCAGTAAACGGGCCGCCGCTGCCAGCCTGCGGGGTGGAGAGTTGGCTGGGCGCACGCGGTCCGTTACCCAGCCGGCTATGAGGGGTTGTTCAAGCGGCACGTCCAGCAGCGGCGCGTAAGTGGACCACAGCCGTTCTATCTCTTCCGCGTACTGCGACGAGAGCCAGTCGAGCGGCTCGGTTGCAGGGTGTTGCGATGGGAGAAAGCCTGCCGCGCCCAGCAAGAGGGCCTCCAGCAGGGTAGCCCGCTCCCCTTCATCGCGGCTGAGAGGCAGGGTGAGTAGCTGGCTTACCGGCAGGGCCTCCGCTAGCCTGCGCATTGGCCCTCGATTGGCCGAGTAGCCGAGCGCCTCCATGATACCCTGGTAGAAAACCTCTTCAGGCCCAAGCTCGCTCAGCCCCGCCTCCATCTGCGCCGCTTTGTTCAGCAAGCGGGTGTCGCCCGCCTCGTCTATGTGTGCCAGCAGCTTCTCCAGGGGCCAGTCCTGCGTGCGCTGCCAGCACGGCTCTTCCGAGAGCGCCCCCAGGTTGGCGATGAGGGGCGTGACGCTACCCAGCAGGTCGGGTGTGGGCAGGGTGATGTAGTCGGCCAGCACCAGGGTGGGCACCGTCTCGCCGTCCGCCCTGGTGACGGGGCGAGCGCCCAGCGGCCACAGGACGACGTGCAGGGCCACCGAGTTGTACCTGGGGTCGGCGTGGTGCCCGTGCGCCCACCAGTCGCCGCAACGCAGGTGCATCTCGACGGAGCCACTCGCCAGGGTGCCGCTCTCTCCCATCGCCAGCATCGCGCCCTCGAAATCCGGCCCGCTCCCCGCCGTCCACCGCCCGCGATAGACCACCGCCACCGGGTTGCCCTCGCAGTCCCACATGGGGCCTCGGAGGGGTGCCTGCTCGTTCCAGATGGCGGCCAGCACCGCCTCGGTAATCTCTTTGACTACGGGTACGTCAGCAGTTTGCACGGGCATGCACATTGGCGGGACCTCCTAAGTAGTTGCTTTTGCTCGTATGGCAAGCAGTGGCTACATAGGATGTTCCGGCTAAAGGAGGCATGTTCGACACGAAAGATAAAAGTGCGGCCTAAGTGAAGATCTTGAATGCCCCGAAACATACGCATTACCAAAGCGTATTTCCTAAAGAATGAGATGTGTTACCTGAGTACAACTTGGGAGAGTATGAGGAGGTATTACAATGTCCGCCATTGCACAACTAGATGAGGCTGCGAAAGCCAGACTTTGGGAACGAACACTTCATGAAGATACCCTGTTAAATGATAGAGTTAACTTCTTCGTCGTATTCGAGTCTGCATTATTTGGTGTGTTCGGAGTCCTATACACTACAGGTAGGCTCAATATAGATCTGATGCACTTTGTTTCTACACTGGGTCTAATCTTCACCAGCATCTTGATAGTGTCCCTGTTCAAGCAAAAGCGCAAGGTAGACGGTTTGGAACGCCTAATAATTGAAGCAGGTTTCGAAGAATATATTATCAGCCGCGAGATGGCAGAATTGAAGTTGTTTGGTTTGGCGAAAATCAGATCGGGACTTCTCCTTGCAGTGATTGTTCCTTTGATCATTGCTCTTCTTTGGTTCATCACTCTCATCTTCATCTAAGGACACCGTGACTGATTAGTGCTTGAGCCTGGAAGGCATGACTGACCAATGCCTAGGCAAGATGCACGGCCTTCAACTCGGCCATCTCGCGCCTGAACGCCCGCTCCATCTCCTGCTTGCGCTCCTGGGGCAAGAAGCTGTGGTGGATGCCGTTGAGCAGCAGGTCATCAATCGCGGGGATGTCGAAGTTGAAGGCGCTGGCGAGCAGGGCTACCTCGTCGTTGAGGGTGGTGTTGAAGAGGGGCGGGTCGTCCGAGTTGACGGTGAGGGGCACCCCGGCCTCATGGAGGCGGCGGAAGGGGTGAGCCTGCAGGCTGGGGTATACGCCCAGGCAGATGTTGCTGGTGGGGTTCACCTCCAGCGGCACCCGGTGCTCGGCCAGGTACTTCACCAGCTCAGGGTCCTCAATGGAGCGCACGCCGTGCCCGATTCGCTCGGCACCCAGCAGTCGCAGCGCGCCCCACACGCTCTCCGGCCCCGCCACTTCACCCGCGTGGGGGTCGCTGTGCAGCCCGGCCTTCCGCGCCCGCTCGAAGTAGCTCACGAACATCTCCGGTGGGTAGCCCACCTCACCTCCTCCCAGGCCAAGTGCCACCACGCCGTTGCTCATGTTGTCTATTGCAATGCTGGTGGTGTAGTCGGCGTACTTCGGCCGCAAAGTTGGGTCTGTGACGCTACGGACGATGTCGAACACCCAGTTGATGTGCACCCCGAAGTCGTCGTGGGCGCGCTCCCGGCCCCGCAACAAGCCGCCCAGGTACGCTTCTTCCGTTATGCCCTGGTGATGGTGGAAACTGCAACTGAAGGTCACTTCCGCGTAGCGCACGTTCTGGCGGGCCATCTCGGTGCCGAACTCGTAAGCTATTAGCTCGAAGTCGGCCTCCGTCTTGAGGCAGCGCGAGATTACGCCGTATATCTCGATGAAGTGGTCGAAGTCGCGGAACTTGAAGTATTCCCGCAGTCCTTCTACCGTATTGGAGGGCAGGGTAATCCCGTTCCGCTCCGCCAGCACCAGCAGTGTGGCGGGCGAGATCGACCCTTCCAGGTGTACGTGCAACTCCGCCTTGGGCACGGCGGCAAGGTAGCTCTGTAGCGACATGGTTGCTCCGGTGTCTGAAACGTGGTTCTGAAACGTGAAACGTGAAACGTGATGCGGCTCATATATAGGGTTCGTGGATGCGAGGCTGCTCCTATTACGGAACTCTGCTTCCCCTGTCATCCTGAGCGTAGCGAAGGATCAGTAGCCCGTGCTTGACTCTTCCTGTTAGGGCACATGGTTCCTCTTGCCGCCTTCATCCCCAACGTTGTGGACTCTAGTCTACCCACCTGATCCTTCGCTACGCTCAGGATGACAGGGCGGGGGTTGGTTTCGCAACAGGGACAAGGTCGCACCTGCGTACCTAATTGAGCAAGTCGCATCACGTTTCACGTTTCACGTTTCAGAACCACGTTTCAGCTAAGGTCTGTATCCATAAGTCTTGACGAACTGCTCCAGACCCAGCAGGCCCAACAGCACCTCGAACTGAGTGCCCTGGTGCTCCGGGTGGTATTCGAGGCGGTTGCGCTCGAAGTACTGCACGAGGTACGTCTTGCCGTCTGTGGAGCTTTTTTCCTCGAAGGCCTCGGAGCGCGGCAGACCGAACACCGGCATGCCTCCCCTGCTCTCCCATAGCGCCAGGAAGGGTGGGCCGATGTTATGGGCCGTCTGCGGGAAGTATCTAGAGCCGGGCGCGTTGCTGGGCTGGGCCGGCTTGAATGGCTCTTCACCCAGGCGAGGCTCGGCCAGCGTGTTGCCCAGCAGACCCAGCAGCACGTCGTGGGGTGGCTGGTTCTCCGGGTGGTACTCCAGTCGAGCGCGCTCCGTGTATTGCACAGTGTAGGTCTTGTCACCGAGCCTCTCTGTCACTTCGGGGGTGATGGGGAAGCCGAACTGCCTCACGCCACCATTGGCCTGCCAGTAGCGGGCGAAGGCCCCGCGCAGGCAATAGCTCGATTCCTGGAAGCAGTAGCCGGGGCCGGACAGCGCCCCTGCCGCAGGCGGCAACGACTGGAACCACGGCTCGCTAACCCCGAACAAGCTGAGGAACTTCTGGTTCTCCGAGGCTGCGAGCCAGGTATGGCTGCCGTCCGGTGTAATCTCAAGCGGGAATAGCCCCAGCCAGATAGGGTCCTGCTGACTGGGACCGATACCCAGTCTGTCGGTCGATACCTCCAGGAACTTATCACCCAGCACCCTCACCAGCACGGGGCGCGTTTCGGTGCCCCCGTCCGCCGTCTGCACCCGCGCGGCTCCCGCTATCCAGCCGTTGCCGACAGCGTTCACCGCCACTTCGTGCAGGTAGACCGACACTATACCCTGCGACGCCTGGGCGGTCCAGGGCAGGTCCACTAGCACCTGTTCCACGCCTTCATCGGTGAGGCGGGTGATATACGTGCCGCGGGTGCCCTGCGGAGGCGGGGGGTTCAGGAGCCAGCCGTTGCCGTTGTCGTCCACGGTGAGGCCGTTGATTACGAAGGTCTGGGGTATGGCGGCGGGCCTGCCCTGGAAGCTGTTGCGCACGACCCAAGCGCCGTTCACCCACCGGTATGCGGCGCTGCCCGATCCCCGACCGCCCATGTTGCCCACGGCCCAGGCATGAGCGCCGTTGGGGCTGATTGATACGTAGCGGAGTTCATTGCCAGGTGTTTGGGCCTGCTCTACCCATTGCCCGTTGCGCAGGCGCAGGAGCACGCCGCTCATATCGGGCCTGGAGCCTGTGATCCAACCGTCGGTGCCGTCCTTGTTTAGCGTGAGGTCATTCAAGAGCACCTCCCGCCCGAGGTTGTGCTGGAAGTTCCTCCAGACGCCGTTTTGCAGGCGCCAGATGCGCGTGCCACCTCCCGTTCCTATGGCCCAACCCTCCCCCACGCGTGAGGTAAGCTCTATATCGTAGATGGCGGCAGCGTTGCGCACCAGTTCCCCGGCGCTGCTGTCGTTAACTGTGACCACGCGGTATGTGCTTCCCAATATACGGAGGAACTTGGGGTCCTCGGTGGGGGAAGCGGGACCCGCCCAGGCCCAGCCGGAGTCGGTATCGTCAATGGCGAGGTTAGTGATAGGCCCGATACGCAAGACCTGCCCCTGCGCCCGTGCGCCGGCCCCACTGCCTGCGGAGGATAGCACCAGGCTCGCGAGCAACGTGATAAGGGCGGCACGGCGTAATGAACGGTTGGTCATTTTGAAGCTAAATAGCATCAAGTCTACTCCTAAAGCTGGTGCACGCACCTTGAGACAATAGTTTTGTAGCACGAGTAACATGAGGCGTCAATACGCCCATTGGGTAATACGGTGCGTGACTCCCAACTAGCGCAACGCCGCAGACCGTCCTGTATGGAGTGGTTAGACTAGCTGCAGCGCAGCTACCTATGCATCGCTGCTACGGTGTCTCGGCCAGGCTGCTGACCGTGGTGATTAGCTGCCGTAGCGGCGCGGGGACATCATCCCCAGAGCCTACGTCGGCTACCATGACGGTTACGGGCACGCCGTTCCGCTCGAACGTCACGGTCCTGTAGATGTCATCGGACACGTTGCCCTCGTCGTATTCCGCTTTCAGATCGGAGAGGCTGCGGACCGCGTCAAGTTGCTGCTTGATCTTGTTCAGGACCGCGTCTTCCAGCTTGCCGCTCGTGGGCTGACCGCCTCGTTCCGTCACCGTGTACTCGCCCGACTCTTCCAGCACGAGCGTGGTGTTGAAGCCCGCTATGCCCCCGCTCATGTTGTAGGTTAGCAGCGTACCAGGGGTCACCGTGACGTTTGGCTGTGGGGTAGCCGTGCCGGTGTTAGACACGCCTGTCGGCGTGGGGGAGGCAGCCTGGCCGTCGCAAGCGGCAAGCACCGACAAGAGGGCTGCCATTGCGACCAGGGTGGTAAGTTTTTTGGCTATCATGCAGGTTCTCCTGTTTTCTCATCAAAATGGAAGAATACTAGCTTACTGACCTACGTTTCCCTCGTCAAGCGGCAGATCAAACAGCATTCTTGCCTTCATAGATTTTCCACATGCTATAATATAACTTAGTCCAACCCGACTTTATACAGATGTAGAAGAACAATCCACTGAAGAGAGGATTACTCCGTTAGATGAAGCACAAGTTCTTCGAAATCAGGAACTTCAAGGGTATACACTCCATTCACCTTAGTTTTGAGGATCAACCGCGAACCAACATCTATACCCTTGTCGGTCTTAATGAAAGTGGCAAGACCACTATACTCGAGGCGCTCAACTTTCCTAATTTTCGAAGCGAGAGTGACTTCTTAAATCCACTTGAATTGCCGGAATATGCTGCAAGAGATGTTCATGAATTAATTCCTATAAGTAAGAGATCAAACTTCCATGAAAGCATCGAAGTAGAGGTCGGATACAAGACTGAAGAACATGATGAAGTAGCCATAAGAAAATTCTTCAGGAGTGAGCTAAACTTTGACCTGACCGAAAATATCTCTCAATTTAGTATTACCCGCTCCTACAAATTTGAAGATTCAAAGCTGACAAAAGGACAGCCACGAACCATATGGATGATTGACTTTGTAGGAAGGTCTTTGGGCGAAGCAGGTCAGAAGAGCAGGACAAGACGTCTGAGCCAAATCAAATCAACTGGTGATACAAGTGAGCAATGGCAGTCAGCCGTCAGATTTGTGCGATCTCTTGTCCCTAGCGTCTTGTATTTCCCTAATTTCCTATTCGAATTTCCGGACAAGATATATTTAGAACCGACGTCGATTGACCCGGAAAAGCATGCTTTTTACAGAACTATACTTCAAGATGTCTTAGATAGCACAGATGAAAACCTAGATCTTCAAAGGCATGTATTGGAGAGAGCAAAGTCCGTAGATAGATTCGACAAGCAAGCTCTTGAAAGCGTGCTACTAAAGATGGGTAGCAACATTACTTCTACTGTGTTTGGAAGCTGGAACCGGATATTCAAGCGTAAGGTTGGTAACAAAGAAATCGTCGTTGGTTATGACCATGATGATAACGGCTGGTTCTTGCAATTGCGGCTTAAGGATGCTCATCAGTTGTATGCCATAAGCGAGAGATCTCTCGGGTTTCGCTGGTTTTTCGCCTTTTTGTTGCTTACACAATACAGGGGTTTTCGTAAAGATGCTCCTAAGAACGTCCTGTTTCTTTTCGATGAGCCTGCGTCGAATTTGCACCCTTCAGCGCAGACACAGTTGCTTGATAGCTTTGGCAAATTCCCTAAAGAGTCATCAATCATATACACGACCCATAGCCATCATATGATAAATCCAGACTGGTTGGAGGGGACATTCGTAGTAAGGAACGAAGGTTTAGACTACGAGTCCGAGGATGACACTTATAATGCGGGGAAGACCTTAATAACCCTTGAGAAATACCGGAACTTTGCTGCTCAACATCCTGATCAATCCACTTACTTCCAGCCCATATTGGATGTACTAGATTACAGTCCTGGAAGACTCGAAAACATCCCTAGTGTTGTTATGCTTGAGGGCAAGAACGATTTTTTTACTCTAAACTACTTCCAGAACATAGTACTGGACAGACAGAATCTGCTGAACCTGCTGCCTGGGGGAGGTTCTGGTACTTTGGACGATCTAATCCGTCTCTATATAGGGTGGGGTCGACAGTTCATAGTGCTATTAGATGCGGACAATGAGGGCAAAAACCAGAAGAACCGCTACTCAAACTTGTTCGGGGTTCTCGTACAGGACAGGATATTTTCATTAGATGATATCGAGCCAGCTTGGCGCAAGAAGGGTATGGAGTTTCTCATAGATGAGACAGACCGAATCACAATACAGAATTCGGCTTATCCTAGCACTGCTAAATTCAACAAGACGCACTTCAATCGAGCTGTTCAGGAACTGTATTTGACAAATCAACACCTTTCCTTATCTGCAACTACAAAGTCTAACATGGAACGCATTCTCGATTTCTGTGCGGGAAAATTGTCATAAGAAAACAATGCACTTACTTCAATCACTTCTAAGGACAGAATACATCTTGAGGTCCTGGTACGCGCCTTTGATGAGCATGTACTGGCGGAGGGTGCCCTCGTAACGCATGCCGACCTTATCCAGCACGCGGGCGGAGGCGCTGTTTTCGGGGAAGCAGGAGGCCTGGATGCGGTGCAGGCGCAGGTGCCGGAAGCCGAGGTCTATAACTGCTTTAGCCGCCTCGGCTGTGTAGCCCTGGCCCCAGAACGAGCGGTTCAGTGCATAGGCTAGCTCACCTCTGGCGTCGCGCTCCGAGTCGAGGAAGATGACAATCCTTCCAAGTAGCTTGCCTGTCTCGAGGTGCTCCATACCGAGCGTTATGCTGCCGGAGCCTGGTGGCCGCGAGAGCACCCTATGGAGGTACGCTCGGCTATCATCCAGCGAGCGGTGCGGCTCGAACATGACGAAGCGGGCTACTTCGGGGTCGGAGGCGTACTCAAACAGGTCGCTGAGGTCTACCATCCGCAGACGACGCAGCCTCAGCCGTTCGGTCTCCAGCATTGGGGATTGGTTGAAAAGCTCTGTTAACTCCCCACCCGGCTGGCCCATAGACCGGGGTGTTTGCTCGCCGGGTGGGGCAGGCTCACCCGCCCACTCCTGGCGGAGGATAGAGCAGCTATGCAGGTCGCGGTGAGCGCCCTTTATGACCATGTACTCGCGGAGAGTGCCTTCGTGGGTCATACCTGCTTTGAGCAGGACACGCAAGGAAGCCTCGTTTTGGGGGTAGCAGAGGGCCTCTACCCTGTTCATACCGAGCCTGTCGAAGGAGTAACCAATCGCCGCCCTCACTGCTTCGGTGGCGTAGCCCCGGTTCCAGTAAGCCCTGCCGATATCGTACCCCATGCCGATAGAACCCTGACGCCACTGCGGCATCACCGAGATGTTGCCGACCACTTTCGCATCTTCCTTCAAGACAATCGCGAAACTCGCCGCCCGCCCTTCCGCGTTGCGTTGGATTCGCCTCCTAATTATCTCGCGGCTATCCTCCATGCTGGAATGCGGCTGCCAGTCGGTGTGTACGGTCATCTCAGGATCGGAAGCCCACGAAAAAAGGTCGCCTGCATCCTCCATCCGGAAGGCCCGCAGTTGCAGCCTCTCCGTCTCTAACACCGGCAAGTTGGCAAACACAGCAACGTAGTCCATGGTATCTTTTCGATTTGGAAATTGGAATTTCGAATTGCGAATTTGTTGAATACCTTCTAAATTCGCAATTCGAAATTCCAATTTCCAAATCCCCTAAAGCGTTGCCAGCCGTTCGTTCAGCTTCGACAGCCTCTCGTGGGCGGCTGCGAGCTTGGCCCGCTCGCGCTCCACCACTTGCGCGGGGGCGCGGGAGGTGAACTGCTCGTTGGAGAGCAGAGCCTCAGTGCGCTCGATCTCGGCCCGCGTGGACTCGGCCTCCGATTGCAGCCGCTTCCGCTCGGCCCCGGTGTCCACCAGGCCGGACATCGGCAGCACCACCTCGATTTCACCTATGACCAGCGTGGCGGCTTGTTCGGGTCGTTGTTCGTCGCTTAGCCGCTCGGTGATCGTGAGTTTGCCCGCGTCGAGTTGAGCCAGACGGGCCAGCGTGTCGGCCTCCTGCTGCAACATCGCCGTGCGAGAGCCTCCACCAATGGTTGCTTCGATCCTGCGACGGGCCATCTCGCCTTTGAGGTTGTCGGGCGCGTCCTTGATCGTCTCGGCTCGGGCGTTGCGTATCTGGCGGATGATCTCTATCACCGTGTCGAAGTCGCGCTCGGCCTCGTCGTCCGTAGAAATGGGCTCGGGCCACTCCGCCACGATTATGCTCTGCTCCCGCCTGTCCCGCGACTCGTCCCGCGAGGGCCAGCCGTGCAGGTTCTGCCATAGCTCCTCGGTGACAAAGGGCATGTAGGGGTGCAACAGCCGCAGTATGCCGTCGAGCACCGTGCGGGCCACCGCCAACGTGGTCTGCCTCGTCTCGGCGTCCTCGCTACGCAGGGCACCCTTCGCCGCCTCGATGTACCAATCGCAGTACTCGCTCCAGACGAACTCCTGCAACACCTTGCCCGCCTCGCCAAGCTGGTAGTCCTCCAGCATCTGCGTCACCTGGGACACGGTGCGACTGTACCGGCTCAGGATCCAGCGGTCGGGAAGAGATTTGGGAATTGGGATTTCGGATTTCGGATTTGCTTCGATTCCATCTAAATCCGAAATCCCAATTCCCAAATTCGAAATCACGAACCTCGTCGCGTTCCATAGCTTGTTCGCGAAGTGTCCGGCCTGCTCGGTGCGCTGGTCGCTGAACTTTTGGTCGTTGCCTGGGGAGGAGTTGGTGATGAGCGACATGCGCAGGGCGTCGGAGCCGTAGCGGTCGGCCAGGCCGATGGGGTCCACCACGTTGCCCCACGACTTGCTCATCTTGCGCCCGGTCTCGTCTCTGACAAGGCCGTGCAGGTACACCGTGTGGAAGGGTATCCTGCCGGTGTGCTCCAGCCCCTGGAAGATCATGCGCGCCACCCAGAAGAAGAGTATGTCGTAGCCGGTCTCCATCACGTCAGTCGGGTAGAAGTACTTGAAGTCCTCCGTCTCCTCCGGCCAGCCGAGGGTGCTGAAGGGCCACAGGCCGCTGGAGAACCACGTGTCGAGCACGTCCTCGTCTTGCCTTAGGTTGGCGCTGCCGCAACTTTCGCAGGCGGCTGGCTTCTCCTCCGTCGATGCGAACTGGTGCCCGTTGTCGCAGTAGAACACCGGGATGCGGTGCCCCCACCAAAGCTGGCGGGAGATAGGCCAGTCCCGGATGTTCTCCATCCAGTGGTAGTACACCTTCGTGAAGCGCTCCGGCACGATGCGAATTTCGCCCCGGCGTACCACCTCTATGGCGGGCGCGGCAAGGGGCTGCATCTTCACGAACCACTGGTCCGACACGATAGGCTCGAGCACGGTGCCGCAACGCTCGCAGTGGGGCACGCTGTGGGTGTGCGGGTCGGTCCTGAGCAGGTAGCCTTCGTCTTCAAGCTGCCTCAACACCCCGGCGCGCGCCTCCTGCACGCCCAGTCCGGCGTACAGGCCCGCGTTGTCGTTGAGCGTGCCGTCCAGGTTGATGATGTTGATTACGGGCAGGTTGTGACGCTGGCCTATCTCGAAGTCGAGCGGGTCGTGGCCGGGGGTGATCTTCACCGCGCCGGTGCCGAACTCCTTGTCCACCCCGCTGTCGGCCACGATGGGGATGGGACGCTCCATGATGGGCAGTATCACCTCTTTGCCGATGAGGTGCTGCCAGCGCTCGTCGTCCGGGTGCACGGCCACGGCGGTGTCGCCCAGCATCGTCTCGGGGCGCGTGGTGGCTACCTCGATGCCCTGCGTGGGGTCGCCCGCCAGTGGGTAGCGTATGGTCCAGAGGTGGCCTTGCTCCTCCTCCGGCTCCACTTCGAGGTCGGAGAGGGTAGTCATGCAGCGGGGGCACCAGTTCACGATGCGTTCGCCCTTGTAGATGAGGCCCTTGTCGTAGAGGCGCTTGAACACGGTGCGCACGGCGTTCACGGGGCCGGGGTCGAGGGTGAAACGCTCGCGGGTCCAGTCGCACGAGGCACCCAGGCGGCGAAGCTGGTAGCGTATGCGAGGGCGGTACTCGTTCATCCACTCCCAGGCGCGCTCCAAGAACTTCTCGCGGCCGATGTCATGCCGGGAAAGCTCGTCCTTGGCAAGCTCCTTCTCCACCACGTACTGACCCGATATACCGGCGTGGTCCTCGCCCGGTAGGTAAAGCGCCTCGTAGCCCTGCATGCGCCGCCAGCGGATGAGAATGTCCTCCACCGCGTTGGTGAGAGCATGACCCATGTGCAGCTCGCCCGTCACGTTGGGCGGGGGCATTATGATGGTGAAGGGCTTTCGGTTGGGATCTCGCTGCGCCGTGAAGTAGCCCTGCTGCTCCCACCAATCGTACCAACGCCCCTCTACCGCCTCGTGGCTGTAGGCTTTCGCCATTCCGGCTTGCTGCTCTTCGTTTGTGGGTTTGTCTTGTATGTCTGTCATCTTGATTTCCTCCCTCTTGTGCTTACATCCTATGCAGGGTTCTCAAACCTGTACACGTCGGCGTCGCAGACGGGTTCGTACCCCATTGCCTGGTAGATGTGGTTCGCGGTGGGGTTCGCCAGATCGGTATAAAGAAAGCAGTACTTGCGGCCCTGGTCAAGCAGCATCTGGCTCAGGGTCGCGACACAGGCGCTTGCGTAACCCTTTCCCCGGTGCTCCGGTGGAGTGTACACCAGGACTATCACTACGCCGTTCGGTGTGGGCCTGCTGTACCCAGCCATGGATACAGGCTGCCCATCCTCCCAGATGAACAAGCCTTGCGTGCTTGAATCCAGAAAGTGGTCTATGATGCCATCAACGATAGATGGATCCGTTTCTCCCAACGCCTCCTCGTTGAACCGTGGCAGCCAGGTACGAAGTACCTCTCTGTCTTGCTCGGCAGCCTTACGTATGCGACCTTGTACTTTCGCCACCGGTTTCACCTTCTCAAGCCGGTATATCCGTTCGGCCATGCTGAGTTCGTAGGTTTGGCCGCTCAATCTCTGCCACTCCTCCGCGAAGACCTTACTAAACGGCACCGAGCTTATTACCCCCGGCAGCGTCTTGTACTTGCTGTAAATGTCCCTCGCTATGAGTGGGATTACCTCGGTAGTCGTCATGTGCGACAAAATGAGGTTGTTGGGTGGCCCCATAAAAGCGGCGGCCACTACATTGCCGGCCTGTTCCACGCACGCCATATACGGCTGGTGCTCGACTCGCTCAGGGTAGCGCATCAGCAGGGTGCAGATGCCGAGGATCAAGTTGTGCTCGGCCTCGCGCTCCAAGAGGAACGGCTCCGCCCTCCTGTAGAACTCTTCAATTGTGTCGTAGCGCCTGAGTTCCATCGCTCGCCAATCCCCAACCGTACCTTACGCCAAATAAAAAATCCCTCCGCCCCGCCAAGGACGAAAGGACATACTTTCGTGGTACCACCTTGCTTTAGTGACTTCACGCTTCGCGTTTCACGTTTCAGAAGCCACCCTCATCGTGCGCTATATCGGGCGCCTCCCGCATGGGCTGAGAGGCCGCAGCCTGTTCACCCACGTGCTCCGGAGCGACGTTCAGGCCTTTTTCCGCGAGGGGCTTTCAGCCGGTGACCCCTCCTCTCTGCCGCGGTATTATGCTCCTACTCTTCTCCATCATAGCCTTGTTGCGTATGCGGTTGTGGGGGTATTATACGGTGGCTGTATGGGGGTGTCAATACTGCGCTGGATGGAGTTAGAGGGGTGTGTAGAGATGCATCCGCAGGCTAAATTGGCATTGGTAAGAAGGATACTTCAGCTTGTAAGCAATTCCCTATCTGAGGAAGAGTATGCAACAGCACGTGAAAAGCTTTACGAGCAGCTCCTGCGAAGTCGCATGTGGAACCCGTGGTTTTCCGAGAGATTGCTGCATGCTGAGATCGACAAATTTCTTGCCCAACTCCAGGGCGTAAGGGACCCCGAATCAGCGTCAGCCCGACTCGACCAGTTCCTCGCCTATCTTGATAATATTCCCCGCGAGCCTTTCAGTCCAGAGATACAGGAACATGACTATTCCCCACTAGAGAGCTTCCCCCTCAAGTGGCGCTGGACAGATGCTAGATGGAATTCGCTACCTGCTGATGTTCTTGCTAATATCCGCCCGCTCTCCAAGAGTAAGGCACTTGAAGTCGATGAGCACTCCCGGCTCTTTCACCCCGACGAAGGGTTTGTACAAGGGACATTCGATCTTGTTGCTCAACTTCAGATCCTTCAGGTGCATAATGGTGCTGAATATGTTAGAGATTGGTTACGGCAGTATATACCGGCTAGTGAAGAACGCCTTATCGTATCCTGGGACTGTGACAATGCAGTTGTGACGACTGTAGCTATCTTTTGCGAGTACTGGGATGATTTCTGTTATCCGGCTTCCGATGACGTACTCGTTTCGCCTCTCCATGATGAGTGGATGCTATTCTACTGGCACGAAGAGGTTTTCTTTTTCGGGCGGCGGTGCGAAAGCTAGGTAATGATATCCAACGTTTCCTCTTCTCCTTATTACTGGCGCCAAGACAAGGGCTGTGGCTGGGAGAGATGCGGTTCTTAACCTCGTTCAGCATGACAGAGGCATTATGGTTCAAGTAATTGGATCTAGACAAAAGAGGCAACATGGATAAGGACCTGGTGATACGCCCCGAAACCGTCAACGACTACGCCGCCATTGCCGACGTGAATGTGCGGGCATTCGACAACCGTGCCGCCGAAGCCCTGATCGTGACTCTACTCCGCAACCGCCCGCAGTTTGATCCCGAACTATCATTGGTTGCCGAGATGGATGGCCGCATAGTAGGCCATGTGCTCTTCTCACCCTACAACATCCAGGTGCTGGGCGAGAGCGTGCCTGTGGTGAGCCTCGCGCCCATCGCCGTGCACCCCACGTACCAGAAGCAGGGCATCGGCGGCAGGCTCATCCGGGAAGGACATGAGATAGCGAGGTCGAAGGGCTACAAGTTTAGCTTTCTCGTCGGTCACCCTACTTATTACCCGCGCCTGGGCTACAAAGTGCGCGCTTACGGCAATTCTACCCTCAAGCTGCCCACGGCAGACGACACATTTGCCTCCCTGCTCGCCAGTGCTGTGAGCCTCACTATGCGAGCGCCGGAGCCGCAGGACGTGCCATCGTTGCATAGCCTATGGTCGCGGGAGGAGCGCCTTGTGGACTTCTCGCTGGACCCAGGCACGGCGCTGCTGGACTGGCTTAGCCCCGTTCGCACCATCGAGACGCTGGTGTTCCTGCGTGACGAGCAAGTCGTAGGCTACGTGAGAGTAGGTGCCGATAAGCCGGGCGAAGTGTTGATCTTCCTGGCCTCGGAGGCCGAGGTGGCGCGGGCGATGGTCGCGGCGCTATACAACAGGGGCCGGGAGAGTGGTTCGCCGCCGGAGGAGATTAGCCTGCCCTTGCACAGGTTCTCCGGCAGCACGCCCGCCTTTGCCGAGTTCGGCGCTCCACAGGGCCACACGTACGACGCGGCTATGGCGTATCCCCTGGTCCCCAGCCCATTTGACGACTACTACGCACGCACCCAATCAGGCGAGCACCCGTGGGGACGCTTGATATGGCCGAGCATCTTTGATATTGCCTCCTAGCCGGTCAGCCGCTTTCCGTCCAGGCCGCAGAGTAAGGCATAATAGTGTCATGTCAGACAGCTCAATGCAACAATTCACCAACCTTTTAGAGCTTGAAGCCCTGGCCCGCGAGGTCCTGGAGCCGTCAGCGTTCGACTTTATCTCCGGTGGGGCGGACGACGAGGTCAGCCTGCGCCGCAACCGGGTCGATTTTGAGCGCATCATCCTGCGGCCCCGCGTGCTGGTGGACGTGAGCGACATAGACTGCTCGACTACGGTGCTGGGCACGCCCGTCAGCATGCCGGTGCTGCTCGCGCCCGCCGCCGGGCACCGCCTCTGCTGCGACCTGGGAGAGACCGCCACCGCCCGCGCCGCCGCGGCCGCCCGCACGATCATGGTGCTCTCCACAGTGTCCACCACCAGCATGGAGGACGTGGCGGCGGTCGAGCCGGACGCTCCCAGGTGGTTCCAACTCTACGTCTACGCCGACCGGGAGGTGACCCGCAGCCTGGTGCAGCGCGCCGAGGCCGCCGGGTACAAGGCACTATGCCTCACCGTGGACGTGCCGATGATAGGCAACCGAGAGCGCGACGTACGTAACGCCTTCACCTTCCCCTACCCGCTGGCGAACTTCGCCGCCACCAACCTGGACCACATGCCAATCGGTATAGCGGGCGACGAATCGGGCCTCGGCAAGTATATCGCCTCCAAGTGGGACCCCTCGCTCACCTGGAACGACGTAGACTGGCTGGCATCCCTCAGCAATCTGCCGGTAGTCCTCAAAGGCATTCTTACGGCGGAGGATGCCCGTCTCGGCATCGAACACGGTGCGCAAGGCATAATCGTCAGTAACCACGGCGGGCGGCAACTCGACTCAGTGGACTCCGGCATAGCGGCCCTACCTGAAGTGGTGGAGGCGGTGGCTGGCCGGGCGGAGGTCCTGCTGGACGGCGGCATCCGGCGCGGCACCGACGTGCTGAAAGCCCTGGCCCTCGGCGCGAAAGCCACGCTCATAGCCCGCCCCTACTTGTACGGCCTGGCGGTGGGCGGCGCGGAAGGCGCTACCCGCGTGCTGGAGCTACTCCGCCGCGAAATCCGCAACGCGATGGCCCTCTCAGGCCGCCCCAACATAGCGAGCATAGACCGGACGCTGGTGAAGCCGAAACGGGTTTCTGAAACGTGAAACGTGAAACGTGATGCGGCTCATGTATAGGGTGCGTGAATGCGGCTCTGTTCCTTGAGCGGCACCCTGCTCCCCTGTCATCCTGAGCGTAGCGAAGGATCAGGTGGGTAAGCGAGAGTCCTCAACATTGGGGATGCTGAGGGTAAGACGAATCATGTACCACAACAGCAAGAGTCAAACACGTGCTGCTGATCCTTCGCTACGCTCAGGATGACAGGGGAGCATGGTCCTGCTATTCAACGGAGTCCCATCCACGAACCAAATACCACCAGCCGCATCACGTTTCACGTTTCACGTTTCAGCCAATCTACCCCGTTTCACGTTTCTCTGCTATACTCTTGCAAACAAACTCACACGACACCGAGGAGAGCGCATGGCAACTGATACGCGCAGGATTGACGAAGGTACGACGAGCGAGCAGCCGGTCGAGGTAGTGGAGCGTCCCGCCGGGCCGGGTGTGAGCTATGACACGCGCCTGGGTGCCGCTTGCATGCTCTGGGCGATGATAATCGGCATCGGCATGTTCGCCCTCGCCATGGTCCTATGGGGCGCGGCGAACCTGGGCGAAGTATTCAAGTAGGGATTTGGGAATTAGGATTTCGGATTTCGGATTTAGTAGAACTCCCATCAAATCCGAAATCCGAAATCCTAATTCCCAAATCTACTACCCCTCATTAGCCCAACTGTGCTATGGACGGCTCATGCGCGCTAGCGTAGAGTGAGTGTAGATGTGGCGGCCTGACGGGACCCTACTGGGACGGTTTTGGCGTGTGGCACTCCGCTGGAATGTAATCCCCGGCGGGCCGTCACCCTCTATAATTGAGGTTTGCAGTGCCTACTAGTTACAGCAGGTTGAAGACTGCGCGAAGGGTGTTCGGGCTTATCCCGGTGCTCGTTTTCTTGCTGACCTTCATCACGTTCGCGCAGCAATTCAATTCCCCCGCCGCCCAGGCAGGTGCTACCCCGACCTTCTACATCTTCCTCGACATCCTGCTGCGCTCCATCGCCGCCTCCGTTACATCAGGCGTACTGTGCATAGGCGCGTATGGCTTCTACAGGTACCTGGTTGAGCGCTCCCCCGGTTTGTAACTATACGAAACCTCCTTAAGAAGGTGTTCGACACATAAAGAGGACCAGGGTACGTAATCCAGTACCCTGGTCCTCTTTATTCGCGCTACGGCTTGCTCTCTGATATAGCCGTATGCGAAGCCAAATTTGCCGGCATAGGTAGACGCTGAAACCATTCAGCCTTCCGCACGTTTCTAAGGATGGGTTGCCGCGCGTATGGCTGCCAACCGGGCGTATGGAGGATTGATGGGGCTTAGATTCATGCAGTGGCAGCAGATCGTTCTGATTGTAGCCCCGCTTGTATTGCTACTTGCCTATATTGCCTGGGTATCTGTACGCGTCCGGGGCAGGGGCTTTGCCTCGGCGTTGCTGAGGCTCGTAGCGGCGGCTGCTGCGTTTACCGGCATCTGGGCGATCTCGGCCTACTTGCTGTGGGGTGTCGCCTGGATGGGCACGTCCGACGTAACGGCTGATTATAGCTTGCGTATGTCTACCTTCAACGCAAGCATAGGCTTGCCATTTTCACTCTTCCGTGAACAGCTTTGGCGCTTGCAGGAACTGGGCTGGCCCTCTTTGCTGACGGGACTGCTGCCCACCTACGCAGGGCTATTGTTAGTAGGCGGGGTCGTAGCTGGAACGCAGCGACTCCTGGCGAAGACCCGGTTTGCAGTAGAGCAGCACGGCAGGCTCTACATGCGTTGGCTGGCGGGTATAGCAATGGGAGCGCTAGTCGTCTTGCTGTGGCCGCAGCCGGGTCGTAACCCTGAGATGCCTTCGGTCCCCATCCCGGATGACGCTGTGGGGGTAATATACACACGCACAACGGACGAGCATCGCTGGCCCTTGACCACTTTCACAGTCAAAGACCACGTGGGCAATATGCTAGGGTACTATCAAGATGAGTTACGAGCAGAGAGGTGGACGCTGGAGTATATTGAGACGGACTATCAACCGAGTGGCCATGCATATGGCAAAGCTCTGCTATCGCGCGATGGAGAAGTCCTGGAGGTGAGTCTCGGCTACGGTCGTGAGACGTACGTTCGCATCGTACAGCACCCGGCGACATCTGCCGAGTTGGCGGCGCTTGCTGCCTTACCGAAGCCCACCGCCACACCTACGCGCGATCCTAATCCCGCCCCGCCCCCGGTGCCGAGCGGCATCGTGATACAGCCTGTGCCCTCGCACTACACGCTGCCCCCGGTCCCCACGGCACAGGTACGGCGCTAGGGCCGCCAGTAGCTGCCCACGAACCAGGCGGCTATGTAGCCCACGATGAGCAGGCTGCCGAACTGCATGTGCAGGCGGGCGGTCTGGCGCAAGAGGGGGTGGAGAGCCTTGGCCTCGGACTCCTGGGCCGCCAGCCTTATCAGCCGCCAGGCGGCGGGCAGGGTGGCTACCGTGATGAGGGCCAGCCAGGGGGCGATGCCCAGCACCGCCAGCACGACCAGCGAAAGGTACGTGCCGCCAATCAGGATGTAGTATTCGAGGCGGGCACCTTCCCGGCCCAGGAGCGTTGCCAGGGTGCGCTTGCCGATTTGCTTGTCGCTGTCCAGGTCGCGCAGGTTGTTGGCGTGGAGGATGGCCGCCACCAGGAAGCCCACCGGCAGGGAGGCCAGCACCACAGGCAGGGTAACTTCGTGCCGTTGCAGGTAATAAGAGCCGACCACCATCACCGGCCCCATGAAGATGAACACCGCCACCTCTCCCAAGCCCACGTAGGCCAGAGCGAACGGCCCCGCCGTGTAGAAGAAGCCCGCCAGCACCGAGAACAGCCCCAGCCACAGGATGAACGGCCCCGCTACAGTGACGAGGTAGAGGCCGATGACAATGCCCAAACCGAACGACAGCATGCCGCCCGTGAACACCTGCCTCGGGCTGAGTTCGCCCCGCAAGATGGAGCCGCCCAGACTCAACGTGCCCGGCACGTCGGCACCCTTGCGGTAGTCGTAGTAGTCGTTCATCAGGTTGGTGCCGAGTTGTATCGCAATCGAGCCAAGCAGGGCCAGGCCGAGCAGCACCAGGTTGATTGGGCCTTGCTGGGCCGCGATGATGCCGCCGAGCGCCACCGGGATGACCGCCGCCGTGTAGCTCCAGGGGCGGCTGGCCTTGAACCAGACGCGTGCCCTCTGCCGCATACGTGTCTCCTTCAACTGCACGCTGGTCGCCTGCCACGGCACCAGCGCGTACTCTATCTCGTCAAGCAATACGGTGAGCAGCCAGCCCACCACGGCCACCGCTACCAGCCCGGCCAGCATCGTCTGCACCGCGTACAGCTCATAGGACCGCCAGATGAGGTAGCCGATGCCCTCGTTCGCGCCCACGAACTCCACGCCCACGATGAGGGTGAGCGTGAAGCCCATACCTATCTTGACGCTGTTCATGATGCCAGGCAGGCTGGCGGGCAGGGCCACGGTCCAGAAGAGGTCTTTGCTCTTCGCCCCGAAGGTGCGAGCTACCTCGAAGTACTGCGCTTCTATCTGCATCACACTGGCGGCCACGTTGAGCACCACCAGGAAGAAGACGCTCACCGCTATCGTGGCTACCTTGCTCTCCTCACCTATACCCAGCACCACGATTATAAGAGGCAGCAGGGCGATCTTGGGGATCGGGTAGATGGCGGTAGCTATAGGACGTACTATAGCGCGCACTATGGGGTTGATGCCCATGAGCAGGCCCAGCACGATGGCGGGCACGCCGCCGTACAGGAAGCCCAGCCCCACACGCGTGAGGCTTACCCCCAGGTCGCGGAAAAGCTGCCCGCTCTGGATTAGCTCGCCCAGGGCCACGAATACCTCTGAGGGTGGCGGGATGAATATACGGTTGAGCCAGCCGACTTGCACCGCGAGTTCCCACAGCGCCACCAGTAGTAGCGGCGACAGGAGCGACAGCCAGCGATTGCGCGCTACGCCGCTACTCACATCGGCACCTCCACCTTCGTGCTCTCAAGTCCCGTGTCGGTCACCGTGCCCATCTCGGATAGGCGCGCCCGGTCCACTTCCTCTCGCAGCACCTCCCAGATGTTGGCAAAGAGGGTGCTGAAGCGGGGGTCGGTACGTATGCCAACGGCGTCGCGCGGCCGCTCGAAAGGCACCCGGAACTCGTTCAGTAGCTGTCCGGGCCGCGCCGACATGACGTACACGCGGTCGCCCAATGTGAGGGCCTCTTCGATGCTATGCGTGACGAAAATGACCGTCTTGACGTTGCGCTCCCACTGTTCCAGGAGGGTCTGCTGGAGGATGAGCCGGGTCTGGGCGTCTAGCGCTCCGAACGGCTCGTCCATGAGCAGCACCTCGGCGTCTACAGCCAGCGCGCGGGCCAGGCCCACACGTTGCCGCATGCCGCCCGAAAGCTGTGCGGGGTACGACCTGCTGAAGCGGTCCAGCCCCATCTCTCTAATCCAGTGCCGGGCCGTCTTCAGCCTCTCGTCCCGCTCTACACCCCTCAGTTGCAGCCCGTACGCCACGTTCTGCTCCACGGTCAACCAGGGGAAGATGCCCGCCCCCTGGAACACCATCGACATGGCCGGGCGGTTTGCATCATCGTGCCGTATGGTTGCGTTGCCACTAGCAGGCCGCTCAAGCCCCGCCAGCACCCGTAAGAGGGTAGTCTTGCCACAGCCGGACGGCCCTACAATGCAGATAAGCTCCCCCTCCGGCACGTGCAGCGTCACACCGCCAAGCGCCTCCACCGGCCCGGTAGCCCCCCGCCCAGGGTAGACCACTTTCAGGTTATCAATCTGTATCTTCGGTGTTTCCATATGTGTCTGAAACGTGAAACGTGAAACGTGATGCGGCTTGCTATTGTTGGTCCGTGACTGTCCGGCTGTTTCTACTACAGAATCCTGCTCCCCCTGTCATCCTGAGCGTAGCGAAGGATCAGTAGCCCGTTCTTGACTGTTCCTATGTGGCACCAGTGTTCCTCTTACCACCAACATCCTGCACGTTGAGGACTCTCGCTTACCCACCTGATCCTTCGCTACGCTCAGGATGACAGAGGGAAGTATGGTCCCGTCAAGCCTACAAAGTAGCATTCACGGGGGTCTGTTCCCCTAGCCGCATCACGTTTCACGTTTCACGTTTCAGAACCCCCTACTTCTGCGCGTCTAACTCGGATGCCGCTTCTCGCGCTAGCTGGGAATTGATGAAGCGGGCTACGTCCAGCTTGGTGGTGTAGTCAAGGAGGCCGCGGTCTGCGAAGTAGTCCTGCAAGGTGGTGATGTTATCCACGGGGATGCGACCGTTTGGCTCGAACTGCGGCAGGGAGGAGCGCTTCACCACGTCGGCGGGCACCTGGGTGTACTTCTCGACTATCGCGGCAATCTCGTCGTTCATGTAGTCGCCTTGCAAGTCGCGGCAGGCTCGCAGGTACGCCTTGAGGAAGCCCTTCGCCACCTCCGGCTTCTCCTTGAGCAGCGGGTCGCCAAAGTAGAGGTAGGTGGAGTAAAAGTTGTCGATGAAGTCCTCCGACAGCACCTTTACGATACCCTTGTCCTCGTTGATGGTGACCAGCGGTTCGCCCAGGATGGAGGCATCCAGAGAGCCGTTTTCCAGCGCGGCGGGCACGTTGGAGAAAGGCACCGTCTGGACTTCGACTTCATCGAGCGTTACGCCCTCCCGCGCCAGCGCCTTAGCCAGCCAGTACTCGGTGGCCGCGCCCGTGGCGTTGACCGCAACCTTCTTGCCGCGCAGGTCGCTTATCTTCGTGATGTCCGTGCGCTTGGCCGAGATGACCAGCGGGCTGGTGACGGGCGGCCGCTCGCTGTGCATGGGCGCGACGATGGTGAACTTCACACCCCGGTTGGCCGCGTTGAACAGGCCCGCCCCCGCGCCACCTATGGCCGCGTCGAAGTTGCCCGCCGCAAGCTGCACCACCGCGTCGCTACCGCCTTGCAGGGGGGTCAACTCGACCTGTATTCCTTCGTCAGCGAAATACCCGCGCTCAATCGCCACAAACAACGGGGCGAAGATCATCACCGGAATGTAGCCGGTACGCACCGTCGTCAGGTCGGCCGCCTGCGGGGTGTTGCCCGGAGTAGTGCCTACGGTCGCAGTAGGGGTTACAACACCGCCGTCACACGCGACCAACATAATGGCCGCCAAAATCAGTAAGAACGCCTGGCGCGGACCCCTTCGCATAGCTTTCATGGCCTTGTCCTCCATTGGATACCTTATTATACGCACCACCCCTATTATACAATATTTGTGCGAAAAATCACAAGCATATATACTACGGCTGACATGGAACTTCAGATTTGGGGAAGGTAGCTACTGCTCGGGGCCTGCTTATTGATGGATTTCTGCACCCAAAGCGTCCCTTTGTCATTCTTCACTGCGTTCAGAATGGCAGCATCCAACCCGGTCACCAGCGTTTGTGACCCTTGTTGTTGGATGAACCCGACTCATCCTTATCACGGATTGTAACGCCGATAACAGGAAGGATATGCTACTGAAGCTACCTCCTGCTGATGCGTACGACTCGGGAGGTATGGGCGCTACGACGTGGCGTATGGCTTGGGCTGGCGGGACTGGCTGTTGCAGGCTCGCTATCCTCGTTCCAGTTGACGATACCATCGTCGTACCAGTGCCTGGCGAGCAGAGTAGGTATTGTGCCTTCGTTCTGCATTTCGAGGTGGCACAATTCGGCAAGAGTCGTCGCATATCGTCGGAAGATGTCGTTTAGCTGCTTGCCGCCATTGTCCCAGTCGAGGCTCGTGTAGGTGCGAAAGCCCACCAGGCCCCCTTTGTCGTTGATGGCGATAAGCTTGCGCCCTACAACGCGCCCTTTGCCATCCCTTGCGTAGATCACGCGCTTGTTTAGCTCGGTCGCATTTGCCACGGTGGAGAAGGCGTTGATGCCGCCGAAGCTCAAGCACGTATCGAAGTAGTTGCCCATCTGCAACACATGGAGTGGGTCGCGCTCCAGGCTGAGACGCACGTAGCCCCCATAAGCCCCCTTGCAGGCATAACGTCGCGGGTGCCTACCCAGCCACGCGGCGACATCCACGCCCCTGGTCTGTAGGCCTTCCAGGAAGCGCATATTAGCAGGTTGCGTCTGCGGCCAGTCGTGATCCCCGCCTACATATGCCCTCAGCAGACTACGTAGCAGCCGCTTGTTGCGCTTGATATCAACGGTGAGCAGGATGGCGTTGAGCACGTTCTCGTCCAGATGCATATTGTCCGGCACCGGACCGGCCACTGTGTCGAGGTGCCTGCGGTAGCACTCTATGACCACGTGCTCGGCTGCGGCAAGTTGGGCCTCGGCTGTGACTTGTTCCAGGCGCTCTGATGCTTCCTCGGCGATGGAGCGTGTAAGTGTTTCCTGGTCCTCCAGCCGCTCCCGCAGGTTCCTGGCCCTGCTGGCGAGATCAGCGCGCTCCGGCTGGTCCTGTAGCTTCGCATCCAGGAAGGCAAGTTCGTTTGCCAGCTTGCTGCGCTGGGTCGCTATGTCGCGGACGCCAGGAGGCATCTGAATGCTCTCGCCGCGTATCCGCTGCGATTGGATGTACTGCTTGGCGCGGTCCTCAAGCTGAGGCGCTAGCTCCAGCAGCGCGCGCCACTCGCCGGGCACCTCTTCGGCCTGTAGGTCGATGTCATCTGTGTCCTCATTGAGCTTGAAGACCGGCTGAAGTGCCTGCGGGCCCAGGCGCTGGGCGAGACCTAACTGCACGATCAATTCCACGCAACGACGCGGCTGCCTGGGGAACATACTGGCGATGGGGGTGTGGAGTCCTGGGAAGCGCACCAGGCTGTCGATTGTTTCTTCAAGCACGTCAACTTGATAATCGTACTCGAAGCATGCGGCGGTGCGGGCTACTGCCTGGAAGCGCTGCAGATCACCGCCTGACACAGCGAGAGCCAGTAGCCCACCGATTCTTAGCGATTGTATTCCTTGCCAGGTGCGCTCGGGCTTCTCGTCGGCGTATGAGAGGTGCTGCATCAGCCATCCTAGCCAACTAGGGGCCTCACCAGGTATGCTGCTGTCGAGCGCGAGTGCGATCTTACTCAGCGCTCCCATAAACATCGAGTTGGCATCTTCAGCTTGAGCGAAAGCCAGCAGAGTGGGCATGTAGCGGGTCAGGCGCGGCCAGGTCTGCGTTATAGACCTGCGACTCAGGTCGAGATTGTCCACCAGGCGCGAGAAGATTTCCGAACGGACCTCCCCAGGGGCCTGCATGAGGGAGCTAAAGAACGGTTGCAAGGTAGCGCGGGCGTTCCGGGCAGTCGGGAAGATGCCAAGCATATAGCATAGCTTTCCTCCGAGCCACGAAAGCTGCCTCAGGTCCAACTCCCGGATAAGCGATAGCGCCCAGCGATAGAGGTCGTAATCGCCCCACCTGTTCTCCCCTAAGACATATTCGGCGTCCAATTCGATCGCCTGCCGCACTATCTCAGGATCGCTGCAATTGCGCAGCATGTCGGCGGTCGGTCGGGCAAGCAGGCCTTCCAGGAAGTCTAGCTTCTCGTTGAGGCTACGCGACTTCAGCCATGCGGGCCATGCATCCTCATCGCACCACACCTCTTGCTTATGTGCCAGCAGTTCTAGATACAGGTTCATCGCACCGGAAGATATGCGCAAGCCGGGGCGCAACTGGTTGCACATGTAAGTGCCCAGTCTGCGCGAGAGGGTACCCAGGCCCAGGGCTACGTTGCAGAACGAAACTATACCGTACACAACTTCCGGTTGCGGCGCGATCCTTACGTAGCTGTGTATCACCTCCGTCAGGTCATCCACTATTTGCTTGCGTTCGTCACGTAGCCTATTGGCCGTCTCATGTCGCTCGTCTCGCTTGTAGGCGGTTAGTTCCGGTAGCTCCTCACGGTAGTCCAAAATGCGCTCGGCGAGCGACGTGGCGGTCTGCAAGGCCTCTGCCGTTTCGAGGAGGGCCTGTGCTGAGGTTCCGGCGAAGAGCATTTCGCGCAAGGTGGTTGCTCCGAGGGCGAAAGGGCCGGGCGCGCGCTCGATGGCTGCATAGCGGCGGGCCAGCTTTGCCCCGTCCTCCGTGGCCAGCAGGCCCAGGATGATGGCAGGGTCGTTGGGGAAGCCTGACTTGAGACCATAGTCATAGGCACGGCGTAGCCACTCGCTGCCTGAGCGTGTTGGTGGCATCTCCGGGCGGGCAGAAGGGTCGCCCCCTTGCCTGTAGATAGCTCCGAGCACGAGCGCCGACATGGCTTGTCCGCTGTGGGGCACATCTCTGGCCGTGAGGTACTGCAGCAAGCTGGCCTCAGCCTGCCGGCCCGCACCGACCAGTGCTGCACCCGGAGATGCAGGAAGCCCGCTAACGCAGAGCGCCTCCACAGTCAGAAGCGGCACCAACTTGCGGACTTCTTCTATGCCTCCTGCCCGCGCTCGCCTTGCGATACTTTCCAGGTCTGGCACGTATATGTTGGTGAAGTACTTGGCAAGCTCCAGGCGGGACATGCGCCTGGACAACCAGGCCTGCGCGTCACCCAGGGCCCGTTCGGAGGCATGCGGGAAGCCGGCGATCTGGTTTAGGCGGCGTTGCGCTATGGCAAGCTCGTGTACGCTTGGGGTGACGGTCCCACGGTCGCTCTCCCACGCCACTCGCCCGCCCTGCCAGGTAATATTGCCTTCGAGCCACGCGGTCTCGCCCGACATGGCCCTGACGGCGAGCACGCGCCTTCGGTAGCGCCGGGTCCTTGCCTCCGCCCGCGCCTGTCCGTGGCTATATATGTTGGCTGTTTCGGTGTCTATCTGCGTGCCTCTCGGTTCAGACCAGTATGCGTCGCAGTATAGTGCAACGCCTCACGCTCACCTGAGCGACCTTTCATTATAGAACAGTCAAAACCAAGCGGACAATGGGCTGGCCTCTCGTTTAGCTAAGCAGCCGGGTAGTCCATTGTGTAACGAAGATGTTGCGCACGCGACATGCTTGTGGTATAATCAAAATCGCGCCTAAAAACAGGTCGTATGTAATTGTCAAAGAATCCAGGAGATACTCCCGCAATGAAACCCACCCAGGCGTTAACAGTGCTCGCCGCCGAGAACATGAAAGAATCCGTGCCCGAGTTCGGCGTTGGCGACACGGTGCGCGTCAGCGTGAAGGTAGTTGAAGGCAACCGCGAGCGCACCCAGGTGTTCGAGGGTGTCGTAATGCGCCGCCGCAGTGGCAGCATCAACGAGAACTTCACCGTCCGCCGCATCGCCTCGCACGGTATTGGCGTCGAGCGCACATTCATGCTCCATTCGCCGCGTGTCGAGAAGATTGAAGTGATCCGCCGTGGCGTCGTGCGCCGCGCCCAGCTTTACTACCTGCGCGGTCTCACCGGCAAGGCTGCCCGCATCAAGGAGCGCCGCTACGTACCCGGTGCCAAGAACAAGGCCGCTGCTGCTACGATTGCTCCCACCGCTGCCGTCGAGGACGTGACTCCAGCCACGGCCGCGGACGAAGGTGCGATTGACGACGAGGCCACCGAGCTTGAGGCTGTCGAGGCTGCCGATAAGGTCGATGCCGACGACACTACCGAGGATACGGCGGCTGAGGGTGACACCGAAGGCACCGAGACTGAGCGCAACGCGTAACTCGGAACTCGGGACTCGGAACTCGTAAGGCACGATAGCCTGTTAGTAAAGGGTTGTGGACGTGACTGTCCGCAGCCCTTTATGTGATTCTCCGGGAACTTTGCGGGCAGGCATGCTTAGGCACGGGTTCTGCTCCCATCTGGATGTCGATATCCTTCGGCATGGCAGGCCAACCTGCTAAAATTGCCGCATGAGAGCACACACCGCGGAAATGAGCACTTCCCCCAGGACGCCACGCGCCACCAAACAAACCACCCCTAACTGGAACAACGAGCTTGAGCTACATGCCAGGGGCTACCGGCTCATCGCGGGCGTGGACGAAGCCGGGCGCGGGGCCTGGGCGGGGCCGCTCGTGGCGGGCGCGGTGATTTTCCGGCACCCCAACGAGGTGATTTCCAGCGGCACGGCGGACGATCTGCTAGAGGCGCTTTCCTACCTAAAGGACAGCAAGCTGCTCAGCGCCCTGATACGCGAGAAACTGCTGCCCGCGATAGAGTCGCTGGCTCTCGCTACCGGCGTGGGTATCGTGTCGCCGGGGCTGGTGGACGTGATAGGCGTGGGACCTGCCAACCGGCTCGCTATGTCCAGGGCGGTGCGCGACCTGGGCGTGTGGCCCGATTTCCTGCTCCTCGACGCCTTCCGCTTGCCTTCGATGCCCATACCACAGCGCCCCATCGTCAAGGGCGACGCCACCTGCATGTCCATCGCCGCCGCTTCCATCGTCGCCAAAGTGGCCCGCGATCACATCATGTGTGGGCACGATACCGACTACCCCGGCTACAGCTTCGCCCAGCACAAAGGCTACGGTACCCGCATGCACGTGCACGCCCTCTCCACGCTGGGTGTCTCGCCCCTGCACCGGCGCTCGTATGCTCCCATCAAGGCGATAATGCTCGGCCTGCCGTGGCCCCCGCCTGGAGAAGCGGCTTCTGAAGACGAGCCGGGACAGGGCGAATGACCACCCTATGGCGCATATATGCCTGACGAAAGCGACAGCAACCAGCGCAGGACCGTCGGCGGCAGGGGAGAGGACATAGCGGCCCTCTACCTGAGACGCAGGGGCTGCACTATCCTCGCCCGCCGCTGGTACGCCAACCCCTGTGAAGAGGTCAATAATTGAACAGGTTGAGGGGGAAGGGGACCTATTTATGGACGATTTTGATAGCCTGAGTAAGATGGAGCAGAAGCGGCGGCTAACTATGGAATTTGGTCTTATATTGCGCCCGCTCCGAGATTTAGCAAATCAACAAACAACTCCAAGCCGACAGGCACTTCTTCAAGCGTTCGCTGTATTGGGGAAAGATGAACGGGATTGGTGGAACCATGCAGGAAGTTTCGCCTCCGTCCAAGAGGGCCATCTAGGATTTCTCCGAGACAACATAGTACATATTTGGGGCAGTACCTTCATGTCGTTTCGCTACGATTTAGCTAATCCCGACAGCGATTTAGATATGCTTCATTCCCGGCTTCGTCAGCTAACCACCTTTGTCGAGGAGCAATTCTACAAGTTGATTGACATGGTTCCAGTGACATGGGAGTTTACACTTAGCGAGCGGGACATGCCGTTCACGTTTTATCATCGAATGCTTGATGCCATATGGCCCGCTCGCCAGAAACTCTACTACTTTGACCGTTATGTGAAGTCTGATTTCTATGATTTGTATCTGGCACGATTAGATCGTGGACTTGAAATCAGAATTGTTACCACAGCAGGTAACGCGAACTATGGCGTGAAAAGCATAGACGCGGTATCGAAGAAGGCATGTGGTGAGTTTTCCAACTACCAGCTTATACAGGTAACGCAGCACGACATTCATGACCGGAATTTGCGAGCAGATGACCAAGTATTCTCCCTCGGTCCGAGTGTAGTGGACGCGGGCGCACAACCAACCAACTTCGGGCCAGTAACGAATACCATTGACGCTATCCGTATTCTCGATGGCATTATCGCCAATGGTAGCATCGTTCACCGATCGTAATCTAATACCGTCTAGGAGCATCCGTAGTGGCCTCAGAGGGCCGATATTAGGTCGGGCTGTATAAAGTGCAGTGGAGTGATTAGAACTTCTTGACGCAGGCCGGAATAGCTTGGTGGTCATACTGCATCCGCTTGAAGGTCTCTAACGGGCCATAAGGTCAAAAGCTAGTCGCCGCTTCGAGGAGGTTGCCGCCACCACGCACCTCATACCCAGCTTCCCTCAGTAGAGCCTCAAATCGCTCGCCCTGGCCCTCCGGTGCTTCAACCTTCACGTTGCCTACATAGCCAGGAGAAGGGCTGCAACTTCCCAACTTGGCAATTCAAAGCAAAACAGTCAAGCGTGTGAAAATCAGCTTCCTCTGACGACAATGCCTTATGATAATGACGACAACCAGCGCAGGACCGTCGGCGGTAGGGGAGAGGACATAGCGGCCCTCTACCTGCGACGCCGAGGCTGCACCATCCTCGCCCGCCGCTGGTACGCCAACCCCGGTGAAGTTGACATAATCGCAAGCTGCCCCTCCAGGCCGATGGGCACCGATGCGCTCTCAATGGACCGGTCGCCCACGCTGGCCTTTGTTGAGGTACGCACCCGGCACGGGCATGAAGGGCTGGCGGAAGGCTCGATCTCACAGCGCAAAGCCAACAGCATGGTCTCGGCGGCCTATGCTTACATGGCGGCACACAACCTCGACCCCGAAGCGGTCCCCTGGCGCATCGACCTGGTGGCGGTCACCATGCTGGGCGGCAAGGTGACGGACATCAACTGGGTGAAAGGCGCTATCGAGGAGTGATGCGGCTCCTGCATGGCTTGACGCTCACTGGGATGTACTATAAACTGACCATGCTGGTAACGTGGGCATACTTTGTGCGTTAATTATAGTAGGTTGTGGGGAGGTGGCATACACCCCGCGCTAATTGTGACGCTATGAC
The DNA here is from genome assembly GCA_030914045.1 of Chloroflexota bacterium. Taxonomy (GTDB): domain Bacteria; phylum Chloroflexota; class Chloroflexia; order QHBQ01; family JADMIH01; genus JADMIH01. The sequence goes on along the minus strand of JALZHG010000026.1, from coordinate 8,570 downwards.
GGTATGCCAGCAATGCCGTAGCGCCAGTAGGCCAATACGCGACGACGCGATAGCTTGGAGGAACCGTTGGTCCAGACCCTTGAGCGCCCAGAGACGGAAGAGCGCGCTCCCGCTAGTGATAACCTCGTGCCGGGCAAGATTTCGCTGGTGCTGCCCGCCCACAACGAAGAGCCGAACATACGGACGGTCGTTGAAGAGGCCGCCGAAGTGCTCCCTACCGCTTTCTCAGACTACGAAGTGATTGTCGTCAACGACGGCTCAAAGGACCGCACCCTCGAAATCGCGGAGACACTTACCCACGAGAACCCGCACGTGCGCGTCGTGAACCACCCGGTGAATCGCGGCTACGGTGCCGCCCTCACCAGCGGCTTCAACGCGGCTACCGGCGACTACATCATGTTCATGGACTCGGACCGGCAGTTCGACATCAACGACATCCACCGCCTGACCCCCCATGTCCCCGATTACGACATCGTCGCGGGCTATCGCATCAAGCGCAATGACCCGGCCCACCGCCTGCTAAACGCCGCCATTTTCGGCATGGCCGTGCGCCTGATGTTTGACATACGGGTGCGCGACATCGACTGTGCCTTCAAGGTGATGCACGCCGACGTGCTCAAGGGCATCAACCTGGAGTCGCCGGGCGCGCTCATCAACACCGAGATACTGGCGAAGGCCAAAGTGCAGGGCTGCACACTTACCCAGGTCGGTGTGTACCACTATCCCAGGCAGGCGGGCGAGCAGTCAGGTGCTAATCTTAAGGTGGTGCTGCGCGCCTTCCGCGAGATCATTCGCCTCTGGTGGCGCATGCGCACCTACTCCCCGCCCAGCGGCGAAGTGGTGGAGCCGCCGCCCACGTGGAGGGGCTTCGCCCTTTTCGGTAGCGCGGCCGCGATAGGGTTGCTGTTCCTGCGTGGGCTGTTGCGGCTGTTCAAGAAGTAGGATTGTTGCGACAATGGCTGTACGTTATGTTCTCAGTGACTACGTGGATGGTGCTATGAGTGAGGCCACGTACGATAAGTTAGAAGATGGAACGTACGCGGGCCGCATACCATCGTGTCCGGGCGTCCTGGCATTTGGCGAAACGTTGCGCGAATGCCAGGACGAACTGCATTCCACCTTAGAGGATTGGTTGCTGGTAGGTCTCAAGCTTCGCCATGCGTTGCCGGTGGTCGGTGGTATAGACCTGAACAAGGACCCTGAGCATGATGAGGTGGAGGCCCTGTAAGCGGAGCGAATTCGTACGACGCCTGCGCGTTCTGGGTTTCGATGGCCCTTTTTCTGGTACGCGTCACCAGTTCATGGTCTACCAGGAACGTCGCCTGGCAATTCCTTCTAATGTTGAATATTCTGTACCTCAGTTGCGTTTCATGATTCGGGAGATAGAAGGTATCACCGGGCGCACCTTACCCGTCTCGGAATGGAATGACTTGTAGGTGGCGCACGAGGAATGAGTACAGTCGATACCCAGACCAGGTGGTATCGACTGCTTGCATTAAGGAGCCTGCTCACAATGCACGGAACCACCAATCACACCAGCCCATCAGCTAATGAGAATGTATCTCACGAGCATACCAGCTCGCACGAATGGTATCGTCGCGCCCTCGAGGTCTTCCCCAGTGGGGTGACGCACGACAATCGCTTCTTTGGTGAGGTGGAGCCTATCTACATAGACCGGGCGCACGGCTCGCGCAAGTGGGACGTGGACGGCAACGAGTACATAGACTACTGGATGGGACATGGCGCGCTTCTCCTGGGCCACAGCCACCCGGCTATCGTGGAGGCGGTGCAGGGGCAGATAACCAGGGGCACCCATTACGGAGGCTCGCACCCGCTTGAGGTGGAGTGGGGAGAGCTTATCAAGGCGATTGTGCCCTCAGCGGAGCGGGTGAAGTTTACCGGCTCAGGCACCGAAGCCACCATGATGGCCGTGCGGCTGGCCCGCGCCCACACCAGGCGGCAGAAGTTCCTCAAGTTCCAGGGCCACTTCCACGGCTGGTCCGACGCCATGACCGCGGGCTTCCACGCCCCCTTTGACGTGCCCTCGTCCGTGGGCATAGCCGACTCGGTGCTGCAAAGCGTGATAGTGGCCCCTACCGACCTCGCGGAGGTGGAGCGCATCTTCCAGGAGCAAGCCGACCAGATTGCCTGTGTGATATTGGAGCCGACCGGGGCCTCATACGGCACCATCCCGCTGCCCTCCGGCTTCCTCCAGGGCCTGCGTGACCTCACCAATAAGTACAACATCGTGCTCATCTTCGACGAGATCGTGACCGGCTTTCGCTACACCCCCGGCGGCGTGCAGCAGATGACCGGCGTGACGCCCGACGTGACGACCCTCGCCAAGGTGGTGGCGGGCGGCCTGCCGGGCGGCGCGGTGGTCGGGCGGGCCGAGGTTATGTCGGCGTTCGAGTTCCGCCCCGGCGATGCCGAGTGGAACCGCTACCGCCGCATCAATCACCCCGGCACCTTCAACGCCAATCCCCTCAGCGCCAGCGCCGGTATCGCCATGCTCAAGGTAGCGCAGACGGGTGAGCCTCAGCGCCAGATAGACGACATGGGCCGCCGCCTGGTAGCGGAGATGAACAGCGGCCTGGCACAGCTTGGCATAGAGGGGAGTTGCGTCTACGGCGATGGCCCCATCTGGCACGTCCTCCTGGGCAAAGGCGCTTGTGCCAACAAGGACGGCACCCTGCTGGAAGGCTCGGCGGACGTACTCACGCTGCGCAAAGCCAACGATGCAAATGTAAAAGCCGCCTTCCAATCCGGCATGCTCAATCGCGGAGTGGACCTGCTCTCCGGCCACGCCGGCATCATGTCCACCGCCCACACCGAGGACGACCTGGCCCTCACCGCCACGGCCTTCTACGAAACGCTACGCGAGCTGAGAGACGCAAAGCTGGTATAACGCCCAACCTTCCGCCCCACCAGATGAAATTCCACAAGCCCCCTCACGTTTCACGTTTCACGTTTCACGTTTCACGTTTCACCCCTCGGACCGTGAGGCGCTGGTTCTCACCACGCTGGCACTCGCGTACAGCAACCTTCTACCCTGGTGGGCCACGAGGCGGGGGCTGAACCCGGAGCTGATGTTCCGGCGGGTGAACGCGGCTCTCGTGGCGCTGATGCTTGCCTATGCCGTCCGTAGACCTGGTGGCCTGGCGCGTGTCGGCCTGGGGAGTCGCCGCCTGGCAAAATCGGTGCTGGTTGGCACGCTGGTCGGCCTGGGTCTCTCCATCCCGCCACTCATCTTCTTCTACCGGCCCATCCTGCTCGACACGCCCCTTGAGTATGGTCCTATCCACGGTATGTCCCGACGCGAGCTAGTGCAGGACTTGCTCGTGGGCGTGCCTGTGAACATCTCCCTGCTGGAGGAGTTGCTGTTCAGGGGCCTCATCTTCTCCGCCTTGCGCCGCAACCACTCGCTGGCCGGGTCGCTGGCCGGGGCCTCGGCTGCGTTCGCGGGCTGGCACTTCTCGGTGACCTACACCACGGCCGCCCAGACCAACCTCGCCACCGCCGCACGCCTCCCCGGCTTCCTCAAGCCCTTCGTGCAGCCGCTGGCCGTCATAGGCGGCATGCTCACCACGGGCCTCGCGGGTGTGGCATTCGGCCTCGTGCGACACCGCACCGGCAACCTCGCAGGCTCCATAGTGGCTCACTGGCTGGTAGACAGCATCATGATCTACGCCCTCTGGCGCGGCCGCCCCGACCAGACGCCGCTTTGAGAGGTATCACGCCCAATACACAGGGATAGTGCTAAGGGAATAGTTTTCATTCACCGCAGAGACGCAGAGGACGCAAAGGTACGCAGAGATTGTGGTTGTTTAGCCCCGTGCAAAGGGGAGCATCGTACAGCACGATGCTCCCTTTTCGCGCAGAATACCCTCCATTCTTCTCCGCGTAACCTCCGCGTCCTCTGCGTCTCTGCGGTGCAATTCTTTGTTCCTCTTGGCGTTTAGAGGCGGTTGTATATACTTAAGCCATTCCGGCGTTCTATCCCGGAACTTTCGCGGTCCGGGCCCGCATACTCTATTGTAGTAAGTGCTGTTGGCGGCGCTCTTGTGGGAGGAGATGCCCCCTGCAAATGGCAGAAGACGACCTTATCAGGCGGGCGCGTCTAGGCGACCAGGATGCGTTCCGCCAGTTGGTGGAGATATACGGTATGCTCACCGAGCGTACCGCGCGTGTGCTGCTCTCCGACAGGTCGGACGCCGAAGATGCCGTGCAGGAGGCCTGGCTCGATGCGTGGCGGGGTCTTAGTAGTTTCGAGCTTGGTAGGCCGTTTCGCCCGTGGCTGCTCACCGTCGTGGGCAACCGCTGCCGTATGGTGGCCCGGCGGCGCAAGCTCACCAGCGTCCCCTTTGATGAAGTCCTTTACGACCGCATAGACGGTCTTTCACAACTCCAGGCGAACCCCTTCGGCGCGATTGAAGCGTATTACGAAGACCTGCAAGAAGCAGTGGAGGCTCTCGACGGCGAGCACAAGCGACTGCTCGCCCTGCGCTTTTACGCGGACTTACAGCTTGACGAGATAGCCGAACTGCTCAACGTGCCGCTGGGCACCGTCAAGTCTCGCCTGCACCGCACGTTACAAACATTGCGTCTGCGCCTCCAAAGGCAGGTACGCGTCGAACAAGGCAAGAGGTAGATAGGTAGGTAGGTAGAAGTAGAGGTGGGGTATGAGCCAGGAAGAGATGACCGACGAGCAACTGGAGCGCCTGCTCCGGGAGCATTTCGAAGAAGAATATGCCGACACCAGACAGCCCGCCGAGCTTTGGCGCGCCCTCCAACCCAGGCTGGACCGGCACAACGCCCTCGATATGCTGCCTCCCCCGCATCTCCTCAACACCTCCGGCACTCCTACTTCGGCCAAGCCTTACAAGCAGAGGTCCACCGTCGGTGACGACTGGATGCCCCTCCCCAGGGGCGTAAAACCTACACGCGTGCAGCGCCAGTCCTCCTTCCTGCCCTTCGCCCTGGTGGCTTGCCTGGTGCTGGGCGTGGTAGCGGCTGCTTACATGCTGGTGCGGGCGCGGGACGGACAGCCGGGGCCGTTCCCCCTGGCGGGTGTGCCCACCTCCGTGCAATCCGCAGCCCTAATCACACCTACCGTGGTTGTTCCAGGCACTCTGATTGTTGAGATGGCTTCCAGTGACTGGCGGCTACAGGGTAACGACAGGTATGACTTTGAAATGCGCTCGGACCGGCGCGAGACCTACAGCGGCACTTCCAGCGCATACCTGACCCTGCTCCCTTCCAATTCGTCTGGCGATGCGTACATGCTCAAGATGGTCAACCAGCCGGAGCTGGCCGGTAAGCGAGTGCGCTTCTCGGCGTACGTCAAGGCGGAAGCTGTGGAGGACCATGCCGAACTGTGGCTTGCCACGAGCCATAACATGCCCAAGTTCGGGCGGTTTGACGGCAATCTCAACCGGGAGATAGAGGGCACCAGGGAGTGGGAGCGTTACGAGATCACGCAGGACGTGCCGCCAGGCAGCACAAGCATAACGTTTGGCCTGAGACTGGTGGGGCCGGGTAAGGTCTGGATAGACGCGGCAAGGTTGGAAGAGGTGGGCGACGACGTGCCCGTGCTGGTCACGCGCAAGCTCACCAATGGTAGCTTCGAGAGCCTGGCCGGTTGGGAAACTCACGGCGAGCGGGGTAGCGTATGGCTCGATACCACCGTATTCCAGGATGGCACGTCGAGCCTACGCCTGGACGGAAAGGGGGACACGTCTTCAACGGACAAGAAGCCGCCCCACGTACAGCAGAGCATCCAACTCAGCGGCTATGCGGGCAAGCGCGTCCGGGTGACGGCGTACGTGAAGACCGAGAACGCGTGGCGGTGGGCTACCATCTACGCCGGTCTCGAAGACAGAGTCGACGGCGATGCTTCTCTCAGGCTGGCGCACGACGACCTCTACACAAGGCCGATACCCGCGACCTGCAACTGGACCCAGTACAGCATGGTCATGGACGTGCCACAGGGGAATGTAGTGCTTACGTTCGGGGCCTTTATCGATGGTGGGGGCACACTGTGGGTGGACGACGTGCGTATAGAGGAAGTGGGTGAGGAACCGGCTTCTACCGGAGCTCAGCTTCAGGACCGCCCTACCAATCTCGACTTTGAGGCGGGCCTGGGCGCGTGGCTGGCGGACGGCAACTACCCTGCGGGCTTCGAGATCGGCCTGGACGACAAGGACGCGCATGGCGGCACGGCCAGCGCCTACATAAAATCGACCTCTAACCTGACCAGTGACAGCGACACCGCCCGCCTGGAACAGTGGTTCGATCCTTCCCAGTTCCGAAACCAGCGCATACGTGTGAGCGGCTACATGAGGAGCGACAACATTTCAAAGAACGTGCTCCTCCGGGTGGTCGCTCATTCGGGAAATGCAAGGGCGGCGAACCTGGCCGAGATCCCCACCGGCACGGTAAGAGGTAGGCAGACGTGGCAGGAGTACAGCCTAGTGGTGGACGTTCCCCGCGACAGCCTCTATATCAGCGTCAGTATGTCGCTCGAAGGCGAGGGCGAGGTGTGGTTCGATGACCTGAAGGTAGAGATAGTGGATAAGACCGTACCCCTCACCGGCTCACCCTTCTTCCCGTAGGCTCATCGCACACCGGTAGGAATACCAGACAGGGTACGGAACCGCTAAGACGCCAAGGACGCCAAGGACGCCAAGTGGATTATTGATTATTCACCGCAGAGACGCAGAGGACGCAGAGGTTACGCGGAGAAGAGTTGAGGGTGTTCTTACTGGAGCTACACTGTGCGCTAAGATGCTGCTCCTTCCACTTTCTAACCATAACAATCTCTGCGTGCCCTCTGCGTCCTCTTCGTCTCTGCGGTGAATAATCAATAATCCACTTGGCGGGTTCTTGGCGTCCTTGGCGTCTTGGCGGTTCCGTACTCTATCAGTATCTCCACCGCCTGCTCCACGCTCACTCCCAGCACCCTCACCATCTTCTGCCGGGAAGTCTCCCCAGATACCAGGCTGACTGAAGACCTGGGCACCCCAAGCAGCTTCGCCATGAACTCAACCAGCGCCTTGTTCGCGGCACCCTCCACCGGTGGCGCTGTGAGGGCTATCTTGATAGCGCCGTTGTGCTCACCCACTAGCTTGTTGGCCGACGACCGAGGCGCGACAAACACCTTGATAGCGACGCCGCCTGATATGGGTTGCACTGGAGAGTCTGGCATGGTTTGGACGATAGACAATGGACGATGAAAGACTCCTATCGTCTATCGTCTATCGTCTATTATCACTTCCTCCCCTTTCTCTGCCCGCTGCCCTGCTTCGCCTGCGGACCTTGCACGGCGGCTACGAAGGCTTTCGGGTCGGCGGGCGTGAGCACCACATTGCGGCCGCTCTTTAGCTCCACCAGTACGGCGTTGGCCGGGTTAGTGCCGAATACCTCGGCCTCCAGCGAATCTATGTCGGTGGGGTTGCGGATGCGGGCCTTGCCGGACCAGCCGAACAGGCCGCCCGTAGCCAGGATCGACCTGCTGAAGAACGCGCCGAGGTTGGGCCTGACTTCGATGCTGGCTATCTCGGCCCTGTCCAGGCGCACGCGGCCCGCGAGAGTGCGAGCTATCTCTATCGTCCGGTCGGTCACGTGGTAGGCGCGTACCGACCGGACGAAGCCGAACACTATCAAGACGCTCAACAGCACCGACACGCCAACGTCGAACGGGTCGGTAGCGCCATTAGAAACCATGCGCCACACGAAGAAGGCGAGCACTACGAAGTAAGTGCCGGTCCAAATCCAGTTCGTCACGCTGAAAGGCGCGACTCGAAAGGTGGTGTTCAATTAGATCCCCCTCCTGCCTTACCTATAAGATACAACACATGGCAAGGGAGAGTTCTAAAGAGACGATGGACGATGGACGATGGGAGTGATGAGGACTGAGGACTGAGTAGCAGCCATACACCTAACCCATAATCTTCTTTGCGCGCTCTTGGCGTCCTCTGCGTCTTGGCGGTTCCGTCTCCTACTATCGTCCATCGTCCATTCACAAAATTGCTCCAAAATAGCCCCGAAACTTGCTTGACATGCCTGTGTGGGTTTCGTATAATAACTGAGCCGGCAACGGTAAGGGTTAATAATCAAACACAGGAGCAATGCTTGCGAGGATAAACATTCATAGTAGCCGCTGAGGTGATATGTTTGTGCGTCCCGCCGGTGTGAAAACGCCGGTTTTTGTTTGCTCGACAGCCTTTGAGGGATACGGCGAAAGCCGAAAAGTTCCTCAGGAAAAATCAAGAAAAAACTTGACAAGGCTGATGGGGTTTGATATAATAGAAAATGTGCGCCGGAACGGAGCACAAAACCCTGAACCTTAACAACTGAAGAGTGGAGAGATCCACAAGACAGAGAAACAGAAGTCAGTTCCTTCAAATCGAACTTGGTGGAACCTCGTGAGGGGTTCTAATATGTTCTTGTTTGGAGAGTTTGATCCTGGCTCAGGACAAACGCTGGCGGCGTGCTTAATACATGCAAGTCGAACGGTTCCACTTCGGTGGAATAGTGGCGGACGGGTGAGTAACACGTAGGTAACCTGC
>JALZHG010000191.1 GCA_030914045.1 Chloroflexota bacterium | reverse complement strand
GAGGTACAATTTGCAGGACTTTTCAGAGGCTTTATTGCGCTTGGGAGGGCGACTAAGTGGCTTTGTCAGGCCTCTTCGGGGTCGTCCTCGTCGTCCTTCCAGAGGAGCCAATTGAGGGCTATCTGGGCGCTGAGGATGGCGAAAAGGAGGGCGAAGAGGCCGTTACGGAGGTCGTGGAGCCAGGCCGTATAAACCACGAGGGCTGAGGAGATCCCGAGCGCTGCGATTACGAAGATGAGGGTGGTCCCGAGGACGATCGCCCGGAGGGCACGCCGGACGGGCCCCTCCGGGTTGGGCTCTCTCCTGGGCTCCTCCGCGTTCGGGGGCATCTTCATCAATCCTGTTTGCTGGCTGCCTTCTCGGTCGAAGGGCCGCTCTTCTCGGCGCCCTTGTCGGTGGAGCTAGATTTATCCTTCGAGTCGCCGTTCTTTGTGGTCTCGGCCTTGGGGGCACTGCCCTTGTAGTCCGTGGAGTAGAAGCCCGAGCCTTTAAACGAGATGCTCACAGGGTGGAGGACTTTCTTGACAGGCGCCCCGCACTCCATGCAGGACGCCAGAGGGTCCTCGGACAGCTTCTGCATCACGTCGAAGACGTGACCGTTCTCGCACTTGTACTCGTAGATCGGCATCCGGCCTCCATTGTACGCTTCGTAACCGGAGAATTATACAACCTGGGTGGCCTCAGAGAACTCCTTTATCCATCGCAAGTCCTCACTGTCTCCCGCGCCTAGAGTAGGCGTTGACACCTGTGGAGGACACCAGAAGTGAGCGAAGGAAGCGTATTTAGGTGGCATTGGGTTTGCCCCGTCTCCACGGACTGTTTGACTTTAAGCCACAACTCCTCCTTTCAGTCTAACCCCTTCGTACTCTGCAGGACTCAGATGCCCCAGGGCGGAGTGTCGTCTCCTGGTGTTGTAGAAGCCCTCGATGTACTCGAAGATCGCGGTTCTCGCCGCCTGATGGCTCGCCCATGAATAACGGTGAAGGAGTTACCCCGCTTCAAGGTCGAGATGAAGCTCTCGGCCATCGAGTTGTCGTAGGCGTCAGCCACCGATCCCATCGACGGCAGAAGACCCTCCTCTCTTAGCCTGCTCCCGAACTCCACAGACGTATACTGGCTGCCGCGGTCAGAATGGTGAATCAGTCCTGGCGAGGGTCGGCGAGTATAGATAGCCATGTTCACAGCGTCGAGAACCAGCTCCGTCCTAAGATTGTTTGCCATCGACCAGCCGACGATCCGCCGGGAGTAGGTGTCGAGGACGAATGAGAGGTAAAGCCATCCTTCCCAGGTTCTGACGTACGTGATGCCCGCAAACCCACAGACGATCCGGAGCCTCCGGGGTGAAGTTGCGTTTCACGAGATCCGGGGCAGGAGGGGTACGCTCGCTCTGTGAGCGCACAGTGGTGCGAGCCTTCCTCCTGCGGCCTCCGCACCCGAAGAGCCCCACTTGTGCCGCATCATCCTCGCCACCCGCTTTCTGGCACATCTTACTCCGAGTGTCCTCAGCTCGAAGTGGATCCTCGGCGCTGCGTAGGTCTCGCGACTATCTCTGTGGATGCGGGCTATCTTCTCCAAGAAAGCAAGGCATCTGCCTGAGCCCGAGCCAAAGGCGCTCTGTCCCGCCAGCCGTAGAAGCCGCTCTTTGAAACTTCAGGGTTCTACGCATCACGCTTACCCGGTGATTTGCCTTCTCTGTCTAGATGAATGTGTAGATTACCTGCGCGCTCGGAGGTCCTCCTCCCTGGCGAAGAACACTGCCGCTTTTTTTAAGATCTCGCGCTCCTCTTTGAGGACTTTCACCTCTTTACGGAGGCGGCGCAACTCTTCTTTCTCTTCGGTGGTGAGCCCTTCACGCTCTCCGGCGTCGATCTCCGCCTGGTTGACCCACTTGCGAAGAGTCTCGGGAGAGACATCCAGATCGCGGGCTATCTTCGCTACCGGATGCCTCTCGTTGGAGGAGTGAACCAGCCGGACGGCTTCTTCCTTGAATTCAGGCGAGTAGAGTCTGCCTGTCTTGCCCATCTTTGACTCCCTTCACGGAACCTGATCGCTTAACTCTGATCGGTTCGCGAAAGCGGGTCAAACCCAGATATCTTCTGAAGAACCCTCTGAAACGCGCAACGTAAAGCTACCCGTTCAGTCGAAGAAGGACGGTCCTAACGGCCCATGGCGTTGGTATCTCGTCCAAAAGGTTCAAGGAGGTCAAGAGTGTCAAGAAGCGCAAGTAGGCCAAGAAGGTCAAGAGCATCAGGAAGGTGATACAGAAAGCGGCTGTGAGCGTGGCAGGTGCATAGACTGCTTGAAGCAGGAGCTGCCGTTCGATGCTGCTTGAAGGGATGTACGTAGCCTCTACGTATATTGTGTAGCTTAGACCATCGTCTGAGGGCTGCGGGGGTTCTTCTGCGCGGCCCTCGTTTAACTGAGTTCTCGTATGTCAAGACAGGATGAGAACATCTACCATCACTTTAGCCTCGTGCTAACGGGGGAAGGCAAACATGATACAGTGGCTACGATCAGTAAAAGGTAGATGCCTTACTGGGGCCGAAGCCGCCGCAAGTTGGCTACGCTTCTCCCCTCGACTCGGGCCTTCGGGCACGTTCCGTTAGCTGGCGAGGTACTCTCGGACCGGAGGGAGCGAGTCATCGTGCCCCAAGAAGGTGCCAACGAGCATACCGCCGACCAGCATCCCTACTGCGAAATCGACAAGACCCTTATAGGAGAACAGTGCCAGAGGCCAGGCGAGGTCCGGTTGAATGGGTACCTGCTGTGCGTGCGCCACGCCGAGTTGCTCAAATTGGAGGACCGCTCCGAAACGTTGCTCGGCACGGTGTCTGAGATGGACAAGTGGTTGGACGACACCCACAACCATATGAACGAGTTGCGCTGGCGGCGGGTGCTGCGCCAACGGGACGAGGTCGTAGAGGAACTCAGGTCCATCCGGACGCAAATAGAAGTCGTCCGTAGAGGGGGGGGAGCTGAGAAGTATAGGAAACGGCGGTAGCGAAGTAGCTACCTTTGCGGCCCGCGGGACGACTAACCCTCGCCCTCTTTTACAAGCGGTAGGCTCTGATGGCTTCCTCGTCTAGCTTATCCAGTTGGTGGTGCCAGAACAACTCTAATCGTCCATTGTCAAGCTGAACATCCACAGCTACATAGTCTGGATTACCGAAAGTCTGTTTTACGGTACCGAGCATACCGTCGAACTCACGCTTCCGGTACCCTTCCCTCACGCGCACCATCAAACCGGGATGTACTTCGTTCGATTCCAAGAGGTCCACCCCCGTATCCACCGATAGCGTCGGGAACGAACCCCATCGGCCCTGCCCATATAATTACTTCCCTACCCTAGCATACATCAAATTGTGTAGCGTGACTACACCTTTTAATCACCATACTTTGCGTTTAACGAGAAGTTTACCTACTACATCTTAGGTTGGGGCTACTCTGCGAACGCTGCAACCGTTCTGAAGGAGCTTCAATGTCTTAGCTCTGAGCGCCTGCATTCCACGTAAATCCTTAATCCGGTTGATGTATTCCTGTTTGGAGCCTACCCTTTAACCTTGAATCTGAGAATCTGGTCTGAAAGACCCCGGCCCCTTCAGAGAATCCATTCATAGAACATTAGACCACTACCAAGCACCCCACCCCCCACTTGGGATTTTTTCGGCCCCCGGCCCTCATCTATGGGCGGTATCCGCTCACAGAATGGTAACAACGGCATAGCGGGTTGAAGACGGTATTCCTGAGCATCTCTGCACACTAATGATTTCTTGCTGTTGTGGCGGGACTGTAAGAGCAGCGTAGACTACCCCTCCTAGCTGAAGGACTTGTCTATCTGGTGTACGTAGCTCGCAGCATCGAGGGCTATACGCTGGCGTACATCAACCTCTACTCGCACATCTACGCCTTGCCTCGGTGTACGTACTCTTCACCATAGCCCCCGCGACGTTCAAGTGTGTTCACACTACTTAAGGAGATGGATACAACGTCGTTACGATGCTGGTGCGATAATTAGCAAGCCTGCTCCGAGCCACATCTAATCCCCCTCCAGAGAAGCTCGGAACAGGCTTGTGCTGACAGTAGCACATAAGAGCAACGGTACACTACATAGTTTGGCCCATTTTGGGCTGACCCACGGTCAGAAGGGTTTGCTACATCTCCCTACGCCTCTTTGCCTCGACGTAAGCTGCCTCTACCATCGCCAATGCTGAACGTAACCGCATAGTCAGGTCAGCGTAGTTTCCATCCTCGGTCATGCTCTGCGAACGCATCAGATTGAGCGATGCTCGAAGGCGTTGACCAGCTTCGCGTGTGTTGTCCTGTATCTCGTCTAGTACCGAATCATCTGCCATAGCGTAAGTGTACGGTGCAGCTATCTGTTTGCTGCATCCTCTTTTGCATCTCGCTCTATCTCCTTCGTATCAACACCCCTCACACTGAACACCGCAACCGTCGAACCATCGTCACGCAGCAATGCAATCACGTCGGCATCCCGTTCGAGGCTATAGCCTGATGGGAGGGCTAAACGTTGCATGAGATAGATGTACCCTCTGCCCACGCGTGAAGCGTGTTACAAAGGGTCGGATGACTCCATCTCAAAGAGCACTTCGTCCATAACTGCTTCGAGGTAAGCCCAAAGCTCCGGTTTCCGCTGCACGAAGGCGTAGTCCAATGCACCCTCCAACCACGCCAGACGAGCCTCATTATCCGCGCTCACCACCAAGTGCAACCCGCTCTGAAGCACCCCAACACTCCCGTATATCGGTAGTGTTAGAAGTCTAGCGCAGAGAAATTCTGCCCATGTGTGTTACGGAACACATAGCCTTACATCGGTATATAGGATACTAAGGTAGTAATCGGTGCCCATATCCTCCTTTCCCTTTCCCCACCTATCACCCAGATACGGGCACCGGCTTTCGCAGACGAAACTCTAACGTATCGGCTGCTGCTTACAACCTCTGTTTAAATGATGTTTACAATGCTTAACGCTATCTTCATGTTGGTTAGGCTGACCGTGTATCAAGCGCCACTCCTAAGGGCATACTAATTGCAGTAATCTGCGAAGTTAGAAGGACAGGTATGGACTGGCTGTCGGTTCTAATTGGTGCAGCAATAACCCTTGCGGTGTCTAGTGTGTTCTACGTGTTGGCTGCAAGGGACTTGAAGCACGAAGCTAACGCGCTACGAGAAAGAACTGTAGAACTTGAGGCCGCTATCGAACGAAGCATTGCATCATCTCAGTAGGGGAGAGCCTAGAGGATGCAGGGACCGTCTGGCAAGCGGAGGTCCGTGTTCAAGGTTGACGTTCATTTAGGTGAACACGCTACGCCAGAGGAAGCGTTAGCCACATGGCCGCAAGAGGTAGACCACCTACGGCGAATAGGAAGGGAGAGCAAGGCGGAGAAGCTACAGCGGAAGCTTGACACATTGCAAAAGCCAATGGAGGGAGCGTGAACTATGACCTAGCGCATACCGCAGTACACCACGGAGTACATTACGAAAGCGGCGTAGTACACCATGCGGGAACAGACCGATTAGCGATAGATAAAGGCCCGGCCTCCATTGTACGCCTCGTAACCGGAGAATTATACAACCTCGGTGGCCGGAAGCAGGTCCGGGGCGTGGTATCAGCGAGGGCGTCGACGCGGGTCGAGTTCCTCGGAGCGGAAGTACTGTTCCATATGCTCGCGGGCGGCCTGGATCAGTTCGGGCTTGGAGCAGATCTCCTCTACCTCCACGGGTGAGGCGAGGCGCCGCACGTACGATTCCTCGAGGATCTCTTGCAGGCTGACCCCGTCGTGGAGGCGGTGGGTGATGTACTCGATGACCCTCTCCTCCCGCGCCGAATGGTACTCGATGCTGAATAGCCTGTCCCAGAAGGATCTCTGCTTGCTCTCCTCGGACATCCGGACCCTCCTCTCCCGATTGGCCCTTACGCCTGAAGTATACCCTTACACCCGTACGTAGATGGCGGATTGCGCCTCCATTCCCGGACCCAGATCGCCGGGTGAATCACCCAACGAAAACGAATCCCGTAGGCGTAGGGGCGGGTCTCAAACCCGCCCCTACGTCTCGCGCCAATTGCGGGGTGTAGTATGGTGTGAAGATCGAGGGTCTCTGATCAGGCGCCCCACCCATTCTTTGTGGAAGAAGGACCTCGCTATTCTAATCACCCTCCCGATCACCCTTTCGGGTGATGTCTCTGACCCCTGCTGATCGCTACGCTCAAGGGTGTATGAGGGCGAGCTAAGGAAATGAGGGCGGGAGTGGGAGCTTTCCTGCAGCAGGAACAGAGGATGACGCACCATCGATTCGCGGTTCACGCCCACCACGGTCCCAGTAGCATCCGGGACGGCACAGGTGAGGCCGTCCGCGTCTGGTTGCTGGGTGGTTTCGAGGTATCCGTAGGATCGCGAGTCGTCGGAGGTGACACGTGGCGTCTGCGCAAGGCGCAGGGTCTTGTCAAGCTCCTCGCCCTCGCACCGAGGCACCGGCTGCACCGGGAGCGGATCATGGACGTGCTCTGGCCCGATCTCGACGCCAAGTCCCAGGCCAACAACCTCCACCGCACGCTCCACCTCGCCCGCAAGGTGCTCGAAGGTAGCCAGGCGAACGCCGCTTCCCCTTGCCTGCGGCTCAGGGGGGAACTGGTAGCGCTGTGCCCGGACGGGCAACCGTGGGTAGACGTCGAAGCCTTCGAAGGCGCCGCAGCCACCGCCCGTCGTAGCCGGGAGCCGGCGGCGCACCGGGCAGCCTTGGATCTTTACACCGGCGAGCTCTTGCCAGAGGATCGCTACGAAGCATGGGCGGAAGAGAAGCGAGAGGGACTACGGCGCCTGCACCACACGCTGCTGGTCGAGCTGGCAGCTCTCCACGAGGAGCGCGAGGAGTACGCACCAGCGGTCGAAGCCCTCGAGCGGGCGGCGGCCGAAGAGCCGGCTCACGAAGCCGCACGTATGGGGCTCATGCGCCTGTATGCCGCGAACGGCCGGCGCAACGAGGCAATACTCCAGTACGGGCGGCTCCGTAAGACCCTCTCAGAAGAACTCGACGTGCATCCCACCGATGCCAGCCGACGCCTGTACGAGGAGATACGGGCCGGGAAGTCCCCTACGGCCCCACCGCCCTACCCTGCTCGCCCGACTGGGGAGCCCGCGAGCGCGGCGCCCAACAACCTGCCCGTCCCCCTTACCAGCTTCGTCGGACGTGAGACCGAGGTGCTGAACGTCAAGCGCACCCTCTCGATGACCCGGCTGTTGACCCTCACCGGGGCGGGCGGCTCGGGCAAGACGCGCCTCGCACTGGAGGTGGCCAGGGACCTTGTGGGATCCTACCCGGACGGGGTGTGGCTGGCGGAGCTGGCGCCACTATCGGATCCCACGCTCGTGCCGCGGGCGGTGGCGGCGGCTCTAGGCGTCCGTGAGCAACCGGATCGTTCGCTCACGCAAACGCTCTGTAACTACCTTAGGTCCGGGCACACGTTGCTGGTGCTGGACAACTGCGAGCACCTCATAGACGCCGCGGCGCGGTTGGTGAAAGA
>JALZHG010000472.1 GCA_030914045.1 Chloroflexota bacterium | reverse complement strand
AAGTAGTGGTATCATTACTTCAGAGGGTGGCGGGTGGACGGCACTTGGGAGCGAATTAACCGGGCAATCCGTGAGCGCCTGCGGGCTCTCTCTGGCAGGAGTACCGATCCGAGCGCCGGGGTCGTGGACTCGCAGTCCGCAAAGACTACTGGGGTGGGCGGCGAGGCGCGTGGTCACGATGGCGGCAAGAAGGTCCGAGGACGCAAGCGCCACATCCTGGTGGACACCGAGGGGCTTCTCCTAAAGGCGAAGGTCCACAGCGCCGGGGTACCTGACCAAGACGGGTTAAGGCTGCTGCTGCAGTCCGTACGGGCAGAGGCGCCACGCTTGTCTCAGCTGTGGGTGGACGCCGGCTACCGGGGACGCGGCAAGGAGTGGACGGAGAGTTCCCTCGGCCTGAGCGTCGAGGTCGTGCGTCTCGCTCCCCAAAGCCCACCCCTGAAAAGGTAGTGCTCGCCTGGGCGAGGGAGTGGCACAAGGAGGGACGTAACATCGAATGTCGAGAAGATGTTCCCGCGCCGGGGCTTCGAGATGCTGCCGCGGCGCTGGGTCGCGGAAAGGACCTTCGCCTGACTGTGCCACGACCGCCGCATGGGCGAGGATCACGAGAGGCTGTGCGCGACCACCGAGGCCTTCGTATACGCGGCGATGACGCGGCTCATGGTGAGGCGCGGTTGACTCGCGCGTGAAAGTAGGGAGTTAGCCGCTCGCTTACCTTGCGGGCGCCGTTTTTTCGCTCCTTTCCCGCATCAACGGCAAGAAGCAGTAGGCCACGATGAGGCCCGCAAGCATCGGGGCTACGTGGAAGCCGTACTCGATGTACAAGAGCCCCTGCACGTCGTCTCCGTTGTGCTGATGCAGGTGGCCATGGGGCCACCAGGAGACCAGCAACCAGCCGATGCTCAGGTACATCAACCACGCCCTGAGCTTCCACTCGTCGGAGACCCTGCGCACCACCGCCCACCCGAAGAGAAGAAACGAAACGCCCAGCCCGAAGGTTAAACACGTCACTACCTGGAGGACTATGAAGAAGGGGAGTTGCGCGGCAGTGGGCTCGTGGAAGAGCGGTGGATCTGAAGTGGGCCAGAGGATGGGACCCACCACCATAGCAGTGACCGCGGCGATGAGGGTAACGACCAACACCTTGATCCAGGTACTCCTCCTGGCATCTCCCGTTCCCCTAGCTACTTGGGCTGCCATGTACGCACTCCTTCCACTTGCATCTTTCAGGGACTGACCACTCCGCCCTAGGTGCCCGTCTAAAGGACGGAAGACTAGGCACTTCCGAAGCTAAACCCTCAGACCGACGCGCCGGTTCGCTGGGAACCCGCTCCCAGCTGCCGCATCAAGGCGGACGTGTCCATGATGTGCCACAGATCCGTGTTCTTGCCGTCGACCCAGCGGAAGAAGTGCATGTGGCGAACCTCAACCCGCCTGCCGGTCGGTGCTATGTCCCGGAACGGCCCGATCTCGAAGCGACCCTCGTGTGTGCCAGTCATCGTCGAGCGGCTGGCAACCATATCCCCCTCGGCCAGTATGTGGTGCACCTCGAAGTGCAGATCGGGGAACGCCGCCCGCATCTTCTTGATGACATCCTTCAGGTGCTCGGCGAAGTCCGTCCCCGGCGCCTCCTGATGATCCTCACCGCGGTCGGCTACCAACTCGTCGACTACAGAAAGGTCGCCCTCGTTGAACATCTCCTCAAAACCCCTGAGCGTCAGGGCCTTGTTCCGTTCTTCGATAGTCACGTCTGCTTCCTCCTTTCCTTGTCTTGTAGTTATGCTATACTCGATGTAGTGATACTACAATGACTTCGTTGGCAATGTCAAGAGGGAGAACCAAAAGAGTTGGAAGAAGCAGGCAAGGAAATGGAACTCACTCACCGCCAGCGGCAGGCGCTCTGGACGCGGCGCCTGATCGTGGACGCCGCTCGAGAACTTTTCTTGGAGAGGGGATACGCTGCCACCACAATGGACACCATAGCGAAGGAGGCAGGCGTTGCGGTGAGCACCGTCTATGCCATCCACAAGAACAAGAGGGCCATCCTGCGGGCCATAAGAGAGGCCTGGCACGAACGGACGCACGCGAGAGAGATCAACGAGGAGGCGAGCCGGCAGCCCGATCCCGAGCGACGGTTGGAGATGGTTGCCCACGCCTCCCGTCGCCAGTGGGAAGCGGGAAGTTCCGTGGTCGCCGTCTACCAGGGCGCGGCGGCGGCGGACCGGGAGGCGGCCGCCGAGCTTAGGGAGGCCTTACGAGGCAGGAGGGCGGCGTTGGATCGCATAGTCGAGGGGATGGAAGCGGCGTTGCGTCCGGATCTCGATTTCGCCCGAGCGGCCGCCATCCTGCGGGCCCTCTGCCGGGCGGAGCTCTACAGGGAGCTGGTGGAGGAGTCGGGGTGGTCGCCCGACGAGTACGAGGCCTGGCTGTCCGAAACGCTCAAGGAGCAATTGCTGTCTCCGGAAGCACTCTGTCCCTAACCGGCCCTGACACCTTTTCAGACATCTCTTCGAGGCTCGACTTTATCCATTCAGGCCGCATAGCAAAGCGTTTCGGTTAGGTGCTCTACGAATGCCCTCGGCACTTTTACCGTGTCCGGCTCCTGCAGCGACCGCCGAAAAGTTGCGTGCGCCCACAACT
>JALZHG010000471.1 GCA_030914045.1 Chloroflexota bacterium | reverse complement strand
ACCCATACCTGAACACATAGGGTATGTGGAGGGAACGCGGGGAAGTGAAACATCTCAGTACCCGCAGGAAGAGAAAACAACCGTGATTCCGTGAGTAGTGGCGAGCGAAAGCGGATGAGGCCAAACCGTATACGTGTGAGACCCGGCAGGGGTTGCGTGTGCGGGGTTGTGGGATCTCTCTTTTACGGTCTGCCGGCCATGAGACGAGTCAGAAACCGTTGATGTAGGCGAAGGACATGCGAAAGGTCCGGCGTAGAGGGTAAGACCCCCGTAGTCGAAACATCAGCGGCTCGTTTGAGAGACACCCAAGTAGCACGGGGCCCGAGAAATCCCGTGTGAATCTGGCGGGACCACCCGCTAAGCCTAAATATTCCCTGGTGACCGATAGCGGATAGTACCGTGAGGGAATGGTGAAAAGTACCGCGGGAGCGGAGTGAAATAGTACCTGAAACCGTGTGCCTACAAGCCGTGGGAGCGTCGCGCGGGGAACTTGTTCCTCGCGTCGTGACTGCGTGCCTTTTGAAGAATGAGCCTGCGAGTTTGCGGTGTGTTGCGAGGTTAACCCGTGTGGGGAAGCCGTAGCGAAAGCGAGTCCGAATAGGGCGTTTGAGTAGCACGCTCAAGACCCGAAGCGGAGTGATCTAGCCATGGGCAGGTTGAAGCGGAGGTAAGACTTCGTGGAGGACCGAACCCACCAGGGTTGAAAACCTGGGGGATGACCTGTGGTTAGGGGTGAAAGGCCAATCAAACTCCGTGATAGCTGGTTCTCCCCGAAATGCATTTAGGTGCAGCGTCGTGTGTTTCTTGCCGGAGGTAGAGCACTGGATAGGCGATGGGCCCTACCGGGTTACTGACCTTAGCCAAACTCCGAATGCCGGTAAGTGAGAGCGCGGCAGTGAGACTGTGGGGGATAAGCTCCATGGTCGAGAGGGAAACAGCCCAGAGCATCGACTAAGGCCCCTAAGCGTACGCTAAGTGGGAAAGGATGTGGAGTCGCAGAGACAACCAGGAGGTTGGCTTAGAAGCAGCCACCCTTGAAAGAGTGCGTAATAGCTCACTGGTCTAGTGATTCCGCGCCGACAATGTAGCGGGGCTCAAGCGTACCGCCGAAGTCGTGTCATTCATACAGAAGCCCCAACGGGTGTGTGGATGGGTAGGGGAGCGTCGTCTGCCGGGTGAAGCAGCCGCGGAAGCGAGTTGTGGACGGTTGACGAGTGAGAATGCAGGCATGAGTAGCGATACACACGTGAGAAACGTGTGCGCCGATTGACTAAGGGTTCCTGGGTCAAGCTGATCTGCCCAGGGTAAGTCGGGACCTAAGGCGAGGCCGACAGGCGTAGTCGATGGATAACCGGTTGATATTCCGGTACCCGCTGTGAAGCGTCAAACATCGAATCCAGTGATGCTAAGCCCGTGAAGCCGCCCCTGATCTCTTCGGAGTGAGGGGGAGTGGTGGAGCCGGTGACCCGAGCTGGTAGTAGGTGAGTGATGGGGTGACGCAGGAAGGTAGTCCAGCCCGGGCGGTGGTTGTCCCGGGGTAAGGGTGTAGGCCGTGCGGTAGGTAAATCCGTCGCACATCAAGGCTGAGACCTGATGCCGAGCCGATTGTGGTGAAGTGGATGATCCTATGCTGTCGAGAAAAGCCTCTAGCGAGTTTCATGGCGGCCCGTACCCTAAACCGACTCAGGTGGTCAGGTAGAGAATACCGAGGCGTTCGGGTGAACTATGGTTAAGGAACTCGGCAAAATGCCCCCGTAACTTCGGGAGAAGGGGGGCCACATCCGGTGATGAGCTTCGCGCTCTGAGCTGGGGGTGGCCGCAGAGACCAGCGAGAAGCGACTGTTTACTAAAAACACAGGTCCGTGCGAAGCCGTAAGGCGATGTATACGGACTGACGCCTGCCCGGTGCTGGAACGTTAAGGGGACCGGTTAGCTCCATTTCGGTGGGGCGAAGCTGAGAACTTAAGCGCCAGTAAACGGCGGTGGTAACTATAACCATCCTAAGGTAGCGAAATTCCTTGTCGGGTAAGTTCCGACCTGCACGAATGGCGTAACGACTTCTCGACTGTCTCAACCATAGGCCCGGTGAAATTGCACTACGAGTAAAGATGCTCGTTTCGCGCAGCAGGACGGAAAGACCCCGGGACCTTTACTACAGCTTGATATTGGTGTTCGGTTCGGCTTGTGTAGGATAGGTGGGAGACGTTGAAGCCCGGACGCCAGTTCGGGTGGAGTCATCGTTGAAATACCACTCTGGTCACTTTGGACATCTAACTTCGGCCCGTAATCCGGGTCAGGGACAGTGCCTGATGGGTAGTTTAACTGGGGCGGTTGCCTCCTAAAAAGTAACGGAGGCGCCCAAAGGTTCCCTCAGCCTGGTTGGCAATCAGGTGTCGAGTGTAAGTGCACAAGGGAGCTTGACTGTGAGAGAGACATCTCGAGCAGGGACGAAAGTCGGGACTAGTGATCCGGCGGTACATTGTGGAATGGCCGTCGCTCAACGGATAAAAGGTACCTCGGGGATAACAGGCTGATCTTGCCCAAGAGTCCATATCGACGGCATGGTTTGGCACCTCGATGTCGGCTCGTCGCATCCTGGGGCTGGAGTAGGTCCCAAGGGTTGGGCTGTTCGCCCATTAAAGCG
>JALZHG010000470.1 GCA_030914045.1 Chloroflexota bacterium | reverse complement strand
GGCCATGTAGCGTAGCGCGCTGTAGTCAGAGACAAGTATCCGACGGACAGCTGAGAGGAGCACTGTGGGCTAGATTTAGCAACAAAAAGGCCGGGACCACGGAGGACCCCGACCCGGTCAGTTGGCTAGGAGCTACAGGGTAGTTCATAAGATCAGCAAGACAAAGACAATCAAGGAAATCGGCACTACGAAGAGAGCTCCCACTCCTGCCACCACTAACATCTTGGGGCGAAAACGTAGCGTCGATCCGATCTTCACCTTTGCCTCCCTGGGACGCGAAGGATCGTAGATTACCGTGACCCCCCTCCCCGGCTTGCGGAGGGATACCACCCGCGTTACGCGACACCCAGCAGCGTACCGCTAGAGTAGAAGCCGACGCATCCCTCAGATGAGTGATTTTTGTAGCGGGGCATTAGAGAGGCTAGGATTCCCCAAAGGATGCTCCTGTGAGGGAAACGGCTAGCCGCTCTTGGTCCTGCTCGTACCATCACACTTACGGCAGCGGATAGATTCGACTACCTCCTCACCGTCATGGTCCAGTGAGCCGAGGAATACCCAACCCTCCAAGCAGTAGAAGCAATTGCGCTCTCCGCTGCTCTCGCGGTCGCTAGAGGCTGGTTGCGCGCGTTGCGCTAGAATTCTCTCGTCCACAGTCTGATCCCCTTTCTGTGGGCCGGGTCCCGGGGAGTTGCCGCTCCTGCGGGGCCACTATTTATCTGACACCCTAATTATGAGGCTTATGTATGCGTTTGTCAAGAATTTAACTAGACTTTCGTGCTGCTTTATGGTACAGTGAAACACGGAGTAAAGGGCGGCAGAAAGGAGGACGGATGCCTACAATGGAGACCGTGAAGATAGGCCGGCGACTGAGGGCGTTACGCGAAGAGAGCCTGATGACCCAGGCCGAGCTCGGCGAGGCTGCTAAGGTGAGCCGGGATCAAGTGAGCCGGATCGAGCGCGACGAGGTAGATCCGCGGTTCAGAACTATCCGGAAGCTCGCTGATGCCCTCGGGGTTGACCCTCGCGAGCTCACGAAGGGCTGATCATGCCTAGCACGAATAGTCACGGCCCCAAGCGGGCTATCCTCTACGCCCGCGTCTCCACCGACGAGCAAGCAAGGAGCGGATACTCCTTAGCCCAACAGCTAGAGGCGCTCCGCGAGTACGCCGACCGGGAGGGGTACGAAGTTCTTGAGGAGGTCTCTGACCCCGGACAGAGCGGGGCGAGCCTTGAGAGGCCGGGCATGGACCGCGTAAGGGATCTCGTAGCAGCTGGGGGCGTCTCGGTGGTGCTCGCCCAGGACAGGGACCGCTTCTCGCGAGAGCCTGCCTACCACTACCTGCTAAGGCGGGAGTTCGAGGAGCACGGCACGAAGATGCGTGCCCTAAACGATAGGGGAGACGAGAGCCCAGAAGGGGAGCTCACCGATGGCATCCTCGACCAGCTCGCCAAGTTCGAGCGAGCGAAGATAACGCAGCGTACGCGGCGTGGCAAGCTACGTCGGGCCCGAGAAGGCAAAGTGGTTCCTACCCGTTCACCTGACTACGGGTTCAAGTACAACGACGCCCGCGACAACTACGTAGTGAACGAGGAGGAGATGCGCGTCGTACGGCGCGTGTTCCGCATGGTCGGCATGGAGAGCCGCCCCCTGAATGCGGTCAAGAAGGCCTTTGACCGCGAGGGGGTGCCCACGCCGGGGGGTGCGCAGTACTGGTATCAGACGTTCTTGCGGAGAATGGTCCGCGATGATGTGTACCGGCCGCATACCTTCGAGGAGGTCGCGGCGATGGTGAACCCGGAAGTGTCCGCCCGTCTGGATCAGGACAAGCTCTACGGCATCTGGTGGTTCAACCGGCGTGATAGGAAGGAGCACCAGGTCGCCGAGGTGGGTGAAAATGGTCGGCGCTACCGACGTCGGAGCAAGAACACCATAAAGCCGCCGGAGGAGTGGGTGGCGGTGCCCGTGCCAGACCCTGGCGTTCCGAGGGAGTGGGTAGACGCTGCCCGTGAGGCGATAAAGGATAACCGCAGACCACCGTCCTCCAACAGGAGGTTCTGGGAGCTCTCCGGCGGCCTCTTTTACTGCGGGTGTTGCGGCCGTGTAATGCGCCAGGACTTCAGGGTGCGGGAGGACGGGGCATGGTTCTATTACAGGTGCTCACACCGCTGGCAGAACGGCAGAGATGCTTGCCCAAACAAGGGCTTCAACGTCAACAAGGTAGAACCACCGGTGTGGCGGTTTGTGTCTACCCTTCTGCAAGACCCGCTCAAGGTCCGCGCTGGCCTCGAGGCGCTGATAGAGCAGGAGCGCAAGGGTACGCGGGGGGATGCCGACCGAGAAGCGAAGGCGTGGCTCGATAGGCTCGCGGAGGCCGACCAGATGCGCCGCGGTTTCCAGGAACAAGCGGCCAAGGGGTTAATGACCCTCGACGAACTGGAGGGCCGGCTAAAAGAGATAGAGGAAACCCGTGAGACCGCTCGGGCGGAATTAGCTGTCTTGGAAGATGGCCGCCGGCGCTTGGAGGAGCTGGAGCGTGATGGTGAAGCCCTTATGGACCGTTACGTCGGTGCAGTGCCCGAAGCTCTCGAAAACCTTCTCCCTGAGGAGCGCCACCGAGTCTACAAGATGCTCAGGCTGAAGGTTCT
>JALZHG010000190.1 GCA_030914045.1 Chloroflexota bacterium | reverse complement strand
GACTACAGCCGCGTGCAGGTTCTAGTCAGGCCGGTAGTGCCCACCACGCTGGCGGACTTTGGCAGCAACCAGCGCAACCTCAATCGAGTGGTAGCAATGCTAAGGGCGCGTTTTACAATAGTAGCAGAGGGGCGATAACCCGCAATGAGCAATACCAACGCAGCCGTCTTCAGCGACGTTGAAGGTACGCTGGTAGACGCCAGCCTGCCCCGGTTATCCTTGCAGGTGGGCAGCAAGATGGGGGTGTTTCCGCGCTGGAAGATGGCGGAGCTGGCGGTCTATGGACTGCTCGCAAAGGTGCTGCCCTCGAAGTACCAGCGGCGGATGCGGTTCTACATCATCAAGAGGGCGATGGTAGGTCGCACGCAGGCTGAGGTGGCGCAGCTATGCGAGGCACTTACTCCCAGGGTGGTGGCAAAACTGAAGCGGGCAAACTGGGAGCGGGTGAAGCAGCAACGGGACGAGGGCATGCCCCTGGTGCTGATGAGCGCGGGACTGCACGAAGCTATAGCCAGACTGGGGCAGGAGCTAGGGGCGCGGGGCGAGGGCACCCACTTCGTTGTGCGAGGCGGCAAGTACCTTGCCCGATTCGACGGCCCCATCTGCGAAGGCACCGGCAAGCGGGACCGCGCCCTCTCCATCGCCCGAGAGCTAGGCTGCGACCCCAGCATGTGCTACGCCTACGGTGACACCGCCACCGACATCCCCTTCCTGGAAGCCTTCGGCCACCCCTACGCCGTGGACCCCGATGCGGCGCTGGAGGCTGAGGCGAAGAAGCGCGGCTGGGAGATATTGAGAAGCACAAGTTAACCCTACAGATGGAGGAAGAAGTTGAGTACGATGGAACGACGCTATACCAAAGCAGACCTGTTGAACGCGATAGATGGGGCCTGGACCAGGCTAAACGAGGCCCTAGACCGCCTGACCCCTGGGCAGATGACGGAGATTCGCGACCCTGAAGGCTGGGCGGTGAAGGACCACCTGGTACATATGGCCGCGTGGGAACGCTCGGTTGTCGTCTTCTTGCAGGGCAAGCCACGTCACGAGGGGTTGGGCGTGGACGAGCAGATATACGATAGGGGCGACGACGATGAGATAAACGCCGCCATACAGGAACAGCGGAAGGATATATCGCTTTCCGAGGCACTGTCCGAGTTACGCGAGGTACACGGCCAGCTAATGAGCCTGCTGGAGCCGATGACCGACGATGACATGTACAAAGCCAACAGCGACTTCCAGCCAGCCTCACCGGGCGAGCGCGACGAGCGGCCCATAGCCGGGATGATCTACAGCAACACGGCCAACCACTTCACCGAGCACCAGGAGTGGATAGAGAGCCTGGTTTCGCAGCGGAGTTAGTTTGCCTTTGATGGATGGTCCCGTGCCGGAGCCGCTCTTCAAGAAGGTTGATTGCCTGAGGATAGCGGTACCCGACCTTGAAGCCGGGCTTGCGTTCTATCGTGATCGCCTGGGCCACGAGTTGATCTGGCGTGATGAAACAGCCGCGGGCTTGCGCATGCCCGACACGGACGCGGAAATCGTTGTCCAAACGGAGCGCGATAACATGGAGATCGACCTGTTGGTGTCCTCGGCTGACGCGGCCGCACAAGCAATAATTGCCGCCGGTGGCCGCGTGGTTGTGCCTCCCTTTGATATTCAGATCGGGAGGTGTGTTGTAGTGCAAGATCCGTGGCACAACCAACTGGTACTTCTCGATATGAGCAAAGGTCCGTTGCAAACCGACGCAGAGGGCAGAGTCATCAATGATGCAGGTGCAAAACCAGCAGAGTAGCACGATCCGCGCTACTCACGGTAGCTGCGACCGCTTGCCTACCTGATTGGTCCAAGAGCCGCATTCCAGAGCCGGTTGACGGCGGGAAGAATGAAGGAGTAACGACTAGTGTCAGCCCAACAACCCGGACAGTCTCCCAGACCTGTGGCTATTGTCACGGGTGCGAGTCGAAGAAGGGGCATCGGCGCGGCAGTCTGTGTAGAGCTTGCTAGCGCCGGTATGGACATCCTGTTTACTCACTGGACGCCATACGATACGTCTATGGAGTGGGGAGCTGAAGAAGATACCCCCGCCGCGCTACAATCGCATCTAATATCGCTCGGCGTACGTTGCGAGCATTTATCCATCAACCTGGCTGAAGTGGACGCTCCCAGGATCATTATGGACACGGTCGAGAAGCGCCTGGGCACCGCCGCAGTCCTTGTCAACAACGCGGTGCACGACACCACAGACGCGCCGTTTTCCGAACTTGATGCCCCGACACTGGATGCCTACTATGCTGTAAACGTCCGGGGCACAATGCTGCTAAGCGTCGAGTTTGCGCGCCGTTTTGCCAATGGGACCGGAGGGAGAATAATCAACCTGACCTCGGGGCAGGGGCGAGGTCCAATGCCAGGAAAGCTAGCGTACGTGGCAACCAAGGGAGCAATCGAGGCGTTTACCGTCACACTCTCCGCCGAAGTAGCACCACTGGGTATCACGGTGAACGCCGTAGATCCCGGCCCCACGGATACCGGCTGGATGACCCACGAGATCAAAGAGCACCTGTTGCCCAGGTTCCCTATGGGTAGGATTGGCCTGCCGGAGGACGCAGCACGCCTAATCGGATTTCTCGCAAGTGAGAAGGCAGGTTGGGTAACCGGCCAGATTATTCGCTCCACAGGTGGCTTCTAACGGGCAAAGGCAAGGTGCCTAGAACCTAACTTATAAACCCTGAGTCTGAGAAGAGCACATCAGCCCCACCCTGTCATTTCGAACGTAGTGAGAAATCTCGTCCCTCACCGTCACGTTACTGCTTTCTTGTGGTACAGAGTGGCCGAAAGAAAGGTGGTATTTGGGTGCTAGGGGACGAGATTTCTCACTACGTTCGGAATGACAGGGTGGGGCTTTGCTACTTGTATTCGGCTGCGGTATCTATGAGATAGCTTCCAGGCACCTCGACACTACCACTGAAAGTTTGGACATAAGCCGGTTCCACAGCACAAGCTGGGTCTCGAAGGAAGCTCTAAATTCCCGCCGCGTAGCCATCCGCCCGCTTGTCGCTGCCTGCCACGTAGGCCCCTGAGGGCAGCCGCCAGATGATTTGGCCCCGCCCGAACCCACCCGAAGGATCGGCTACCTCTACGTCGTGCCCCCGCTGCCGCAGGCCCTCTATGATGTCGGGCGCGGCGTCCGACTCTACCTGCACGGTGCGGCCCCTGGCCCACTGCCAGCGCGGGGCGTCGAGGCTCGCCTGCGGGTTCAAGCCGTAGTCCACCAGGTTCACCACCATCTGCATGTGCCCCTGCGGCTGCATGAAGCCTCCCATGACGCCATACGGTCCAATAGCCTTGCCCTCCCGCGTTAGGAAGCCGGGGATAATCGTGTGGTAAGGACGCTTGCCGGGCCGCACGAAGTTAGGGTGGCCCGGTTCCATGCTGAAGCCATGCCCTCGGTTTTGCAGCGCCACCCCGGTACCCGGCACCACAACACCCGACCCGAAGCCCATATAGTTCGACTGGATGAAGCTTACCATCATACCGTCGCCGTCCACCGCGCACAGGAACACCGTGCCGCCGGAGTTAGGGTCGCCGGGTGCCGGGTCGAGCGCCTGGTCACCGATGAGGGAGCGCCGCCGTTCCGCGTAGCCCTTGTCCAGCAGGCGAGCGGTGGGCACGTCAGAGAACTCAGGGTCGGCTACGTAGCGGTGGGCGTCGGCAAAGGCCAGCTTGAGCGACTCGATTTGCAGGTGAAACGACTCGGCGGTGTCGCGCGGCATGGAGGCCATGTCGAAGCCCTCCAGGATGTTGAGCGCGATGAGGGCAGCGATGCCCTGGCCGTTGGGCGGTATCTCCCAGGCTTCGTAGCCCCTGTAGGTCGTGGATATAGGCTCCACCCAGGTGCTCGTGTGAGCCGCCAGGTCCTCCTCTGTGATAAGGCCGCCCGTATCCCTGGCGAAGCCTGCTATCTGCCTGGCTATCTCCCCCCGGTAGAAGTCCTCCGAGCTGGAGTTGGCGATGCGCTGTAGCGTGGCCGCGTGGCCGGGGCTGGCCCATATATCCCCGGCTTGAGGGATATGTCCGCCTGGCGTGAAAGTCTCATGCCAGCCCCGGAATTCCGGCGTCGTATTAGCCGCGTAGGCCCTGGCGGCATGGCCCCAACCCGCGGCCAGCACGGGCGACAGCGGGTAACCGCCCTCGGCGTAGTAGATGGCAGGCTCGAACAGGTCCGCGAAGTCGAGGCGGCCAAAGTGGGCGTGCAGGTCGCGCCAGGCGGCGGGCGTGCCGGGTACCGTCACAGGCAGCCAGCCCCGCGTGGGCATAGCCTCGTGCCCAGCGGCCTTTATCGCGTCCAGCGTAAGCGCGCCCGGTGCTCGCCCCGAACCGTTCAGCCCATGCAGCTTCTCCCCGTCCCACACCAGCGCGAAAGCGTCCGAGCCGATGCCGTTAGAGGTAGGCTCCACCACCGTAAGAGCTATGGCCGTCGCCAGGGCAGCGTCCACCGCGCTGCCTCCCCGTTGCAGCATAGAAATGCCCGCCTGCACCGCGAGGGGCTGGCTGGTCGCCACTACGCCGTCGCGGGCGATAGTCACGCTCCGGGTCGAGGGATAAGGGTTGCTGTAAAGGTCGGGGATGTTGTCCACAGTGGCACCTCCTGGAATTGTGGAGGAAATTATAACCGAGGGCGCGAAAAAGGGTTAGCTATAGAGCTAATCCCAGGGTAGTTACGGCGATACACTTCTTATTATATGGCTCTATTTCGTAGGCAATACACCATTCCAGTCCACGCCATACGACCCCATCTCTAAAGTCACCCTTGTCATACCCTCTGAGGTAGGTTCCATCGTGATAACTACGCTCCGACTTGGTCCATCAAGTAGCTGAGCATAGTAGCACTTATAACCTGCATCAATAACGTGACATCCACTCGCCGACCAGCGCAACCACCTCATTGAAATGTCGTAATGCCTCTGCACCACGTCCACCGCGTCGGGAGTGAGGAAGGTCACAACGCGCATGTCGCTGGCAGGTGGCTCACGCTTCACTATCTGCTCCGTCAAGTCTTGAGCATTGTGGTACAACGACGGTAAAGGCCGGGGGCTCTCATCAAACATGAGGTAAACAGCTAACCCCGAGCCAAGACACAGACTTGTCAGGATTATTGTAGTGAAAGCCAAAGCAGCTTTTTCGGCGGACCAGGGTTGTCTCGCCGATACCGGCCTGGTAACCTTAGCCGCTTCTGAAGAAGGTACACTGTTCATTCACCTATTCTACCAGAGCCATTTGGTTATTGGCTGTTTGCGGCACTTCTTCGGTTCAGGGAGCAAATTGCTACCAGGGAGCTAGAAGCCACCAGCATCGTTTGCCCCCACGCTCATGCTGTGATATGATTCGTGGGTTAGCTCAGAAGGAGACACCCACAAGATGCAAACAGAAGAAACTACTACCCGGCAGGCCCCGGTCGTTTATATCGCGGACCTGAAGGACCACGACGGCCAGTTGGTCACTGTGCGCGGCTGGTTGATGCACCACCGCGATAAGAAGAAGCTGCAATTCCTGGTGCTGCGCGACGGCACCGGCACGGTGCAGGCCGTGGCTTTCATCGACGACGTGCCCGCCGAAGCCTGGGAGAAAATCGGGCAGCTTACGCAGGAGTCGTCGGTCATGGTCACCGGCACGGTGCGCAAGGACGAGCGCGCCCCCGGCGGCTACGAAATCTCGGTGAAGGACCTCGACGTGTTCCAGGTCGCCGGGGCCGACTTCCCTATCGCGAACAAAGAGCACGGCGTCGGCTTCCTCATGGAGCACCGCCACCTGTGGCTGCGCTCCAACAAACAGCGGGCGGTGCTGCGCATCCGCGCCGAGGTAGTCAAGGCGGTGCGCGACTACCTGGACAACCACGGCTACGTGCTGGTCGACACGCCGATACTCACCCCTGCCGCCTGCGAAGGCACCTCCACCCTGTTCGAGACCGACTATTTCGGCACCCCGGCGTACCTGGCCCAGAGCGGCCAGCTCTACAACGAGGCGGACATCTTCGCGTTCGGCAAGGTCTACTGCTTCGGCCCCACCTTCCGCGCCGAAAAGAGCAAGACCCGCCGCCACCTCATGGAGTTCTGGATGGTGGAGCCGGAAGCCGCCTGGATGGAGCTTGACGGCCTCATCGAGCTTGAGCAAAGCTTCGTGAGCTATATCGTGCAGACGGTGCTCGAAAAGCGCCGGGCCGAGCTAGAGCTACTGGAGCGCGATACCTCGAAGCTGGAAAACGTGCTGGAGCCTTTCCCCCGCATCACCTACGACCGAGCGCTCGAAATCCTGAGGGAGAACGGCCTTGAGGTGCAGTGGGGAGACGACTTCGGCGGCGATGAAGAAACGGTGCTCGCCTCCCAGTACGACCGCCCCCTGTTCATCACCCACTACCCGGCCCATGCCAAGGCGTTCTACATGCAGCCCGACCCCCAGCGTCCCGAAGTGGTGCTGTGCGCCGACCTGATAGCCCCCGAGGGCTACGGCGAGATATGCGGCGGCTCGCAGCGCATCCACGACGTCACGCTCCTTGAGCAGCGCATCGTGGAGCACAACCTGCCCCGTGAGGCCTTCGAGTGGTACCTGGAACTTCGCAGGTACGGCTCCGTGCCCCACTCCGGTTTCGGCATGGGCATAGAGCGCGTGGTAGGCTGGATTTGTGGCGTCCCGCACCTCCGCGAAACCATCCCCTTCCCCAGGATGCTGGACAAGATTTATCCGTAGGGTTCTGAAACGGGGATCTGAAACGTGAAACGTGAAACGTGAAACGTGATGCGGTTAGGGCTACATAGTACTTAATCCGCAACAGGGTCGCCCTTATATACTAGGGGCGGCCCTGTTACTCTTTCACGTAGTGTGTTACCCTTACCTCATCACGTTTCACTTTTCACTTTTCACGTTTCACGTTTCACGTTTCACCTTCTCCGGTCTGAAACTAATACCTGTCTCATTGCGTTAATTAGGTATAAGGACCGATGGAGCGGGCACAAGGTTTGCTTTATACAAGTACAACAAAGCAAAAGCCCACAGTAAATACAGGAAATGCAGGAGAGCGGCCGGGGACTTATCAACAATTGTGCAAAACACATCAATGCGGCTGAATTTCGTATAATTGTAGTGAGGGACACCTAGCGCGCTATATCGTACGTCGAGCGAGTGACCTCAACTAGAAAGGGGCAAACTAAATGGCCGAGATTACCAGCAATAAGAAGGCGAAAAAGGGTAAGGCCGCAAAGGATACCGTCAAGGTCGAGGCTGGTCCGGTTGTGGTGGAAGAGCTTGAGGGCTTCACCCCTGGAGAAGTCGCTCGTATGTCCGAGATACGCGACAAGATACGGGCCGGGCAGTACAGCGACCTCACCAAAGAGTACCGCAAGCTGCTCTTCGTCCAGTGGCTCATCGACCACGACAAGCTGAGAAGCTGAGAAACTGCGCACAACATATCAAGGCAAACAGAGAAGGCTACCCGGTGAGGGTAGCCTTCTTCACTAAGAACTCATTTCGAAATCTTACCGATAGAGATTGTAGGGGCAGGCCCCCGTGCCTGCCC
>JALZHG010000469.1 GCA_030914045.1 Chloroflexota bacterium | reverse complement strand
CTCCCAACAACATGCATCATGGCGGTTTTACGCGCCTGCCTGTTTCCTACGTTCGTCCGGTTCTGGCCATTGCTCCCTGAATCCGTCGATTACTTCCCATGTGTTTCGAAGTTGCTCGGCCTCTTCGTTGGTTATTCCTGCTTTCGCCGCGATGCGATGGAGTTTCTCGATGCCTTTGAATAACATTGACATCTCGAACCAATCCGAGGCTTCGCGCCAATCTCTTATAGTCAGCGTCTCTGCCGGTTGTTCGAACACCCCCGAGTCAATCAACTTTTGCAAAGCGTCAAGCACATCACGCACCTGCGCTAGAGTAGGTTGGTTGTGCTCTTCCTCCCAACGAAGTCCTAGATCCCAGACGTAAGCACGCCAGGCGCGGAGAAGTCTAGAGGCACGTTGCTCCGCTTCCGAAGGACCTTCAGGTGTTGGTGAGGATGGGCTTGCGGTTCTTTCGGTCGGTTCTTCGGAAAAGTTCAGCGCATCTATGTATCTCTTGAGTATGAGCAACTGGTTTTCGGGTGGCTGTTCCCCCCGATGCAGCAATTCTTCGCGCACGATAAGAGCGCGATTGAACGCTACGACGCGCTGATGGAGGTCGTCAGGTGAACCTTCTTCGTCTTGATGATTCTCAAAAAGCCGGGGTTGCTCGCCACCGACCAGCTCTATAACTAGGTCTTGTAGGTCCTCCGTAGACGCGTCCTTGACAGTACGACGGAAAGATTCGTCTGTCGCCGTCAGCGCCCACTCAGGCAACGACGGCGTTTCAGCTTTTGGGAGAACCAGCTCCTCGGTGCGGCGCAGATCTTGGGGCTCTACTCCCAGCGCCCGGGCTATCTTGCGAATCGTGCCAACGTGCGGATGAGGCACTTTTCCATTCTCGATAAGAGAGAGTGTCGAGGGGCTGATCTTCGCTCGCTCGGCCAACTCTGCTTGTGTTAGTGCCTGCTCTTCGCGCAGGGTGGCGATGCGCTCGCCTAAGTCCACCCTCGCCATCCATCCTCCCTCTGTTGTGGGCGGTCTCTGTCTGGCGACATCGTAGCACCAAGAATCCAATAAAGCAAATAGTCCAAAAGTTTTTCGTAATTTCCGCAAAAATCATAGACAAACAAAAGAACTAGTGTATGCTACGGGCTGTAGATATGAGAAAGCCCCCGCCGCGGCCAGCTAAACGGGGGCACGACAGCCGAAAGGGGGCCGCCTAAAGAGATCGCTTCCAGCGTAACACAAATGAAGTCACGGATGTACCAATTCACCGATTGAGAAAGGAACCCACTAGCTAATGAGCGATTTCGCTCCCAAAGAGGTTATCCAGCCTCGCTACCACCAGCTCGAGGTCCTCTCTGTGGAGAAGACCGAGACCTACGGCCCGCAGGTGGCCTTCAAGTTAAGGGTCGTCGGTACCGAGCATGATGGCTACGTCTTCACCGACTACGCCACGCGCGATGAGAACACCGGCCAGATCAAGCAAGGCACAAAAGCCTGGAGCATTTATGAGGCTTGCCTCGGAGTTGGCTTCCACGAGCGGATCAAGAGTCTTGACGACATCGTCGGTAAGCAATTCGTGACGAAGGTTGAGGAGACCAAAACCGGATCCCGGAACAAGGTCGAGTTCGGCACGACCGGGCCTGTTCCGCCTGGTGGGTTCGGAGATGACGTGAGTAAGGCAAGCTAGGTAAGCATTAGTTGAGGCGGGCGAGCGTTCCCGCGCTCCCCGCCTCTGGCCCACAGAAGGGATACAGAATGTGGACGACACTAGTGTAAACCGCGACGTGCTGGCGGGCGATGGCTTCGCCTACGCCGCATCCCGACGAGACGCCCACGAGGATGTAGAGGCCCACTACGCCGCCCTGGAGCGGCTCGAGACTCCCCACGGCTGCATAGACGGCTGGATGTACTTGGGCTTTGCGGGTGAGGACGCTGACGGCAACCCCTGCGAGGAGCTAGAGCGCATGCCTTGCCGTAGGTGCCACGGCGAGGACCTCTAAAACGGTGCGCGTGCCGCTTTGCCCATGAGCAACCGGGAGAGAGGTCCACCAGGGAGACGAACCCGACACGGTGTCGGGTTCGTTTTTAGGGACGAATTTTCCAGGCGCGCGGACACATCCCGCCGCCACGAGGCTAGAGAGGAGGGGAGTTGATGTACGTAGAGTTAGACGGCGAAAAGATATTTGCGTGGCGCTATGCCAATATCGCTAAGTTGGAAGAGGCGGCGCAGATGGCGGGCATATCGCCCACGACTATGAGGAGGAGCATGGAGACCGAAGCATATCTCCACGTCATCGGCATGGGGAGCGAGGCGGATTGGGAGGCGGGTCGCGGGAGCTTCTACTTTATCGAGGATAAAAACGGCGAGAAGTGCATCCCCGTGTTCACGTCGCCGGAGCGGGCGGATAGGTTCGCGCGGGCTAACTTCGATAATCCCGAGGCCCACATGCAAATGCTTGAAAGCATCGGCGTCATCCACGCGCCGGCGTTGACGTCGGGGCGGTTCATTGTCATGCCGCTCCGCGCGGAGGGCTTGGCTCGGGCAGCAGCGAAGGTCGAGGCCGACTACCTCGTGCGCGACCCCCGCCCCGGAGACCAACAGGACATTATGCGCGTACCCAAGTGATTCACCTAGGGCCGGGGTCCTTCGCTTGGGTGCCCCACCCC
>JALZHG010000468.1 GCA_030914045.1 Chloroflexota bacterium | reverse complement strand
TCTCGGCACCTCCCCTTCGTGAACAGCAATACGTCCCGTCTTGCGCCCGGTATGTATGAGTTAGCTCCGCCGGGTCTCCTCCATCGCGTCGAGCCTCCTCTCGATGCGCTCGAGCGCCTCCTCCATCCGGTCGTCGCTGTCCCTAGACTCGGACTCCCCTTGTGGATCAAGAAGGAGGTCAGCCACGCCAAGAAGAGGATGTGCAAGAACTCGGACTGCTAGTTCTCTAGGCTGAAGGCAATGAAGCGCGTCAGGTAGGAACCGAACGCCACGGGCTCCCCGTACCAGGACATCTCGTTCTTGAAGTCGAACCACTCCACCACTGCGTACACCAGCCAGGTAATTAGGAAGAGCACCGCCGCCGTTACGCTCAGGTTGTAGTCGCGCCACAGTCTACCCACTTCGTTTTTTCTCCTCTCCTCGTGGTTACATCTTCGGCCCGAAGTATCAAGGAGCGAGCCCGACAGTCCCCTCAGGAGCTGCCGGGCTCGTCAGGCCCTTCCAAGATTCGGCTCAGCTAAGCAACCGGGACAGAGTACCCTTGCTCCTCTCCACGGCGCGGACCTCAAGCGCCGAGGACAATCCCAGGACGCCCGCCACCAGCGCGACCGTGGCGGCGCCCAAGAAGGCGCTCAGGCGCTGCGATCTGGCCGCCTCCTCTGGTGTCTCGGGTGCGGGTTCGGTCCCAGACTCCACCGGCGTGTCGCCCTCCGGGGCTTGCCGGGCGATCCTCATGCCCACGATCGCGGACGCCACGCTCGTGACGAGTGCGCCCCCGAGCAAGACGTTCTTGAGGCTGGCCAGGGTGGCATCCAGGTCGCTCTCCGCCTCCTTGAGGCCCCCCAGCCTCCACATCGCCACGGTCGTGGTCATGGCTAGGGTGGCGATAGCCTGGAAACGCATCCAGGCCTCGTTGAGGACGCGCCCGCGCTCCCTTCTGTCGCTGATCCGGCTCACGGTTGGGTTCAGGGCGATAAGCCCGAAGAGCGTCCCGCCAAGGCAGATGCCTAAGCCCAGCTTGTGCAACGACCGGACTGGTGTTGACGCCTGCTGCGTCATCGCGTACCTTCCTTCCTTTCGGTGGGCGACCTATGTTCCCCAGCCTGCTCTCCGCTAAACGGTACGGCCTTCTATCTTGCCCTTATTCGCCCAATGGCGTGGAGGAAGCGTTTTTGAACGTTCGTCCACGAAAGGGCCGGAGCCCTATACCCCAGAGGCTCCGACCTTTACGCTTGCGTTAAATAGCCCTTGGAGCTATCGAGGGTAACTTCTCACCCTTGATTAGCCTTTGTTCCTCCTAGGAGGAGGTAACACGGAGTTTAGAAAGGCCATGTCTTCAGTGGGTAAGCGGCCTAAGGATGGGAGGAGGCATCTACCTTCTTCTCCTGGGGAACCTCGTCGCCCGCCTTGGCGTCCGACTTCGTCCCTCTTGCGCTCCTCTATGTCACTAAAGCGGTTTATGCCTGTGCCTTCTCCGTCCCGGCCTACCGTCGACTCCTTTGAACCCACGCTCCTTAAGAGCCGCCCCTTATCCTGCGATCGAGCTGCTCCAGGATCGTCTCTCGGTTCTTGTTGCGCTCCTCGTAGTCGCGCACTACCCTGAGCTCTTCTGCAGAGAGGTTACCGAGGCGTCCGGAGAGCTCGTTCACGGTCAGCTCGTCATAGCCCTCAATAGGGAACTGGGCAGTCCGCAACCCTTCCTGGGCGTAAGAGACGGGGATGTTGAAGAGCTGCGCGTAGGTACTTAGCACTTCCTGGGTCATCTGCTGGAAGGCTTGCTGCTGTTGTTGAGCCTGCTGTTGGAAGGTCTGCTGTTGTTGCTGGGCCTGCTCCATCCACTGCTGTGCCGTCTGCTGGAGGGTTTGCTGCTGCTGCTCGGCCTGACCGGAGAGGTAGGAACCTGGGGTGTTAAGGAGCTGCATGTAGGTATCCATCATCTCCTGAATCATCTGCTGGGAGGTCTGCTGCTGCCTCTGGATCTGCTGTGCCAGCGTCTGCAACATACCAAGCCACTGTGACTGGGCACCTTCCGGCGTTGGTGCTACTCTGTTCGGATCACTATCGGTCATCGTCTTCTCCTTTTCAGCCAGTCTTGTGAGCTTCTGTTGTACCCACGTTCGACCCCCTGTATGTCTAATTTCCGCCTCGGCGAGCGTGAGGACGCTGATTCAAGCGGCGGCATCCTTGCGTTCGGTTGCGCGAGTCTCCCCCTTGGAGGTACGCCCGGGGCTCACGACGGTCCTGGGGATGCGCCGGCGGTGGTTCTCCCAACCTTCGTCGACCTTGCTGAGGACCTCGGCCAACCGGAGGGCCACCGTGGCGTGGCTGAAGGGACGGCTCGAAAAGCTGCCCCCGCCACACCCCTAGACTACCGAGAGGCCGCTTCTTGGAAGTCCGCGGTAGCACGGTGAGCAGTATTCTTCGAACTACGGTCTGACGCGTCTGACCAGTACACCCACGACGGTCGCGAATACTATGATGCGCATGAGCCAGTTGAGGCTGTCGTTCAGCGTCTCCATCTGCTCTCTCTGCTGCACCAAGTTTGCCGTCAGCTCCTCCATGCGTTCTATCTGCCGCACCACGTTTGTCGTCAGCTCCTCTATACGCTGCCTTTGGAGGACCACCTCGCGGCGCATTAGCTCGGCCCTGTAG
>JALZHG010000189.1 GCA_030914045.1 Chloroflexota bacterium | reverse complement strand
ACCACGAGCACGGGCATCGTTCTGGCTGCATCCGCCGAAGCGCAACCGAGCAGTCTCCTGCGCGACGCGGACGTAGCGATGTATGCGGCCAAGAAGGAGGGCAAAGCCTCTTACAAGGTCTTCGACCTCGGCATGTACACGCAAGCCGTGAGGCGTTTAAGGTTGGAGGACGCCCTCAGGCGAGCCCTCGAACGCCAGGAGTTGAGGGTACACTACCAGCCCAAGGTCCTCTTGGACACGGGCCAGATCATCGGCATGGAGGCCCTTGTGCGTTGGGAGCACCCCGCGTACGGGTTGATCAGCCCGAGGGAGTTTATACCGCTTGCCGAGGAGACGGGGTTGATCGTCCCGATCGGGCAGTGGGTACTGCGTGAAGCCTGCCGCCAAGCGCGCGAGTGGCGGGAGCGATTCCCCTCGACTTCGCGCTTGGTCACGAGCGTGAACCTCTCGGCGAGGCAGTTCCGGCAATCCGACCTGGTCGAGAAACTCGCAAAGATCCTGGAGGAGACCGGGCTGGATCCGCGCCACCTGCAGCTTGAGATCACGGAGAGCGTGGTAATGGAGGACGTCGAGTATGCCGTCGGCTTGCTCCACGAACTAAAGGGAATGAACGTGGAACTCGCAATCGACGACTTCGGAAAGGGTCACTCCTCGTTGAATTCCTTGAAGATTTTCCCGCTTGACGACCTCAAGATCGACAAGTCGTTCGTGCAGGGGCTCGGGCAAGACGCTCAGGATAACGCAATCGTGAAGATGATAGTCGACCTCACCCACACGGTAGGCATGCGGCCCGTCGGGGAGGGGGTAGAGACGGCCGAGCAGCTGGCGACGCTCAAAGAGCTGGGGTGCGATCTGGCCCAAGGTTACTACTTTTGCAAACCGCTCAGCAGCGAAGCAGCAACGTCGTTGCTCTCAAACCCCCACCGGCGACTGCCAGAACGAGGCCTCCCAGAAGCGAGACGCCCGCACCCCGATGGGCGCATCAACGGCGGGCATTATCCAAACCCGGCATGATGGCTCGGGTGCGGGGTGCCGAAACCATCCGGAAGGTGACGCATCACCTTGCGATGCGGAGCCTACGAATCCTTTACTGAGGGAGATTGTCTACTTGACGCAGGGAGGTTTCCGCCCGAGCGTCTCCCTGCCGGCGGGACGTCGCCGAGGGTGAGGGCCTGAGGTCCACTAACGGAAGACGCCGGCCCGTGAGGCGGCTTCGCCAGCCCAAGCGGCACCCCTGAACCCTTGCCAGCATACCTGAGGCTCGCCGATCGGCGAAAACTAGCCGCCAAACGGCCGAGAAATGGCCGGGTGGCATATGGGAACAGCCCCCACAGATCACCATACTAGGCGTCGTGTAGGCATGGCTAAGTAGAGGGGCCATAGTCGATGTTGGGAAGCTGTGCAAGGTCTTCGCGCTCTCGGCGGTGCTGACGTGCGCGCTTGCGTCGAGTAGATGATTCCCTAATGAGGGAGGGGTTCAGCAAGGACTTCTGGAAGTTCCTTGCGGGAGAGACCATCTCGAACGTGGGTAGCTCCTTCACCCTCTTCGTACTGCCGCTGCTGGTCTTCAAGCTCACCGGCTCGGCTCTCAACCTGGCGCTCGTAACCGTTGCCGAGTTCCTTCCTTACTTGCTCTTCGGGCTCGTTATCGGGGCGGCGGTGGACCGGGTGGATCGCAAACGGTTGCTGATCTTCGTCAACATTGCCCAGGCGCTCGTCATCTCCTCCATCCCGTTGCTGGCCGCCCTGAAACTGCTGTCCGTCTGGTGGATATACGTGGTGGGGTTCGCCAGCTCGACGCTGTGGATCTGCTTCGACACCGCCGAGTTCGCGGCCATGCCAAGCCTGGTGGGCAAAAACGATCTGGTGACCGCGAACGGGCGCGTCCAGGCCGGTTATTCGGCGGCAACGGTCGTGGGTCCGGCCTTGGCCGGCCTACTGGTCGCGTCGGTACCGATGTCGACGGTTCTGCTCCTCGATGCCCTCTCATTTTTGGTCTCGGCACTTACGCTAGCGCTCATTCCGATCAGCTTCAACGTCGGTGTCGAGGCACGGCAGGAACCCGGGAACATCCGGCGCGAAGTCGCCGAAGGACTACGGTACGTGATAAGTCATCCGGTGCTGCGCAACGTCTGTTTGATGATGGCGTTGGTCAACTGCGTAGGCTACACCGTCTACGCCCAACTCGTCCTCTTCGCCAAGGAGCGGTTGGGGGCAAGCGACACGCAGGTGGGTCTGCTCTACGCCGCGGGAAGCGTGGGCATGATCGTGCTGGCGCTGGCCGCAAACCCGCTGCGCCGTCGCCTGTCCTTCAGCAAGGTGGCGCTGGGTACGATCATGCTTGGAGGGACTCTCATCGTGTTTCTGGCGTCGACACGCTGGTACTGGGTTGCCCTGCTGCTCTGGGCGTCGATATGGGGGCTCGTGATCCTCTTTCAGATCAACAGCAACAGCCTATGGCAGGCGATCGTGCCCGGTCGGCTGCTGGGCCGCGTGCAGAGCGTCGTCAACGTGCTGTCGTGGTCAGCCATTCCTCTGGGCACCTTCGTCGGCGGCCTGGTGATCGAGCAGACGCAAAACGTGGCGGTGGTGTACGGAACCATCGGCGTACTCATCTTCCTTGCCGCCCTCATCTTTTCGTTCACGGCCCTGGGCCATGCCGAACGTTTCCTAACGGGGAAGTAATGCAGGCGCAAGAACCGGGCCATAACTGGTTTGGGCTACCACGTTTCGAAAGAATTCTATTTAGAAGCAGTTTCAGTGGGGCGCTACTCAGCTGCTGCTATGGTGCGGCGACAGCTCAGTCGCGATTGATCTGGCTTCTGGCGTGCCGGGTGGCTACCCTGGAGTAGGCTTCGGCCAGCAAGGGCTTGACCGCTTCGAAGGTCTCCGTACTTGGGTTGAGCACGCACACCCACGATTGCCGCGCGTACGCAGGATGTGGCATCAGCCGGTCCAGGGCTGCGAAGTCATAGTCGGTGCTTTTAGAACTGTCCTCACTGGGCAGATGGCCCAAGAGAGCACGAAAGGCGTCCCTACCAACGCCGATGTTGAGCCGAAACACACCCGGGCGGTTCAGCTTTGAGACACTGTCAAAGTCGCCACAGTCCTTGGTGACGATTGTGGCGAACGGGAAGCGGCGTTTTGGATCGAGGTTGTGCTGGGGGTCATAGAAGAAAAAGGTGTCGCCTGCACCAGGGCCGTCGGTCGGCCTGATGACCTCAACACCCGTGAAGGTGTCCATGACGTAGTGGATGATGGCGTCTTGGTCCACAAGCTCCAAAGGGGTTAGTGCATTGTGCCGCCGTTGGCTCCAGCGCCAGGTAAGCCAGGTTCTCTTAGCACGTTGACAGAAGTTCCGGACAGGGGCAAGGGTGCGGCAAAGGTGAGAGGTGGTGCGATGTGACCCCGAGCTTGTCCCCGAAAGACCCAGTCAGCGATGATCTCTGGGAGGCGATCCGACCGCTCCTCCCGCCCGAACCGCGGCGGGGATTGCACGAGTTGATAGAGAGCCAACTCCTATGTTGAGAACGGTGAAGGTTCTGTCGCAAGATACCCAAGCTCCGCGTAAGCGATAAGCTTGTGCAACTCAGATGCTACATATGGTTCCTGTACCCCTCGTCTACT
The DNA here is from genome assembly GCA_030914045.1 of Chloroflexota bacterium. Taxonomy (GTDB): domain Bacteria; phylum Chloroflexota; class Chloroflexia; order QHBQ01; family JADMIH01; genus JADMIH01. The sequence continues at coordinate 3,960 of JALZHG010000189.1, read as the reverse complement.
ACGAAGAGCATACACCCAGAAATTCAATCCGTTGTGTCCCTGAGCGATAGCCTCATCGTTATATTTGCGTGTATAGAACGGGATCCGAATAAAGTGGGGAATGTGAGCAATGAGTGCGACGTTCTTCACGCCGTATAGCGGACTTCGAGGGTTTGCTACTGTCTGGTAGAAGCTCTTTACTTGGTCAGCGGTGTGACGAATCGGGTGAATGGCCCCGTCTTCTTCCTCTACTTCGTCTATGATGACAACCTTTTCCACCGGCAGCTTACATGTCTGGGTACGAAGGGCTTGGCGTAACATGTCGTTTTCGATCGGGATCCCGTTGTATACGAAAAGTGGCCCAGACATCCTGATATCGTCTACCGTAAGTTCTTCTACACCAATTCTTTGTCCGCGGCGTTCCGATAACCTAGCAGCTGTTACTTCAGCAACGATAGCCCTTCCGGCGCGGAGTCTATCGCGGTCCATCCAGCGCATCCATTCCTCTTGTCCAGGTTTCAGCATGTCGTAGATCGTACCTGGGCCGCTGAATATCAACACCGCATCGAGCAGGGAGGTAAAGGTGCGCTCGTGGTTTCTGGCTACTTCCTCCAACCGCCGCACGATACGGCGTGCCTTTTCTTCCAAGGCTTGTGAATCGACTGACGTTCGCTTATACAACCTTTAGAGACTGCCTTCCCACATCTTTCGCACGCTATGTTTTATCGCTCGTTTCATCAGGGCTACCGCTGCGCCTCCATGACGCCGGTCGCGAACCTCTCGACCATCTCTTTGACTGTATACTTATTTCGTGAGGCTCGGCAACCTGTACGAGTCTAGCTCGCGAAACCCCGTCTTCAAGCAAGCGCGCTACGGTGGAGGTAAACCCTGCCGGCTCGTCTGTCTCTATGATGATCACGTTGTTCGTACCGGCTTCAAGGTAGTCAACTCGGGAGTATGATACGGCACAGCCGTCGTTACGAGAGGCACCTCTAGGGCGGAGGCATCCAGCACAGCCAGCCCGACCAAGCCCGGCATCAAGACGAGCTTGGAGAGGATGAAGTAAGGCACCTTCGCCTCACGAACTTCGGCATTGTGTACCGAATCCAGTTGTGCTCGCGCACTGCCTGCTCAATGAGATTCGTTTCTGGATCGGATCCCATAAGATCATCCTCGCATACTGTATTCTGGTTCGCGAAGATGTTAGTGAGCGGTGAAACCTGTCGCATCGACTAGGCGACGATCTTGGCATTGGTCAAGCGGACGATATTGTTGCCGCCCCGCAAGTTCCGGCTTACTGACTGGAGATTGACCGCTCTTTCTGGCGCCGCTGCTGAGCACTGGCTCCATCCGTCCCAGGCGCCCGTCCGTAGACGTCATCCAAGCGCACGATGTCCTCCTCGTCGAACTCACCCAAGGATACCTCAAGGATCCGTACTGCTCTATCGGCGGGGGCCGAAAGGCGGTGCGCCGTTGTGCGAGGAATGAAGACCCTCTCACCTACTCGAGGCCGGATGATTACGTCCCCCAGCTGGATCCGGGCACCGGCATCCAGAACCACCCACAGCTCGTCGCGCCGATGGTGATACTGGAGGGACAGGGCACCGCCTGGTTGGACGGTTATGATCTTTACGGTCGACGGCGTGTTGTGCGTGTACTGTTCGAACTTCCCCCAGGGTTTCTCTACCTCTACGACGTGAGGAACGTGGTCTATCACGACGGTCCTTTCTACGATCTCTCTTGATGCCGGGGCTACGCACGTGCGCCTCAGAAGGTCATGACTCCTCTGGGTAGCCATGTTCCGGAATTTATCCGTGCTCCGCAGTCCAGCACGTTATCCTCGTCCACGACGCACCCTGCCCCAAGCACGGACAAACCCCTGATTACGCAGTTTGCCTCGACTACAGCTCCTGGCCCTATGATGGAGTGCCGGACTATCGCTCCTTCAGCCACCCGCGCTCCGTCGAAGAGGATGCTGCCTTCCACCATCGCTCCCTCTCCGACAAAGCACCCTTCGCCCATGGATGTACGACCACCGATCGTCGCGCCTGCCTCTATCTCGCACCGCCCTGCTATGGACACCGGCGGTAGCAAGCTGACGTCCTTGGAGAGCTTGGCCGCCTGGTCGACGCTCAGATGCTTGAAGGAATCTCCACGACCAACCGCGCCGGAGAGCACGTCGTTGGACGCCGCCAGGTAACTGCGGGGAGTGCCAATGTCGCGCCAGTAGGCACTCGAGACAAAAGCACTCAAGCGTCCCATGGACTGCAGCCGCGGGAAGATCTCCCTTTCGATGGAGACCTCCCGTCCTTTGGGGATCATGTTGAGCACCTGACGTTCGAGGACGTAGATGCCGGCGTTGATCAGGCTGGTGCGCACCTCGTCGCTACCCGGCTTCTCCACGAACCTCATGACCCGCAGGCGGTGATCTACCTCCACCAGCCCGTAGGCCGTGGGATCATCGACCGAGGTGAGGGTGATCGTCGCCAGGGCACCCGACTCCATGTGGGCCTGGATAACCTCGGTGAGGTCGATCCCCGTAAGGACGTCGCCGTTGGTCGCGACGAACGGTCCGTCGTCGAGGTACTCCTCGGCGTTCTTTATACCGCCCGCGGTCCCCAAGGGACGCTCCTCCACTACGTAATCGAGCGAGAACCCGTCGAGATCCCGGTCCGCAAAGTAGCTCTGAATGGCTTCGGGCAGGTAGCCCATTGAGAAGACCGCACCGTCGAGATCGGCGGCTTTCATGGTATCTACCATGTAGTGCACATAGGGCTTGTTACGCAAAGGCACCATGGATTTGGGTATCGTCTGCGTTATGGGGCGCAGCCGCGTCCCTTTACCGCCGATCAGGGCAACCGCTCGCATGTCGGACCGTCCTTTCCATCTCGTGGTTCTCTGACGCCTGCAACTGGCTGATAGCCCCGAGCGGTTCGAATGGTACGAACGTTCGAGGCGTCGGCCAGGCGATACTCTCCCGACGCGCCGTCCAACCTCCACATGCAGCCACAACTACCGGGGTGATGCGTGAAATACGTATCCAGTAGCGGTCTTTTTCGCGGCGTGAGGATCACCGATTACCCGGTCTTCCTCAGAGCCTCTACGAGGCTGTTTCTGGCAAAGGAACACTTGCGCATCAATAAGGCCCATCTCCCAGGAAGGCAGACACTACACGCACCTAAACGACTGTATTGCCTCGTCGAAAATACAGCGCTCCTCCGGGCAGCACACGTTAGCGCACAACGTCTGCCCCGGTTCCGGGCACTGACAACTCCCGTTCACGCAAATTTCCGCCTCGTGGCAACCGCAACCGCAGCAGCCACAGTTCTCCCTGGTGTTCAGGGGGACGCATCTCCCGCCGCAGCAGTCTTCTCCCTCTGCGCAGACGTTGCCGCAAGCGCCGCAGTTATTTCGGTCGAATACCGCGTTGGTACATACGCCGTCGCAGCAGAGGTCTTCCGGCGAGTCGCAGACGTTGCCACAGGCTCCGCAGTTGCTCTGGTCACTCCTTAGATCGACGCATTTTTTGCTACCCGGGCACCTGGTTTTCTTTCGCCCGCACGCTCGGTTCTTTGCCCCGCACGCTCGGCGGTGAGCAGGAGGAGCGGCCAAGGACACTCCGGGGATGGAAGCCGTTACGGTACCTACGAGAGCCGCACCCAGCAATCGCAGTGCCCTGTGCCGCGACATGTTGCCGCTGGCCAGGCCTCGGGCAAGATCGTCAAAAGGGTGCCCACCCCCCGTACCGTGGTCGCTACGGCCGGAAACCTCCCGGTTCACTTCGTCGGACACCGACGGTCTCATGCGAGTACTACCCGGTTTTTCTCAGGGCCCCTACGAGGCTGTCGATGTAACCGACAAGCTGATACACGGACGCCCGGTAAGCGGTCATGGCTTGCCCGTACGGGTCGGAGATACCGTCCTCACCCGGAGCTCCGGATGCGTATCGCGGCAGTATGTGGACTTTGTACGATATACTGC
>JALZHG010000467.1 GCA_030914045.1 Chloroflexota bacterium | reverse complement strand
TCGTCGGGTGGAAAGTGACCGCGACATCGAAAGGAGCTGCGCGCACGTGACGATGATCGGTACCGAGAGACCGGACACTAAGGTCGAGGTGATCTTGGGCGTGGACACACACACACACACACACACCTGGACTTCCACACGGTGGTGGCCGTGGACCATCTTCTGGGCAGGCGCCTGGGCGAGTTGAGCGTACCAACGACCGCCAAGGGTTACGAGAGGCTTCTCTGCTGGGCGGAGGGCTTTGGCCCCGTGAGGTGCGCTGGGATAGAAGGCACCAGCAGCTACGGGGTCGGGCTCGCCCGCCACCTAAAGGCCGCCGGGATTTCAGTGATGGAGGTCGAGAGACCTAAGCGTCGCCATCTCAGGCGCAACGGCAAATCCGACCCCATCGACGCGGAGGCAGCAGCCAGGGCAGTGTTGGCCGGCGAGGCGGTCGGAGAGCCTAAGAGCGGCGACGGACGGGTGGAGATGATCCGAGTCTTGCGATCAGTCCGCCAATCGGCGGTGAAAGCTAGAAGCCAGGCCGCCAACCAGCTCCGGGCCCTACCGGTTACGGCGCCAGAGGACCTAAGGCACCGCTTACGCCAGCTCCCCACCAAGGAGCTCGTCGCTACCTGTGCCCGTTTCCGCCTCGGCAGTGATCCCGACGACGTTCGCACGGCAACCAGGTTCGCGCTCCGTTCGGTGGCTCGCCGTTACAAGGCTCTCTCCAGAGAGATCGCCGAGCTAGACGCAAAACTCGATCAGTTGGTGGCGCAAGTCGCCCCGGAGCTGGTCTCTTTGACAGGCATCGGCACCGACCACGCCGCGACGCTGCTGATCGTGGCCGGAGACAACCCCAAGAGGTTGAGAAGCGAGGCTTCCTTCGCGAGTCTCTGCGGAGTCTCTCCCATCGAAGCTTCCTCCGGCAAGGTCGTCCGGCATCGTCTCAACCGTGGTGGCAACCGGGACGCTAACCGTGCGCTGTACATGATCTGTCTGGCTCGGATGAGACGAGATCGTCGCACCAAGGAGTACGTCGCAAGGCGCACCGCGGAGGGCAAGAGCAAGCGGGAGATCATCCGCTGCCTAAAGCGCTACGTCGCCAGGGAGGCCTACCGCGTACTGGTCTCTTACGTCGCCTGTTCTTCGCCGATAAGGCCATAAGACGAGAGCTACATCGCCGCTGGGAGCGGTGCCACTTGACCATAGGAGCGTCACTTGGGTGAATAAGCACCGCTTTTGGAAGTTGTGAGACACTGTCTTGGACAGCGGGAGAGAGTGCGGGAGGTATTTATGGGGGAGCCTTTGCCGGGCGTCAACGTCCCTGAGAACTGGATCGGGCAGACCGTTGTGGTGCTGTCCCAAGGTGCGGGGAAGAGCACGCTGCCTCAAGGCGCGACCCCCCTGGTAGCCGAGCTCTACAGCGGTGAGCTGAGGGCTGTGAACAGCTTCGGTGTCTCGTTGATGCTGCTAACTCGCCGAGAGAAGGAAGAAGGCGCCTTCTACCCGGGCGGGGACACATTCTTCGCATGGAACTCCGTGGTGCGCATTTCGCTTGCGTCCCCGTAGGGGAACGCCTTGAACTTCGCATTCCTGCGTACTCTACCTATGCCATAAAGATACGTGCTCTTGGTGAGCTTCCGAGAACTCTGGACAGGCGAAGTTCGCAGAATTCTTCTTCCAGGCACTTCGGTGAATATGGGGCTGCTAATAAGGGGCTGCTAGTCCGCCTGCTCAGCCTTCGGGAGCGTATCGGGGCGCAGCCACAGAGAGACATGCGCCGGTTGCATCGTTTCCCTTACCACCTCTACCAGGTCATCCCTCAAAGCGTCGAGATCCGTCTCATCCCGCAGCTTCGCAGAGAAGGCTTCCAGGGTCTTTGCTGCGTCGTACTTCCTGCGGTAGAAGCGCCTGTCTATGAAGGACTGTATGCGGCTTCTCAGAGGGTTGAACAGCGCAGCGATCACGAGGGTCGAGGCCACTACCGCAAGGGTGGACTTCTGGCCGGTGAGGACGACGAAGAGCCGCTGCAACAGGACGATGCCGCCGAAGTAGAGTGCAACCAGCGTAACCGTCAGTGAGCCGTAGACGAGGGTGCGGTTTATGATGAGGTCTATGTCGTAGAGGCGGTACTTTAGGATGGCAACTCCGATAGCGATCGGGATGCCCGCGACCAAGAAGATGTCCACCAACCCAAATGCCGCCATCTCGGACAAGGCGGGAAACGCCGCGCTGAGCAAGGGATTGACCAGAAACCAAGCGGGGATCGCAGCAGCTACGTAGAGCAGCCACTTGATCTGCTGGCGCTCGTCGCCCACCGAGCGGCGGAAGCGGATCACGAGGCTTGTTACCGACACGATCGCGACCCCGAGGCTCGTTACGAGCAAGACATCGTCGGTAAGACCTATGATCGGCTGCAGCGCCTCGATACCCAGCGGATTGACGATGCCAAAGTCCTTTATTTCGCCTGGCAAGAGCGCGGAGTCGATTGTCCAGGCGACGGTGAGGAAGGTGGCGGATAGCGCGACCCACTTCCAGTGCGGCGAGGGGAGTCGTCCGTCAGGGAAGTAGAGCGGCAGGAAAGCGAGGAGCAGCAAGAGGCCGGGTATGTAGATCCAGCTCAGTAACCAAGCCATTGGCTGCACCAGCGGCAAAGAGCCAGGATCGACGAGGAGCC
>JALZHG010000466.1 GCA_030914045.1 Chloroflexota bacterium | reverse complement strand
TGGATGGCGGCATGCTGGCCGCGCTCGGGGTCCAACTCCCCGAATGAGGGCGACCAGGGAAGGAGCAGCATGAAGATCACGGACCTACGCGCGACCACGGTCACGGTGCCTTTGGAGGCACCGCTCCTGCACGCCAACGGCGCCCACTGGGGCCGCTTCGTCCGCACGATCGTCGAGGTCGAAACCGACGAAGGACTCGTGGGGCTCGGCGAAATGGGAGGAGGCGGGGAGAGCGCCGAGCTCGCCTTCGATGGCCTCAAGCCCTACCTGCTGGGACACGACCCCTCTCAGCTCGAGGCGATGCGGTTCAAGATCATGAACCCCACAGCGAGCCTGTACAACAACCGGACCCAGCTTCACGCCGCCATCGAGTTCGCCTGCCTGGACGTGGTGGGTCAAAAGCTTGGGGTTCCGGTTCACCACCTCTTAGGGGGCAAACTTCGCGACGAGGTGCCCTTCGCCAGCTACTTGTTCTTCCGGTACGCCGATCCCAAGACGGGCAAGGGCGAGGTCCGCACCGCCGCACAGCTCGTGGAGCACGCCCGAAGGCTCAAGGAGGAGAATGGTTTCGCCTCTCACAAGCTCAAGGGCGGAGTCTACCCGCCCGCCCATGAACTGGAATGCTACAGGGCGCTGGCCGAGGCGTTCCCGGAGGACACCTTGCGCTACGACCCGAATGCGGCCTTGAGCGTCGAGGAGGGCATCCGCTTCGGACGGGCAATTGAGGACCTCAACAACGACTACTACGAGGACCCGACCTGGGGCCTGAACGGAATGCGCCGTCTTCGCGGGATGGTGAACATTCCCCTCTCGACCAACACCGTGGTCATTGACTTTGAGCAGCTTGCCGCCAACATCCTCAACCCGGCCGTTGACGTAATCCTTCTCGACACCACCTTCTGGGGCGGTATAAGGCCCTGCGTAAAGGCCGCGGGGATCTGCGAGACTTTTCAGTTGGGGGTGGCCGTCCACTCCTCCGGGGAACTCGGGATCCAGCTGGCAACGATGATTCACCTGGGCGCGGCAATCCCCAACCTGACCTTCTCGGCGGACGCCCACTACCACCATCTCGAAGACGACGTCGTAGAGGGCGGAAAGTTCGAGTACCAGGACGGCTCGATAAGGGTTCCGGAAGCTCCGGGGCTTGGCGTACGACTCGACCGCGAGAAGCTTGAGCTGTACAGGGAGCTGTACAAGGAGCTGGGAGGGTACCCCTACGACCGGGACCCCAGCGGTCTCGATCTCTATCCTTTAGTTCCCAAGCAACGCTTCGCCGATCCACAAGTCAGCCTCAGGCCCAGCTTGTCCACCACGTAGCGAACGCACTTGCCACAACGGGATGATCAGGCGGGTGAGAGCCCGCCTATGTAGAGTCGAGGTTTTCGACGACGTCTTTGGAGAGGCACACCTACGTCACCTGAAAAGGATGCGGCTGAGTGCCGAGGAAGACAACGTCCTCGTGGGTAGCGCGCTCAAGGACCCGTTCTTTCTCGTCAACAGGTCCGTCCGAGAGGTGGTTCAGGGTCGCGGTGAGGGAAATGTCCCCGGCGCCGGAGGCGTTCACGACCTACTCCCGCGGTACCTCCGTCGGGAAGCCGTCCGGTTTGATCGGGCACAGCGGGCAGTTTCCACTGGCCGAAGGGGTGGACATGAGGTATCTGCTGCGCGGCCTTATGAAGGTGGTGGGCGACGGTCCCGAAGTGGTCCTGGATTACACAGATTTGGTGCAAGGCGCTTCCTACGAAGAAGCAGACGATCCGCGGAAAATGGCGCTGGAGCTTCCTGCAGTCAACTACCCATCCGATGAGACGATCCCTGTGTTCACCGAGGGATGCTCGGATAGGATTGTTCTGGAGAACACTTTGAACGTGCACTACCAGCACTTCAGCGATCTCTACTCTCTACACGTCTGGACTACGACTACTTCTCCTGCCTCCCGGGCTGGGCGAAACAAACTTTGAAGGAGCACCAGGAAGACGAGCGCGAGCACCTCTACACGCGCGAGAAGCTGGAGGGCGCCGACACGCATGACCCCTACTGGAACGCGGCGATGACGTAGGCGACCTACACCGGCTACGTCCCCAACCACATGCGGATGTACTAGGGCAAGACGATTCTGGAGTGGAGCACTTCGCCCGAAGAGGCCCACGAGACGGCGATGGACCTAATAGACAGGTACTTTCTCGACGGCCGCGACGCCAACACCTACGCTAACATCGCTTGGGTCTACGACCGGCACGATCGAGGCTTCGCGGAGCGTGCCGTTTTCGGCAAGGTTCGCTACATGTCAGCCGGGGCCTCCAGCGCAAGAGCGAGGTCGAGGAGTACGTCGAGAAGGTGGAACGCAGGATCTGTTACAGGGACATGATAAGGGCGCCACCCGGGCTTCCCGTCCGATGTGCCGGCCGCGGACGGTCGTGATCAGCCGCTGCCACTGTGCAGCAACCGTGCAGCAACCCGAGTAAATATCCTGAAAACTAGAGAAAAGTGTGTTCGCAGGAAAACCGTCTTTTGCAGGTAATTTGTAACCTACAGAAATCTCCAGCAAACAGTCATACTGCCTTCACACGGCAGAGGTCGCTGGTTCGATAGGGCATCGCCCACTCCATAAAAGCGTCGTTTTGCAGTTAAAATAACGATGCTTCGAGTCGGTTGGTAGC
>JALZHG010000465.1 GCA_030914045.1 Chloroflexota bacterium | reverse complement strand
GTACTCACACCTCAACAGGACGGGTCGCATCGCGGCGGCTGTCATTCTCATCCCCTTCGGTCGTTCTCTTTCCTCTTGGTTGCCGCTAACGGCGGCAGGCGGGCGCATCTGTATGCCTAATCCATGTGCCACTGTAGGGGGAGCAGGTAGGGAAATTCGGTCTTCGGATCCAACTCTATCTTCATGACCGGCGCCATCCAATCTCCCCAACGCTGGTTCACCTCGCTGACCCGCAAGTAACCCAGGGTGTGCTCCAGGTCGTCCGTCTCGAATCTTCTTTGCTTGCCTTTCGCTGGTAGTCATCGTCTTCCTCGGGACCGGATAGTCACCGGCTCCGACCAGCAGCACGCCCAGACTCTAGACACCTCCGAATCTGCTTCGGTCATAGATCTGAAGCGCAATTCTCAAGCCTTCACTACCAACACCCGCGTGAAAAAAAGTCGAGACCGGCGTCTTGCACATTTGCCTGTGTGTTGCTTTCCCAGATCCCTTATGCAAATTATCACTAGCTCCGCAAGATACACACATTACATTCTCGCGCGGCTACCTGTAATCATCATGGCCCAACAGGTGCAACCATGCTGCACAATTCGGACCATTCTTAGTAGCCTTACCTTTTCCAGCTCCCTTGTTATCGAGCTCCCTCGTTGCCAATGATCATTAGTGTGCTTGGTCCGAGAGCAGTGTCAGGGCGGCGTGCTCTTAGCGGAGCTGCCGCGCTTCTCATTGTCGTGGTAGGAGAGCCGGAACAAGGACGCGATAGTATAGAACGATCGGGAAAGGAGGCGCGCGGGCCGCTCTAGGAAGAAACAGTAAGGGCCCGGCCATACACTGCGAGTAAACAGTCTAGCTGGGTGGCACTGCAATAGATGGTACTGTGCCCTATCTGAAGGTGTAAATCCCAAGTTCGTGCAGGAGCTTCTGGGGCACGTAACGAACAGGTTGGAGGGGCCTCGTGCGAGTGAGCTTCCTTTATTTTGAAGAGTGTCCGTCTCACGACCTTGCGCTTGAGCGGCTACGCGAGGTCATGGCCGAGGAAGGCATCTCCAGCGAGGTGGAGGTTTTCAAGGTCGAGACCGAAGACCAAGCACGCCAGTTGCGCTTCGTCGGCTCCCCGACCATCCGCGTCGATGGGCAAGATATAGACCCACCGAGCGACCCTCGTTACGCCCTGGCCTGCCGCGCCTACCGCCTCGAAGACCACCGTATCTCCCCGCTGCCTTCCAAGGATATGATCCGGCGCGCTTTGAGGTCCCAGGCGAAGACCTGACCCAGCTCTAACCTTCGACCGGATCGGGCGGTGGTAAAACGTCCCAGAGATATTTACCGTGCGGCGGCGAAGTCATCGCGAAAAAGGAGAGGCGAAATGGCCAACCTAAAGTTTGGTGAAAAGGCAGTACCCTTCGAGCTACCCGGCGTGGATGATAGGCGCCACGCCCTCGAGGACTACGCGGACAAAGAGGCAGTTGCGGTGGTCTTTACCTGCAACCATTGCCCCTACGCCCGAGCCTGGGAGGACCGCTTGATCGATATTCAGGCTGACTATGCAGCTCGCGGCGTGCAACTCGTCGCCATCAACGCCAACGATGCAAAGAAGTACCCCGACGATAGCTTCCCCAGGATGAAGGAGCGCTCCGAGGAGAAGGGGTTCAACTTCCCCTACCTCTATGATGAGTCCCAGAAGGTAGCTCGAGCCTACGGGGCCGAGCGTACCCCCGAGATCTTCCTCTTCGACAAGGACGGCACTTTGCGCTACCACGGCACGGTGGACGACAATTACGACGATCCGACAGCAGTGAGGAGCCACTACTTCATTGACGCCCTCGAGGCGGTTCTCGAGGGTAGCGAGCCGGCCACCCCGGAGACCGCTCCAGTAGGGTGCACCATTAAGTGGAAGTGACTTCCGCGTAGAGTCCATTTTCTTCACGGTCTTCACGCGCCAGCTGGGCCCCAGTAAAGCGTGCGGGCGCTCCCCGGGTGCCTCCACTGCCACAAGGACACATGCATACGTTTCTTGGCCTCCAAGAACTTACCGGCCAAGATTGCACGAAGGTTTTTCGGGTATGCCGACGTCTCCGTGACTATGGTGATTATGGACGCCCTTCACCACCAGGTAATAGAGAGAAGCAGCTTAAGTACGCCTAACAAAACCGTCGCGTAAGCAGCCAAGGAAGCAGAATAGGAGCCATGGAGGAGGGTGCCATGGCGAAGGAACTGTTGCCTGATGCGTTGTGGGCGCGGATCGCGCCGCTGCTCCCGCCGGAGCCGCCGAAGCCCAAGGGCGGACGGCCCCGGGTGTCGGACCGGGCGGCGCTGACGGGGATCCTGTTCGTGCTGAAGACGGGCATCCCCTGGGAGTACTTGCCTGCCGAGATGGGGTGTGGGAGCGGGATGACGTGCTGGCGCAGGCTGCGAGACTGGTACCAAGCGGGCGTCTGGCGCAGGCTGCACCAGGTGCTTCTCGAAGAGCTGGCCCAGGCCGATCGCATCGACTGGGACCGGGCCGCGCTGGACTCCGCCGCGGTGCCGGCCCCGGGGGGGCCAAGAAACGGGCAAGAACCCAACGGATCGCGGCAAACAGGGCACGAAGCGCCATCTTGTGGTCGACGCCCACGGCATCCCGCTCGCGGTCCTGGTGAGCGCCGCGAACGTGCACGATTCG
>JALZHG010000464.1 GCA_030914045.1 Chloroflexota bacterium | reverse complement strand
GGTTAGTGCGGGCACTCGAGGAGACGACGCCCGAGCACCCTTGGACGGCACAGCTGCGCGACTAGCTCCTGATCCCTGCGAGAGGTTAGTGCTCCTGTCTACAACTTCTACAACCCGGACACCTCCCTCCGAGAACGTGTGGTAGGCGAGGCACGCGCCATTCTAGGCGAAGCTGCCTTCGAGGAGGCGCGCGAGCGAGGACGGGAGATAACCTTCGAGCAAGCCGTCGAGTATGCCCTCGAGGACGACGAAGCCTCGCCCGCATAAGCAGCGAGCGGTCGTCGGGTCCGATAGAGCAAAGTAAGGATCTATGGGGTTCGCAGGCCTCGACACATCTCTGGCTTAGGACGCGGAAGACCGCCTATTCCTCTGCCGACCCCAAGCCACGAAGTGCTTACCGTCAAAAGCGATGCGCTCTGCAGGCACGCCTCCATCCGACCAAGAGCACCTTTTTCGGCGTGCTGCGGTAATGTTAGCCCCGCCCAGGCGCTGTTGGTCTTCCATACGTAGTTGTAGCGGCCGCTCACCGCGTCGTAGCTCAGGCCGCTAGAGCTTGCGTTAACCGTCTGCTCTATAGCGTCCACCGGGTCGGCTGAGTCGCAGGTCGTGGGTGCGCTCCTGGGGTAGGTAGAACCGTCAGCCTCCTCGTAGAAGACCCCAAGGCCCATGTTGCCACCCAAGGAGAACTTCACCGGGATGGCGCTGCCCGCCTTGATCTCACCATGGCGGTCTTCTTGTGCCAACGAGCTGGGCTCTCACCGCTGCGCTTCTCGGAGTTGCTCATCAGTTAAACCCGCACACGGGGTTAGCTAGCCGGCTCTTTAGCTAGTTTCTGGTGCAAAAAGAGCCTCTTGAGTTAGGATTCCATCGCCAGAAAAGATCCCTAACATCACGGAGGCTCTTCCGTCATGATAACCGACCGATACGACCCTGTGAACATCTTCGAACTGTTGCCGGAGAAGCTCAAACTCGAGATGGACCCCGTGATGGCCCGACTCGATTCCCTGCTGGACGATGAGGTGCTCTTGACACGCATCAAGGAAGACCTGGCCAGACGTCATCCCAACTCCAAAACGCTCGGTCGCCGCTCCACGCCGGTGGAGGTCATCTTTAGGATGCTCATCGTCAGGAGGCTCTACGATCTGAGCTACGAGCAGACCGAGCGGCTGGTCTCCGACTCCTTGGTACTCCGGCAGTTCTGCCGAGTTTACCTGGAGCGGGTGCCCGACGATACCACGCTCATCCGATGGACGAACTTGGTAGGTGAAGAGACCGTGCGTCGGGTACACGAGCATGTCGTGGCTTTGGCCCGCGAGCACAAGGTCACCCGCGGGCGCAAGCTCAGGATCGATGGCACGGTCGTTGAGACCAACATCGCCCACCCTACCGATAGCGGCCTGTTGCGTGATGGGGTGCGGGTACTCGGTCGGCTGGCACGCAAGGCGAAGCGATGCCTGGCCGACGAGGCACGGGCCGTGGGCAACGAGCTGTTCCGGGACCGTACTCGCAGCGCCAAGCGGTTGGCGAGGAAGATCGACGAAGCCGGCCGGCGGCGCACGAAGGAAGCCAAAGAGGCTTCTCTAGCCGCTTACCGGCGCTTGGTGGAGGTGGCCAAGGCGAGCCTCGGGCAGGCCAAGAAACAGCGCGAAGCGCTGCTGGCGGTAGGATCGGCCGCCGTCGAGGCCCTTCGGGAAGAGTCGGACGAGGTTAGCGAGTCGGTCGAGCGGGTGATCGGGCAGACGCGGCGGAGGGTCTTCGAGGGGGAGCAGGTGCCCGCCCAGGAGAAGCTGGTGAGCATCTTCGAGGCGCACACCCGGATAATTCGTCGCGGCAAAAGTGGCACTAAAGCTACCGAGTTCGGACGCAAGGTGTGGCTCTCGGAGGTAGAGGGCGGGATCATTAGCGACTACCGCATCTTGGAAGGCAATCCCAAGGACGAAAGCCAAGTCGTTCCCAGCTTGGAGGCGCACCAGCTCCTCTTCGGGCGGGCGCCCGGGCTTTTGGCCGGGGATCGCGCAACGCATTCTGAGGCCAACGAAGCGGCGGCACGAGAGCGAGGAGTAAAACGGGTGGCCTTGCCCAAGCCTGGGGCGAAGGGCGAAGAGCGTAAGCACTACGAGCGTGAAGGTTGGTTTCGGCGAGCGCGGAGGTTCAGGGCTGGGATAGAGGGCAGGATCAGCGTGTGTAAGCGGCGAGGAGCGTTGGGCCGATGCCGGGATAAAGGCGAGGCGGGATACGAGAGATGGGTAGGGCTGGGGATCGTGAGCGCCAACCTGTTCGCGATAGCCCGGAAGTTGGCTGCCGACTAAGAAGAGGAGGAGGGCCATGGCTGCTACGCGATGGACCGTGGTGCGAAAAGAGGGTTGCGGCCGCTATCCAGCTGCCGCTCTCCGCATTTCGCACCAAAAACTAGCTAGATGCAGATCCTCCATTCTGCGAACTTCGCTTTTGCGGCTTTCTCCGAAGTTCGCTGTGCGTGAAAACAGACGCGTTGCACCCTAGTGCTTAACCCCTACCTACCTTCTTCTCCTGGTGTCGGTGGAGGCGTCGCCCGCTGCCCGCCGGTTAACAAGCCGGCGATTCCGCCCACCGCTGCGGCTGCTATGGTGCCGAAGATGCCAACTATCTGTCCGGACAAACCTAGGTTTGCCGTTTTTTTTCACACAGTATAC
>JALZHG010000025.1 GCA_030914045.1 Chloroflexota bacterium | reverse complement strand
GGATGGCAGAGGGGGGAACGGGGTCGTTGCGAACCCTATTACCGGCACACGGTCGCCGCTATGGACACAAAACGACAAAAACAAACCCCCGCCGCGAAGGAGGGGGTTTGTTTGTGCGCCCAATCTTTTGTAAGCCCAAATCGTAAGTTAGCTTGGCAACTCAGGCTCTAGCACGGCAAAGGTAACAGGAGCCGGGAGTGAACTAGTTCCAATTGACGCTGGTGGCCTTGTTCCAATTGACGCTACCGCGCGGGGCCTTATTCCAGTTCACACTGCCCCAGTTCACGCTGCTGGTCTTGTTCCAGTTGACGCTGCCCCAGTTCACGCTGGTGGCCTTGTTCCAATTCACACTACCCCAATTGACGCTGGTGGCTTTGTTCCAGTTGACGCTGCCCCAGTTTACGCTATTTGCCTTGTTCCAGTTGACGCTGCCCCAATTGACGCTATTTGCCTTGTTCCAGTTGACGCTGCCCCAATTGACGCTATTTGCCTTGTTCCAATTGACGCTAGCCTCGGCCTTGGGTGCGGCGTTCCAATTGACGCTGCTGGGAGCGATAGCGGCTGCTGCGAATGCGAATACCACTGCTGCTGTTGCGGCTATCGTTGCGAATACCTTCTTCATTGCTCCTGCTCCTTCTGAGATGTTGTGGTGGTTTACCGTACTATTTACTGCTCCTGGACAGCATCAGTTTACATCCGAGCACGGGCAGGCACATCAGCAGGATTACCCAATCATGGGACTTTAGTAATGGGTAATATTACCCATTTTGGATTTTGGATTTTGGATTTTAGATTTGCGCGGCGTTATGGGTAATGTGATCAGGTTAGCAAGTGGCTAATCCTGGGGTTGTTTGTGAGCAATCTTGTAATGTAGAGTCAGGAAGCGGAGGCCCCAGAAGTTGAAGTGGTGGTCCGTGCGGAGCACCCCTGCGTCGTCCACGTAGACGTGGATCGTCTCCTCGATGGGTACGTACTTGACCCGCAACTGCCGGCTGTTCACCTGGTGGACCCGGTAGTAGCCGGGGCCGCCGAACTTGCGCCCCTCGGATACGAGCTTGAAGGAGCCGTTTGCACCGTTCACGGGCCTGAGTATGACCGTAGCGGAGCCTTGAGGAAGGGGGAAGACCACCTTGACGCATCTGCCGGGGTACCTGGGCGGCTTGCACGTAGTGTAGAAACCGGCGTAGATTATCTCGCCCGTGGCGACAGTCTTTCGCAGCCAGCCCGAGTAAGCCAGTATGCCTGTTTGCTCGCGAGCCAGAGAGATGATTTCGCTGCTCATGCCCCGGCTGGTGGTCAGGGGAGTGAGGGGCAGCACCAACTGCTCGATGTTCCGGCTGATGGATGAGATCATGATCCTGGCGAAGGGACTCAGCGGCCCCGTCCACTGCACCCAGGCCTCCAGGCTGTAACGTGCCGTCTTCTCGTAGAAGTCGTGTATCGCCGGGTGCACCTTCTCAGGGTCGAACCGAGAGCTTTTTAGCGCCGCGAAGCTCTCCAACAAGCCAGCATCGGGCCGGTGCTGGATCACCAGGCCGGCATCCCTGGCGTAGCTCTCGTAAAGGCTCTCCCCTATCTTGTGCGCCCCGGTTGGCCCAACCAGCCAGGGCACGCTGTCGGCCTCGACCGCTCTACCCGTATGCGCTACCCACCTCTGGATGAGCCACTCCCAAAGGAAGCCAAAAACGGTCAGAAACCTGCTCTTAAGTTTCATACCAACAGCCTCTTTCAAAACCTGCCCAGATCAAAACACAAGTTTAGTAATAACCCTCAAGCCACGGCTCAGCATCGACTGTTGTAATATCACCACGAGCGAGGTTGGACCACAGGTCTAAGACCTTATCTTTTGGCACGTTCTTCATATGCTGTGGATTGTCGCCAGCCTCAAGATTCTCCCAAATTAGAGTATTTGAGGAGAGAAGCGTCAGGCACCATTCCGTTTCGTGTATTACTGAAACCCCAAAATGGTCATCGTCCCCGACGTCCTTTTCAGCATATAGATGTTCTAGGCTGTCAAGAGGTGGGTCACGCTCATTGTCTCCATATACATGGCATATGAAAAATGACATGACTCATGCTCCTAAACCAATGAAAGGAAAACAACCATACCTGGATCCTATAGGATTACCCAGGTGTTGAAAGAGGCGTTAAGAAAGCCAGGTAGCTAGAGTCCACGCGCCTTACTCAGACCCCACCAAGCAAAATCCAAAATCAAACCAGCTTGCTTTCCACCGCCCAGCGTGTGGCCGCCGTGCGTGAGGTGACGTTCAGCTTACTGTAGATGGAGGAGAGGTGGCGGTGGACGGTGCGGGGGCTGATCATTAGCTTGTCGGCCACCTGCCCGTCGGTAAGCCCGGTGGCGACGAGGCGCAGGACGTCCATCTCGCGGTCGCTGAGGCCCGCCGGGTGCTCGTTTAGCGACCCGGTATTCAGAGGTCCGGTGTTCAACGGCCCTGTGTTCAGCCGTTCCGTATCCAGGCGTCCGGTGTTGAGGGCGCCGGTTGGGAGCCCTTGCAATGGCGTGGTGAGCGCGGGCGACAGCGGCGCGGTCGTCTTGATGCCTACCTTCTCCAACCCGTAGGCTACCGCCTCGTCCAGCGTCATGCGCTGCCCCTGCCGCCATGCGCGCTCCCACCCCTCGATGGATATCTGGGAGCGTGCGGTAGCCAGGTTGCGCTGGTACTCTATTAGGTCTGCGGGGTCGAGGTGCGCGCTGATGGTATTGGAGAGCACCTGGGCCGCCGAGAATAGGATGGCCGCGCGCTCGGGCTGGCGCTGCGCCGCGTATACTCCCCCCAGGGCGGCAAGGCAATAGGCGATGTCGCGCTTGTTGCGCATTTCGTAGAAGATGCTCATGCTCTGGGTGAAGAGGTCGAAAGCCTGGCCGTACTTCTGGCGGTGGTAGGCGACGTGCCCCAGGTTGTGCAGCACCATGCCCACGCCCCACTTGTCGCCAAGCTCCCGCGCGATAGCCAGGCCCTCTTCGTATAGCTCCTGGGCCGTGTCGTAGTCGCCGCCGCCGCGCGCAAGCTCTCCCAGGTTCACCAGCATCATGGCGATGCCGCGCCTGTCCTTCAGTTCCCGCCTGATCTGGAGGCTTTCTTCGTAGTAGGCACGCGCGCCTTCCTGGTCGCCCAGGCTCTGCGCCACTATGCCTATGTCGCCCAGCATCGTGCCCATCTCCTGTCGGTTGCCAAGCTCCCGGGCTAGCTCCAGTCCCTCCTGAAAATAGGTATAAGCGGCGTCGTAGTTACCCTGTAGCCGGGCGTCGTTGCCGAGGTTCTTGAGGGTGGCGGCGATTCTCACCTTGTCGCCAAGCTGCCTGAACAGTTCCAGGCTCTCCAGCAATACGGCGCTGGCGCGGGCGTAGTCGCCCTGGGCCGACGCGAGGTTACCGGCCGCCATGAGGGCCTTGGCGCGGGCTTGCGTGGGCGTGCTGCTGATTTCGAGGGCGGCTTCCAACCAGGAGCGGCCTTCGCTCAGGTGGCCGTGCGCCTTCCAGAACTCCACGAGTGCCGCGCCCAGCCTCAGGCCGGTTTCAGCGTGCCCCTGCTCGGTCTCCCACTTGAGGGCGGCGCGCAGGTTATCGTGCTCCGCCTCCAACCGCTCCAACCATTCGGCCTGCTTGGAGCCGCGCAACTGGGGTTCGGCTTTCTCTGCCAAATCGAGGAAGTAAGCAGCGTGCCACTCCTGGAGCGCGCCCGCCTCACCGCTCTCTTCCAGCTTCTCGCGCGCGTACTCCTGGATCGTCTCGAGCATGTGGAAGCGTTCCTCGCCGCCCGGACCGGGCCGCTGCCGCAACAGGCTCTTGTCCGCCAGGGAGGTCACGCCTTCGAGCGCGTCCACCGGCAAAGTACCGTCGGCGTTGCATACAGCTTCGATAGCCTCAAAGCCGCACCCGCCCGAAAAGACGGACAGGCGGCGGAAGAGGGCGCGCTCCCCCTCGTTGAGCAGGTCGTAGCTCCAGCCTATCGTGTTGCGCAGGGTCTGCTGCCTCACTGGCAGGTCTCTATGCCCCCCCACCAGCAGCTTGAGCCTGGTCTGAGAATGGCCGTCGCCCTGGTCCTGCAAGCGCGAGAGCATGGCTTCGGGAGACAACATCTTGATGCGGGCGGCGGCAAGCTCTATCGCCAGGGGGAGGCCGTCGAGGTTGGCGCAGATCTCGGCCACGGCGGGCGCGTTATCGTCTGTAACCTGGAAGTCATGTCGCAGGGCGGTCGCGCGGTCAACGAACAGCCGCACCGCCTCGTACTGGGTGAGATGCTCGGCGGGGGGCAGGTGCTTGGTATCGGGCATGGTGAGGGGCGGCACCGGAAACTCGTGCTCGCCGCGCAGGTGCAAGATTTCGCGGCTGGTGACCAGCACCTTGAGACTGGCAGCCGCCGTCATGATGTCGGCCACGATGGGCGCGGCGTCCACTATCTGCTCGAAGTTGTCGAGGATGAGGAGCATGTGCCTGTCGCGCAGGTATGCCTTGATGCTCTCGATAACGGGGCGGTGGGCCGCTTCCATGATGCCGAGCGTCTGGGCGATACTGCTGGCTACTATGCCAGGGTCCGTGATGGAGGCGAGCGCCACGAAGAAAACGCCGTGCCGGAAATCGAGGAGCATCTGGCCGCCGATCTGCACCGCCATACGGGTCTTGCCGGTGCCGCCGGGGCCGGTGAGGGTGACGAGGCGCACGGCTTCCCGCTGCAATAAGGCACATGCAGCCTCAACCTCTTTCTCTCGCCCGATGAAGGGGGTTGGCTGGACCGGGAGGTTGTTGGACACTTCGTCCACGTAGCCGGGGTTGAAGCCACCCATAGCACACCTCGCTCTAAGTCACTCGCGCGCCAATCTTGGAGAATGCTGTATCGACTTTAGATAATTATACCCTATTAGCATAGCGTTGACTAAAGTATCAACAACGATATCTACATATTACTCCATTCAGGCATGAGACCAGGAGAAGTGTCATGTCTAAAGTATGAAGCAAGCCGTCCGCCGGGGTCTATTTCTTTGCGTGCAAGGTATCAGCGGCCATGTCATGAAGGCCCACAGCCCGCAAATAGAGGAAGGCCCTCCATATGGAGGGCCTTCCTGTTCGGGTCGGAGCCGGTTAGCCGGTTCTGACCGTGAGCGTAAGAGTAACTATGTCGCTACGGCCTGGCAGGCGTTTCGCAGTTGGGGAAGAAGGTGTTAGCCACTATCTTCGCTGCCTGTGCCCTCGTTACCAGAGCGCCTGGGCGGAAGTACGGACGGTTGCCAGCGCCACAAGGCTCGCCTGGGCCACCGCACTTGTAGCCACCCATCACACCCATCTGTGTAAGCCCCTCTACGAACGGGTAGAACGAGCTTGGGCTTGCGCTGGGCGGCACGTCCGCGTAGGTCTGGTTGGACCCACCGTAAGTCACACCGGCCGCGTTAGCCACGATCTTGGAGATCTGGCCGCGGGTCGCCGGGGCGTTGGGGCGGAAGAACGGCCTGTCCTGCGCGTCGCACACTTCGGGCTGTCCTGAATACGGATCGGTGCCACCACAAGCGTATCCACCCATGATGCCGTCATTGGACAGCTGCTGGATGTAGAGCCAGAAGACCTGGTCGGGCGGCACGTCGGCGTAGATCTGAAGACCGGGGTCCTCGTCATAGCCTGCGGACTGGGCCACGATCTTGGCTATCTGACCGCGTGTGATGTTGTTGTTGGGCCTGTAGTAGGCGTTTTGAGTCGCGCCGCAAGGCTCAGCAGCACCAGTCTGCGGGTTGGTACCGCCGCACGGGTAGCCGCCGATGATGTTGCGGCAGGCCAGACAACGCACGTACGGGTAGAACGAGCTTTCGCTGGTGCTCGGAGGCACGTCCGCGAACTGGATCGGGCAGGTCTCACCGCCGATGACTGTGGCCGTAGGGATGGGTGTGGATGTAGCGCCAGGGCACTCGCTGAAGGTGTAGTTCACCTGCAAGCCCTCTGTAAGCGTAGAATCGCCGCAAGAGTAGCTGTAGTAGGTGGTCTGGTCCTTCTGCACGCCCGCATTGGCGAAGCCGCCGTCAGCGCCGCTTTCGTCCACTCCGTAGATAACGGAGACCGTGTCCGAGCCTTCGGTGAATACCACCTCGAAGTTCACGTACTCAGCAAAGCCGAAGTACTCGGCGCGCCATTCGACGATGAACTTGCGATTAGGCGCTTCGCCAATCGTGGAGGTGAAGATACCACAACCCTCGCAGGCCGTATTATCTTCCGTGCACTGGTTGGTGCACAGGTCGGTGGTGAAGGCATGGAGAGTGTAAGTCTCGTTCCTGTTCGGTATGCAGTCGTCACCATAGGCCAGGCTGACCATGTCGAACGCGATAGCGCCGTTGGAGGTCGCGTAGCCCTGGCTGAACGTCCTGTCATAGATTCGGACCGGGAACGGGAAGTTGATCAACGGCGAGCAGTCGTCGCAGTAGGCTCCCGTATCCTCGGTGGCCGGTATTATAGTGCCCTCAGTTTCGGTTACCTGTACCTGGTAGCAAGAGCCACCCGTAGAGGCAGTAGCGGTGGCGGTAGCGGTCGGCGGAGTGCCGGTAACGGTAGGAGTGGGGCTGGGCTGGATGAAGGGCGCGTTCGGGAACGGCCACACGTAGAGGCCCCGGTTGCGCGTCCACACAGCCAGGGTCGTGCCGCCCCGGTCGATGGTCAGGTCGGACACCCACACGTTGGGTATGCCGTTGGTGAAGCGGTACCACACTGGAGTGGCCGCATCGATGTCGTTGGTGTAGAAGAGGCCGGCGTCGTTGCCGACGAACACCTGCTGGCGGAAGCGCGGGTTCACCACGATAGCCTCAGCGGGCAGGTCGGGCAGGTTGCCGGACTTATCAACCCACGTGGCGGAGACGCCCGCGGGTGCATTTGCCTTAGCGTCCCCTGGGTCACAGGCGTGGCAGGTTACCTGGAATACGTGGCCGGGCTGACCTTTGATCGACTCGTTGAAGCCACCCAGCGCGGCATAGCCGATGGTCGGGGTGATCGGGTCGGTGGTCACGTCCATAACCGGCCGGTTGGGCAGAACTTCGTTGTCGCCGGTAACGTTCACCCAATCAGCTGACATAGGCGTGCCCTGGCCCAGGTTGAAGCCGTACCAGACGTTGCCGTCGTTTGTGCCCACGATAGCCGTCGTGGACATGCTAACCGCATACTGGAGCTGGGTGATGTAGAGGTCGCCACCCCAGCCGGGGAACTGAGGCTCGGTCTTGGTCAGCATCGGGCTGTTGGTGTACCAGCTCGTGCCGGACACAGCGCCATCAACCGCCTCCCACACGCGGTACGTACCCGCGATCAGGTGAGTACAACCGGTGGCCGGGCAGTCGTGCTTAGCGATCTCGAACGGCATCGCGAAGCTGCGGGAATCGCAGCCCCAGTAGTCGTCGCAACTCGCGGTATAGGGCGTGACCAGGTTGTAAGCGCCGTAAGGGCCTGTGGTCGAGCGCCAGATCTGGCTGGCGTTGTTCTCCTGGTACCAAATCTGGTTCTTCACCGGCTCGATGGCGGCGAAGAAGCCGTCACCACCGATGCGGAGTTGCCACTGCTCGGGGCCGAGGGCTTCCTGACTGCTCCACAGGTTGACGAACGAGCCGTTGTCCTGGGTGCCGCCGTTAGCGCCAGGGCTAGCCGAGTTGGCGAAGTTGCCCGTGATGTCGCCGTTGTAGAACTCCAGGGTGTTCATCGTGTGGTTCAGCGAGAGGATGGTCGGTATGGTGGGCGACACAACGTCGGCGTTGCTGGAGTACCAGATGCCACCGTCGTTTGCCAGGAGTATCTCGCTGGACGAGCCGGGCACGTAGCGATAGTCGTGCTGGTCGGAGTGGATCCAGTCGCCACCGGAGTAGACGCAGCCCACGTTCTGCCAGTTGAGACCGCCGTTGAACGACCTGAATGCGTCTACTTCACCGTAGTAGAGCTTCATCGGGTCGTTGGGGTCTACGTCGATAGCCTGGTCGTAGAAGGCCTGGCCGTAGTCGCCGCTACCCGGCTGGTTGCTGCCGCAGGCATAGAAATCGGTCCAGTCGGAGCGAGCCTGCCAGGAGGCACCGGCGTTGGTGGTCAGGTAGATGACACCGATATCGAGGAAGCGCGAGTCGGCAGCCGCGGCGTACATCACGTCAGGGTTGCTGGGGGCGATAGCGATATCGATGCGGCCCGGCTTCGGGTAGCCCGCGGTGCCATTACCTGTGCCTGCGGGCCAGCCGTTGTCGCCGCGCGTAGCCAGGGTCCAGGTGGGGCAGCCGCTGCTGGGGAAGGTCGCGGTATAGATACCGTTCGCGCCGTTCGCGTTCTCCACTACCCAACCGACAGCATAGTAGATGATGCTGGTCGCGCCCATGTCGCGGACCACGATTTCCGTGTTGTCCTGGCGCTGGGTGGCGGTATACGCGTTGGTGTAGCAGGGGCCGTTCCAGGTCACGCCTGCGTCGTAGGACATGAAGAGTTCGTTCTTGGTGCCTGCGATCAAGGCGTTGCTGTTGTTAGGGTCGACCTTGATGGCGCTGACTACATCATAGCCACTGACGCCGTCGCCCGCGAACACATCGGCACCGCCGTTGGTGCGCCGGGGAGTAAAGACGTCCTCGCCGTACACTTCCCAGGTCTCACCTGCATCGGTGCTCTTGAAGATGCCCTGCCCGCCGCGGGCCGAGCCGACGGGGCGGAAGTCGCCGGTGGCTACGTACAGCGTTTCGTTGTCGTTAGGGTCCATCACGATTTCGTCAATCGTGAGTGTAGTGATCGACGGGTCGTCGGTGACGGGACGCCACTGGGTGCTGGCGGTGCAGCAATTGGTGGTCTTCCAGATACCGCCGTTGGATACGCCCAGGTAGACGGTAGAGGTCATCGTCGGGTCGATGAGCACCGAGTTGATGCGACCGCTGACCAGGCCGGAATTGTAACAGTTGTAGCAACCGTCGGTCTGGGCGGGGGCGGGGCCGAGGCTCACCATGGAGTTCGGGTCGAGCGCCAGCGGGGAGTTGGTCTTGGAGCGGTCGTATACGACCTTACCGGCGGGTATGCCGGTCTGCATGTTGGCGGCCTCATCGTAGCCTGCCAGTAGCCACTTCGGGTCGTAGGTGCCACCGAAGCGGTTGGCGAAATAGGCCTGCCGCTTGCGAAGGGCCTCGATTTCCTTGCTCGGGTTGCCGCTGAGGCGGGGGTTGGTCTCCTCGCCGGGCAGTATCGCGCCCTGGGCGGGGTTGTTGGCGGCGGTGGTGCCGTTAGCAGCGCCCGAGCCCTTGCCCTGGCCCCTGGTCTGCAAGTACAACAAGCCGGAGGTAGCTATTACCGCCAGCAACAGTACGATCAAAATCCACATGCGCCGTGCCGATAAACGATTTTCTTGCTGTATCACGGGTCTCGTTCCTTTCCTTGCTTATGGAATAAGAGAACAACAGCCTACAAGGTGTTATAGAGCTGGGTCGTGGGTGTGTGTGCTGAGGTTCATCCCTCCTTTCGGGTCTTCAGACGGGTCTTAATCACATGATGGAGGTGTCGAGCACTCGATGGACGCGCGTTCAGGGCTGATGGCATAGGATTGACGCGCAGAAGCGTATAAGGACACGAGGATAGGAAGCACAGGGTACCCGGTGGCATCTACTACCTCATTGCCATACCTGCACAGGCAACACAAAGCCCGCTACGAACAGGGCTAAACGACCATGACGTGCTCTCAACAGGGAATGGTGTGATGTCGCAATGGGTAGACGGAGGGCGCTCTAAATTGCCACGCGACCGCTCGTACATGGCAATCGAAACTCGGCAATTTGCAACGCCAGTTTGCATAAGGCTGGGAACCGCCGAATTCCCCAACAGCCCGCGTACGAAAAGCGTACGCAACCATTACCCAATCGCGGATGACGCTAGTATATCGGCATTCCAGGGAGGTGTCAATAATGTAGCACTACCAGATGCTGGAGATTAGCGATATGAGGCGGCACTAGTAAGGACTGGACTAACAGAAGTTGCTCTAGAGGGAAGCGCTGATCCCATGCGCATCATTAGCTTTTCGTCACTGCCTCTACTAACTTTCAGACTTAGTTCACTCGGTGATTTGTTCTCGCGTATCATGAGAGACACATTATGACGTGTGAGTATAACCCTCAAATGGAAAACAAGCCTCAAGTATAAGCTACTTGAGGCTTGAGCTAAGAGCGGGTGATGGGACTCGAACCCACGACATTCTGCTTGGGAAGCAGACACTCTACCGACTGAGTTACACCCGCATTCGGTAGCTCAATTATAGCAGATGGACCATCCTACTTCAAGGGGCTAGCTGCCACTCCGGTCCTTCGCGAAGAACCCACGCAGGTTGTGTAGCGCCTCGTCGGTCATCGCCTGAATCTCCTTGTTGAACAGGCTGGCCGCGATGCCGGTGAAGAGGCTGCCCAGCGCCCCGCCTACTTTGTAGTCCACCGTGAAGGTCACGCGGGTCGTGTTGGGGTCGTTTGGCAGGGGCTGTAGCTCCCAGACGTTGCGGCTCAGGACCGTGCCCTCGCTGATGCTGGCGAGCCGGTAAGGTGGGGCATAGGTAACTATGCGGTTCTGTACCTGCATCGGCATGCCGTGGAACCTGCCCCCTAGCTCCACGCACGCGCCCACGCACCGCTCGCGGTCGCCTACAAGTATGGCCGAGTTGAATTGCGGCTGCACGCGGGGGATGTTGCGGTAGTCGGCCAGGAAGTCGAAGACCTCCTGCGCGCTCCCATTAACGTTGGCCGTGGCTTGGACTGTGGGCATGGCTTAGAGACCCATGATCGGAGGTTGTGGGCTGGTAGACCTGCGCCGCCGGAGCACTATAATCGCGGTTACGATGCCGCCAGCCGTGAAGAGCAACAGGCCCACCGCCGCCGCCACCCAGACGAGCAAGTCCCATATCGACCTGGTTAGCGTAGCGCTGTTGTTGGCGACAACTTCATAAGGCAGCGAGGCGCGCCACTGCTCGTCTATTTCTTCCACGGTAACGCCCAGCCCCGCCACGAACGCTTCGTCGTAGGTCACGCCCTCCCGGAAGGCGGCCACGGTGCGCGCTAACTTGTCGGGGCCGTAACGGCTGTCGGTCAGCAGGAACTCCACCGCACTGTGGCTCTGGGCGTAGCCGAGCAGGGCCGACTCTTCGTCCGCTCCGAACGAGCCGGAGAGCGCGTTTAGCGGCACGAGCGCCCCGTTCTCGGCGGCCCAGCGCAACGTCTCTTCCTCGGCGGGGTCGTGCGCCTCCTGGCTGTAGACCGCCAGGCCCTCGTCCAGCCAAGCGGGCGGCGCGTTGTAGGGGTTGCGGGTCGCCTGGTAGAGCACTAGATGGCTCAGTTCGTGGGGGATGGTGCGCTTGGTCTCAAGCTCGGCGTACTCGTCGTCGCCTATCGCGGCCATGACCAGCGCGAGTTCGGGGAACGCCTTGCCGCCCACCCACTCCGGTATGTTCGCGGGCAGCGCGTCGAGCAGTTCGTCCTGGGAGGCGTACACCCATATCTCGGCAGGGCGCGTCAGCCCCGCGTCGATGTCGTTTTGCAGCCGGTCCAGCGCCCCGGTAGCCACACTCAGGAGGGTCTTGCCGAAGTCGCTCCCACCCTCGTACCAGTTGACCGTCACCCTGTCCTGGGCGTCGGTGAGGCTCTTCCAGGGGTACTGCTCGTCCACCAGCTTGAACGTCTCTACCGGGGTCTCGGCGGTGTTACCTTCCTCGTCGGTGAGCGTCCAGTAGTACTCCAACTGGGTGCCGGGCGGGATGTAATCGGTGGTGAGGTCGAGCATCACCTCAAGGTCGGGTGTGGAAGTGGCCTCTTCCAGGTCGGCCTGCATGCCGGCTGTCACCGGGTCTCCCACCAGCCTGTAGTTAAGTTCCGCCCGCGCCGTCTCGAAGCCGCTGGCCCGCAGCCGGAACTCCACGCTTTCCGGGAAGTCGGCCTCGACGCTCTGCTCCTCTACGAGTACCGAGTGCTGAGTACCGAGTGCCGAGTGAGCGTATGCGGAGTTGTGAGTGGAGAGCGGAAGAGCACCGACAAGCAGCACGAGACTTAGCGCCCACTTCATGCAGGCCCTAACCCTATTCGGCACTCGGTACTCAGCACTCGGCACTATGACGCCCCCAGCCTCCAGCGCAAATACGCCTCTACGAAGCCGTCGATGCTGCCGTCCAGGACCGCGGCGGGGTTGGTGTCTTCGTGCCCGGTGCGGTGGTCCTTGACGAGGTTGTATGGGTGGAGCACGTAAGAGCGTATCTGGCTGCCCCAGCCTACGGCTACGTGCTCGCCCCTGAGGCGGGCCTGCTCTTCGGCGCGGCGGGCCTCCTCTATCTCCCAGAGGCGGGCGCGCAGGATGCGCATGGCGGTCTCGCGGTTCTGCGCCTGGCTGCGCTCGTTCTGGCAGGTTACCACTATGCCCGTGGGCAAATGCCGCAGGCGCACGGCGGTGGAGGTCTTGTTCACGTTCTGGCCGCCCGCGCCCGTGGCCCTGTAGAAGTCTTCCTCTATTTCGTCCGGGTTGAGTTCCACTTCCCCCTCGTCTTCCAGTTCGGGCAGCACCTCCACCAGCGCGAACGAGGTGTGCCTGCGGTGGGCGGAGTCGAACGGGGAGAGGCGCACCAGGCGGTGGGCACCCGACTCGGCGCGGGCGTAGCCAAAGGCGTTCAGCCCCTTCATGAGGATGGTCACGCTCTTGATGCCCGCCTCGTCGCCCTCGGTCTGGTCGAGGATTTCGGTGCCGTAGCCCCGCTGCTCGGCCCAGCGCAGGTACATGCGCATCAACATCTGCGCCCAGTCCTGCGCCTCGGTGCCCCCTTCGCGGGCGTAGACGGAGAGGATGGCGTTGCTGGCGTCGTGGGGGCCGCTGAGCATGAGGGTTAGCTCCAGGCGGTCAAGCTCGGCCAGCAGGCGGGTGGCGTCGTCCGCCACTTCGAGCACAATCGACTCGTCGCCCTCCTCGGTGGCAAGCTGGAGCAGTTCGTCCAGGTCGAGGGCGCGTTGCGCGAGGCCCCGCCAGCGGTCAACCTGCTCCTGGAGGGAGGTAAGCTGGCGCATGCTCGCCTGGGCCGCACGCTGGTCGTCCCAGAAGCCGGGCTGCTGCGACTGCTCGCTTACCTGCGCTATCTGGTTTTCGAGGCTGGGTAAGTCAAAGACGCACCTCGAGGTCGTGGATGCGGGTGCGCAGGCCCTGGATGGTGTCGTTGAGACTCTCGGCTGAGATGGGGGTTATGGACATGGCATGTGGCCTTCTTCCCTGTATGATGCCCAATTATACACACAAACGCATTGGCACGGCTCGGAAGCTGATCTTCCGCAGGTACTCACTTATCTACCTCTCACGGGGTTCATCTCTGGTCATTCAAGCGGACGTAGGAAGTTGTTGTGGCTATAATACAGAAGGGGAGGCAAAGTCCGCCTCCCCTTATTTGTTTGTTCTGGGCCCAACGCGAGGTGCAAATCGAGCAGTCCGTAATTGAACGCCAGGTGGGAGCGCTGGTTCCGGGAAGAGGATTGACGGATCAATTCTGAATCTGTGTTGTGCACTCAGACGCTCCTCAAGCGTAAGCTGTTGCGCTTGCTTACGCAAACCCAAAAACGACAGGTTGAGCTTCAGATTTGGCAGTTCGTTGTACTGGTGGATAAAAGATCTATCTTCAACTGTTCGGCTCACGAGTTCGTGGGCCTTAACGGGGTCCCAGATCTTATGTGCGATTGATCCCTGAGCAATTCCTGCTACATACCGGACCTTACTCCAATCACCAAAGTACAGGTTTTCTTCGGCACTATGAACCTGCATTTGGTTGAGTTTCATTCGGTCTCTGTCGTTCAGGTTGCTAATCACCCCTTTGTTGCTAGGAATCTCAAGGCGGTATACGCCGCTATCGTATAGCATCAGCAGATTTGACCCCGACAGTGGTACAAAGATTTGTAACCCGCTGAGTGCGTTACCTGTGATGCCAAAGCCTCTTACACCCTCAAGGTATTGATTGTACTTGAACACCGGATTATCCGAAGTCACAAACGGCTGCGAGGGTGAAGTGCGCAGCAATAGCAACTCCAAATCACGGATAATTTGAAGTGTCTCCCAGGTCAAGCTGATAGAGGTTCTAACCGGATCTTCACGCCCTCCGAGCAACGTGTCTAGACCCTCTACTTCGTAGCCCTTTGAGTCCGCATGTTCTTGGACCGTTTGGACCATCTTATCAAAACCTGAGGACATGATGTTGATCGAGCGCGTTGTCCTGTTCATTTGAAATGCCACAAACATTAAGAGCGCAATGTGCCCATCGCTCTCCTTCTCTGGAAGGGTCGATGTTCCGACTACGCTCTGTAGATAAGGTGCAAGGGCACCTTCTACCGAAGCGATTTCGTTCTCAAACTCATCAGTTAGGCCGTGCAGGTGAGGCTTGTAGCATTGGTCCCTCAAAGCTGCGTTTTCTATTGCACGCTGCTGCTTCAGGTTATACACGTGTATGAGGTTCGGATTGTCTGTAAACAGCCTAAGATAGAACTTAGGAACAAAATGATGTTTCTTCGCCATGGCTCCTCGATGTCTGTGAGATCGCGCGAGTGTAGCATAGCATTTGGGCCCCGTCAATCGGGACACAGCCGTATTTTCTGGTCCAACCCAGTAATCGCTAGGTCGCGGGGAAATCTACCTCGAGCTCGAAATGTAGCGCCTGCTTTTGTTGGGAGCAACCGCCCGCATACCGGGCTGCTGGTCTCCTGTTTGACCAGTACCATTTCCCTCGCTCAAGGGGCGAGTAGCTTGAAGTAGCCTCTTGCTAAGCGGCTACTGTCGAAGCCCTCCATTGTCAGGACGTATAGACCCTCTGGGAAAGAGTCGGTGGTGTTTAGAGACACCCCACTCACACTGCCCCGCTCATCGGCTTGTATTGAGGAATCGAACCCTAGCACTGAGCTATCGGGAGCAGTCAGGTAGATGCCTACGTACTCACCAGGCTGGAAGCCCGCGCCCGTGAACTCGAACTCCGACCCGGCCGGAGCACAGTTGGAGGGACCAACTGTCATATTCTCGGAAGCGGGTATGCCCTGGCACGGCCCGCCCTGGGTCGATTCCGGTCGCGCGAGCTTGAAGTACGTCGAGACTGCGTAGTGCGAGGTTGTACCTTCTGCCGTTACCTTCCAGATGCCCGGACGCATGTCAGCGTTTGTGTGGACCGTTAGCGGACCTACAATGCCATTTCCACCGATTTCTTCGTCGCCCGTGGTTTTGACAGGGTATACACCGCCACCAGGTGCGGTCATATAGACCTCCACGCTCTCGCCACTCTCGAAGCCCCCGGCAGCTATCTTGAACGTAGTGCCCGCCGGGCCGCAATGGCGGTCTGTGGCTATGTTGCCGGACGAGAGAGGCGGAGGACTCGCGCAGGTGTCCGACCTGTCGTCCGAGAAGAAGGCATTTACCGCGACCTTGGTGGTCTGCCCTCTGGTTACGTCAGCCTCGGGCTGGAAGCACGGGCCGATACAGGGTCCGCCCGAACGATAGCCCGTCATCACATTGTGCTGGGCAACGCGTTCAATATAGAGCCAGAAGGTGTGGCTGGGTGGCACATCCAGGAACGTCTGGTACTCAGGTGGTATTGGATCGTCATAGCCCCTGGCGTTAGCGACTACTTTCGCCATCTGGCCGCGGCTCATGTTGTGGCCGGGGCGGAAGTAAGGTCTATTTTGTCCGTCACAAGGTTCGCTGGGCCCGCCGCATTCGTAGCCGCCTACGATGCTTCTCGAGGCTATGCGCTCAACGTACGGGTAGAAGGGGCTACCGGAGGGCACGTCGGCAAAGGTCTGGCGTGTGGGTTCTTCGCCGTAGCCCTCCGAATTCGACACTATCTTGGCTATCTGCCCTCGCGTTACCGGGTTGCTGGAGCGGAAAGTGCCGTCCCGGTAGCCCCCAATCACTCCTTCGCATGCCAGTCTCTCGATGTACTCGTAAAAGGCGGCATCGGGCGCTACGTCGGGGAAGGTAGGAGCGTAGCGCATGATGAGCGTCTTGTGATTGGCAGAGCCTACCGCCCAGATATCGCCGGCACTTGCAGCGGCGATGCCCGTCAGGAAGGACTCTTCTATCTCACCGGCTGTCGGTATGTAATTCCAGCGAGCGCCATTCCAGTGTTGGATCATGGAAAGCTGAGGATAAGGCCCGCCTCCTGGGGTCCAGCTTGATGTGCCTTCCGCGTAATGCCCCACCGCCCACACGTCGTTAGGCGCGACTGCCTCCACGTCGCTAAAGACGTTCCAGTCGTTGTAGGGCTCGCCGGGGAACACGCTCCTCCAGGAGGTGCCGTCCCAATGACGCGTTGCCGGGTAAAACGCCCCGTTAGGGTTGCGGGTGGCGCTGCCACCAACAGCCCACACGTCGGTGGGGGAGAGCGCGTCGATGCCGTTCAATTGTTCGGCAGACGTGGAGGTCCACTCCCGGCCGTCCCAGTGCAACACCAGGCCCGAGTAGTACAGGCCGGGGTGGCCCACAGCCCACACGTCGTTGGTGGAGGACGCTGTTATATCGTACATGCGCAGAGAGCTAAAACGGTCGGCGGTCGACCTGGCCGTCCACTTAGTACCGTTCCAGTGCATCAGGAGTGGGGAGAAATAGGACCCTACCTGGGCGTCGGTCGTGCTAAAATGCCCGGCAAACCACACGTCGCCCGGCGCTAGAGCCACTACCGCTCCAAGCTGGACAGCGTCGTAACCGTCCGGTAGAGGTAACCCGGTTACCTCTCTCCACCTAATGCCATCCCAATGCAGGACCAGAGGTTGCGCAGTCAGGGCTTCCGCCGGGTATTCGTTGTTCCTGGACCAGCCTACAGCCCATACGTCGTTGCTCGCCCGCGCGGACACCGCTTCGAGGCTGCTGTAATTCAGAGGGCTGGGGCTTGGAATTATGCTCCACGAGCTGCCGTTCCAGTGCATCGTCAGGGTGC
This sequence comes from Chloroflexota bacterium, assembly GCA_030914045.1. GTDB lineage: Bacteria > Chloroflexota > Chloroflexia > QHBQ01 > JADMIH01 > JADMIH01. The sequence continues at coordinate 31,514 of JALZHG010000025.1, read as the reverse complement.
GGCGCAGGTTATTTGTGTCGGTGTAGTTCCCCACCGCCCAGACGTCGTTCTCGGACACCGCCGACACGTCGTTCAGGACGTTGTTGCCCTCGCCGCTGTTGGGGCTGGTTACCACCGTCCACGCGGGCGGCGGGCACTCTGTAGCACCTTGCGGCGAGGTCGGGCCGGTTCCTTTGGCATCGTCGCCTGAACTGACCTGGTGGGTGGTCTGGGCCTGGGAGACGGCAGCGCCGGTAAGGAAGGCAGACGGAGCCAGGCTCGCGGCAAGCACTACAAAGAGCGCGGCCAGTATACGGGTCGCGCGGGAACGAATTATTCTGGGCTGGTCCATAGAGCACCTCATGGGTCTGAACAACGAGATGGTAAAGGTGCTCTTATACTATTAGCACAGAGCTAATAGCATTTTACCAACAGTAGCTCCCACTGTAAAGCAGACCTGTAGCTAACGTACAATGCAACGGTCCACAGCCCAGGGGACTGTGCCTACCCCTTCGATTATAAGTCCAGCCCGGTAACTGCCAGGTCGCGGGGGAAATCCACCTCGAACTCGAAGTGCAGCACCTGCTTTTGCTGGGGAGCTACAGGCAGTTCCCACTTGAGGATGTTCATGTCGCTCTGTTCGACGGGGGGCGGCTTCACTTCCAGCAGCTTGCTCTTTATCTGCTCGTTGCGCGACACAGGGAACTGGTCGTAGAGGGTGACGCGGGTGGGCCACGCCAGGAAGCTGCTCACCGTGATCTTGAAGCCGAAGACGTTCTTCCTGGTGTTGCCTATGAAGGTCTTTGAGATCTCGCGCGTGGTTAGCTCGCGCTCCACCTTTACCCTGTCGTCAACGCCAAGCTGCGCCTCGAACTCCTGGTTCGGCACCACCGTTTCGAGCCAGGTAGAGCCAACGAAGTCGCCCTCGTGGAAGATGCTCGCCTGGCCGGGCAGCAGGATGTACTGCGACGTGTTGGTTATCTTCGCCCGCAGGTATGCCTCCTCGGCCAGCCTGGGCACAGAAACGTAGTCGAGTTGGCTTTCGAGGTCCAGGCTCGTCACCGTGGTCTTGTGCGGCGAGCCGTCGGAAGGGATGTCTACAGGACGGCCTACCTTGAAGGTGACGGAAGCGCCGGTGCTTTCGACGGTGGCCTCCGCTGCCTTCATCATGGGTGGAGGCTCGGGAACCATCGCGGCAGCTTGCACGCTGTACGCATCAGAGGCTCCCCCTCCCGCCGCATGGCTATATTGAGCCGGGGCGGGCGCGGCCATGCGGGCCATGGGCGGTAGGGCAGGTCGAGGGCGGTGTACGTCCAGGTACCAGGGGTCGAGTTCCGGTATGGTGGTGCTGACGGCCGGGCGGGCGGTGGACAGGGAAAGCTGCACGGCGGGCCAGTCCTCGCCGGTCTGCTGGGTGACGTTCGCCAGGTAGCCCAGGCTGACCTTGCTCTCCACCAGACGCACGTCGTAAAGCGGCTGCCAGGAAGCGCCGGTCACGCCATAGGTTACCTCGATCTCGGCGTCCACGGCGGCGGCAGCCTCGACAAAGACGTTGATCTGCCTGCGCTCCATCGTGTCGTAGTTCGGGGCCATCTTGCCCTGCAAAGCCTCTATCTGACGGGCCAACTCTCGCCTCTGTATGCCGATCTCACGACGCCTAGCTAGGGCTGCTGCCCATTCCTTCCCCAGGTAATCGACCAGCGACTGCACGTCCTCAAGCTTGGAGCGTCCGAGGGAGATGCCACGAGGCAGCGTCGTTGCCGTGCTCTCCCGCAATGACTTGAGGAACTCCAACTGGGCACTTATAGCCGCGTCCTCGTCGGCCAGGGCGGTATCCTGGTCCTGCAACGCCTCTAGCTGTTTCTGCAACTCGGCTACGTTGGCCTCAGGTGCCTCCGTCACGAACTGGCGGACTACCTCCACCCCCAGTATGCGCACCCCCGCCCCTCTGCCCCCGGCGCGCACCGTGTCGTCCTGGAGGGTAGTGGGTAGGTTTTCGACCGACACTCTCTGCTCGCCCGTCTGCAACTTGACCGAGCCTCGGCGGGTAATGCGCGCCCTGTCGGTGTAAACGGTCACCTCTGCAATGCGCGACTCCATCGTAATATCTGCCATGCTACTCCCCTGATGTATTCTCATGCCAGGACTTGCATCTTCCCGTCGTCTACTTCACAACCGAGATGCCCAGCCCGTCCACGCTCTCGCGCACGATGGGCAGTATGACAGTTTCAAGTTGCGCGCTTGACGACAGCGTGCGGTTATAGTGGTGTATCACCTGGGCGAAGACATTATCGGCGGGCGGGTCTATGACCGCGCCGTCCCGGATGAGGTTGTCGGACAGGATGACGCTGCCCGGACGCGACAGGCGGAGGCACCAGTCGAGATAGCCGGGGTAGTTGTCCTTGTCGGCGTCGATGAAGAAGAGGTCGAAAGGCCCCTCGCCGTTGGCCTCTATCTGCGGCAGCAGGTCCAGTCCCGCGCCCACGCGCACCTCCACCTTGCTTGATAGCCCGGCTATCTCAATGTTGGTGCGGGCTACTTCGGCATGCTTGGGGCTGTATTCCAGGCTGATAAGCTTGCCGTCGTCGGGCAGGGCGCGAGCCAGGTTGATGGTGCTGAAGCCGCCAAGCGTGCCTATCTCCAGGATGCGCCGCGCTCCGCACAGCCTCGCCAGCATGTATAGCAGCCTGCCCTCGTTGGGCGACACGTTGATGGGCGGGAGTTCGTTGCGCTCGCTGTTGTCGAGGGCTTGGAGCAGGGCGTCGTCGGGCGGAAAGAGGTCCTGTATGTAGTCGTCTATTACGCGCAGCTTGTTGTATGGGGTGTTGTCGCTCATATGCTCAATTCCTCCAACGCACTTTGTGGCAGGATCATAGGGAGCCTGTTGCGCAGAATGTCTCGGATAATGTCCTGCCCCTCTTTATCGTTTGCTACTACTCTCGTAACCTCAAACTCGGCTATGCGCAGAGTGGGATTCAGCCCATGCAGGGGAGGTAGGAGGTCCTTGACGGCGTCAAAGTAAGCTCGTTGTGCCGTGCGGCCACCCGCGAACGGAAAATCCTCGGTGGTTTTGGCTTCCCTATAACTATTCGCCTCAACCATGTGCTTCTTGCAATAGTCCTTGTATTTCGCCAGGTTGTAACCCAGTCTTAGGTCCTGAGGGTAATGGTCAAACGTCTTTAGCCTGAAGGAACTAAAATGCTGAAATTCGTCGAACTCGAAGATGAAGTTGTAGCTGCCCCCGAAATAGGCATCGCAGTTTAGCGGTCGTTCCCTCTTCAGGGCGTGAGCTTCGGCATTGCCCCGCAAGGCTTTGAATATGGCCCGTAGGGAATCGTGTGGCTCGCCGCTAGGCTCTTCCCCCTGCTTGTTGGTCATCCAGCCGAAGCTTGGATTTCCGGGAGGTTCCTTCAGCACCGTCGCCAGGATGTCTGTAATCAGCCGCTGTCTATCGCGAACAGGCAATCTCAGGCCTCCCTTACCACGTTACCCGCGAAGGCGGTGATGTCGTCCCATCCGTAGCCGATTTCCTCAATCGTTACACCGTCGGCCTCTTCCTGCCGCTCATAGACCTTGCGCCCGCCCATCGCCTCGTAGAAGCCGCAGGCGGGATTTTGGGCTATCACCCAGATAGCCATCGAGTAGAGGCCCCGGCGCGCAAGCTCTCGCACCACAGCCTCGAACAGGCGGCGGCCTATGCCTTTGCCCTGATGCTCCTGGAGCAGGTAGATAGCGTATAGCTCGGCTGCATGGTGGGGTGCGTCCTCGCGGGCGGGGCCGCCGCTGGCGAAGCCTACGACCTCGTCACCTTCCTCAGCTACGTACACGAACGAGCGGCTGCCAGGGCTGAGCGCCCTCCGCCAGAGTTCCTCGCGCTGCTCGTAGGTGAAACTCTCAATAATGTGCTGGGGCACCATGTCCTTATAGGTGGTGCGCCAACTTTCGATGTGCACGCGAGCGATGCCAGGTACGTCTTCGATTACGGCTTCTCGTATGACAGCCATCGAACTTCCCTTAACCACACTGAGGACCGAGCATCCACTTAACTCAGTCCTCAGTCCTCAGTCCTCATCACTCGTTACGAAAGCAAGTCCGGTATCTGCGTCGGTATCTTGGCGACTTTGACGCCCGCGTCTTCCATAGCGTCAATCTTGCCCTGGGCCGTGCCCGCGCCGCCTGAGATGATGGCCCCCGCGTGGCCCATGCGGCGGCCAGGAGGGGCGGTGCGGCCTGCTATGTAGCCCGCCACCGGCTTGGTGACGTATTCCTTGATGAAGGCGGCGGCCCGCTCTTCCTCGTCGCCGCCAATTTCGCCCATCATGACGATCTTCTCGGTCTCCGGGTCGTCCTGGAAGAGGCGCAGGCAGTCGATGAAGTCGGTGCCGTGGATGGGGTCGCCGCCTATCCCGACAGCGGTAGTCTGGCCCATGCCGCGCTCGGTGAGGGCGTATATCACCTCGTAGGTGAGGGTGCCGGAGCGCGATACCAGGCCGATGTTGCCGGGCATGGTGATGTAGCCGGGGATGATGCCTATCTTGGCCTGGCCTGGGGTGATGAGGCCGGGGCAGTTGGGGCCGATAAGGCGGCTGTTGCTCTCCTGGAGCACGTCGTACACGCGCATCATGTCGAGCACGGGCACGCCCTCGGTGATGCACACGACCAGGGGCACGTCGGCCGCTAGGGCTTCCAGTATGGCGTCGGCTGCGTAGGGGGCGGGCACGAAGATGAGCGACACGTTGGCCCCGGTCTCCCGCACCGCGTCCTTGACGGTGTCGAACACCGGCACGTCCAGGTGGGTCGTGCCGCCCTTGCGGGGGGTGACCCCGGCAACGACGCCGGTGCCGTACTCTATCATCTGTTGCGTGTGGAAGGAGCCTTCACGCCCCGTGATGCCCTGCACCACCACGCGACTGTTCTTGTCTGCCAGGATGCTCATTGTTGAGTCCCTCTCCTCATTGAATCTTGGGAGTCATGCGCGGGGATTATAACACAAACGGGGTTGAGGGTCAGTTGAGAGGCCGGATCGTTCGAGCCTATTAACAGAAGTTTGGCCGCAATACAGCAAGAACCGGGTATTAGCCTCCCAACGTCAACTTTAAATATTCTGTTTACATAATCGGAATGCTTCTATATTGCTATACCCAAAAACAGTACATGATGCTAGGTTGTACATGTAGGGATGATATATTGACAATATCTTAGTAAATTGTTATCATCTGCGAACATTAATGATGTACAAAACGTATATATAGTAGAGTAGACTATGGAAACATCGTGGGCTTTCTTGCTGCCATACTTCTCCCTATATTGCCGGGCCATTTTGTGCTTAGCTTTTCTATTTTCGTTTCTAGGTAAAGCTAGACACATACCGACATTTTCACGCACCATAACGACATTCGACGTTCTACCGACGCGCTACAGCCGAATTCTGGCCGTGCTATTCCTGGGCGCTGAAGGTGCTACTGTGGTGCTGATATTGCTCGGCGGTGGGCTTAGCCAGCTGGGTCTGGCCCTTGGTGCGGGCCTTTTGCTTATCTTCTCGCTTGCGATTGCCTCAGTCCTGGTGCGCCGAGTTGATACCTCGTGCAACTGCTTCGGGGTCTCTGACGAGCAGATTTCTGCGCACCATATATGGCGGAATACGTTCCTGTTTGCATGTTCCATAGTGGCGCTAACACTGTCTTTCACCAACCATGCCGCGCCGGCAACCTTGAACCCGGCTGATTGGTTGCTGATAAGCATGTCGGCCATCATCAGCTTAGCCGTCGTTACAAATCTGCAACAAATCATCCGTATAGTTCAACCCAATTGATGGTCTGGGCATGGAAGGAGACGCCGAAAGTGGAACAGGCACTCTTGATTAGCTCGGTATTGCTTTGGGCAGTCGTTCTCTTCAATTTGCTACTCACACTTGCCGTCGTGCGCAAGGTGAACTCCATCCAAGATACACACCAGGTCGGGAGAAGGCCCGAGCCAATAGGGCTTGACGTAGGGGCGCAAGCACCTGACTTTGTCGCGGAGACTTTGGATGGGGACAAAGTAACGCTTGCTACATTCGCGGGAAGGCCCACCGCATTTATTTTCATCATGCCTAATTGCGAGCCATGCACCGAAGGAATGCCCGATTACCTGTCCCTTGCTTCCAAGGCAAGAGAGGCGGGGGCAGAGCTGGTACTGGTAAACGTAGGGGCCGCTACCGCGACACGCGAACTCGTCAACGAGTTCAATGTGACCACCCGGATGCTTATTGCGCCAGAGGGCCTAAATCCCTTCATGAGCGACTATAAGATGCGGGGCACGCCCTCGTACACATACATCGACGCGAACGGCAAGATCCAATCAACAGGTAGGCCGGCTCGAACGCTACCACAGTGGCAGGAAATAATACGCTCTTGGGAATCTGCGGGAAAAGAACTTGCGCGCGCGTAGCCGGCTTGATGGAAGGGGGTGATAGTAGCATAGCAGCCAGGTTGCATTGTCACATTACGCCAGTAGCCGGGGTATCGGCGTTGCTAGCCTAAGCCTCTGACGTGGTACTGGTAGCCGCAACGGACAATCGGGTATTCAAGGGAGAACGCCAAGATGAATAGCACAGCACTTACCTTTTCGACAAGCAACTTTCTCTCAGCGGTAGACCGGCTGAGTAGCAGCGTAGGCTTCATCAACAATGCGATCGACTTGCTTGTGGACCGTGTCGTCCCGATCAAGCATGCTACGGCCGCCGGGTGCCCGCCCTCAGGCTCTGTAACCTGCGGCAGTGGCTGCTACTGTACTTCGACCGATCGCTGCTGCAATTGCGTCGCCGGCAACCGGCTTGAGAAATTCTGCGAATACGGAATTGGGAGTTGTCTCAATTCGACCGAGTGTAGCGCAGGCTGCGTCTCAAGTTGTCCTCTCTGCTTCGGGTGCTAGCTTAGCCTTGCGCCAGGTTCAGAAGGTGCTTTGGGATGTAGTTCTTAATATCCCCGAGACTTAGGTCCGGCTGTCTGGAGGGGCACCTTCTTCAAACAGCCGGCCTGAGCTATGTATCAGGTCCCCGACGTGGAGGCCGACCTTCCTTGGAAACCAGTGGGGCGAACTCCTTTATACAGTTCCTATTGATACTCGTACTGGGCGTGGGCCTGGCGGGCTTGGCGCTCTTTGCATGGTCGGCGCTCTATGTTATTGAAGTGAAGCACAACAGCATGCTCCCGGCTCTCGATGATGGGGACCATGTACTGGTATGGCGCTACTGGCCCCGAAGATGGCTGCGCAAAGGTCAGATAGTCATGCTGTGGCCCTGGGCTAAGCCACGTGGCTCCAGCAGCCTGTGGAAGGAAGCCAGGTCACAGTACAGGCGCGCTCCAGCCATCAAGAGGATAACCGCGACCCACGCTGACATCATGGTCAACATAGCGCCGGCTGATCGTACAGGCGCGGGGTCTCATTATGAACGTGCGGGCAATCAGACGTGGTATATCCCTCCCGGTCACATATTTGTGACCGGGGACAATCCAGAGGCCAGCACCGACTCTCGGGAGTGGGGGCCGGTAGCGGACTGGATGGTGCTGGGTCTCGTCGTTATGAAGCTACCTCGCAAAAGAAGAGACGCAGCCCGCCCACCTGAGGCTCTGAAACGCGAAGATAGCTCGGTTGCCTGAGCGGAAAGTTCTAACCACGATGGTCCAGGTAGTTCCGAAGGGGCGCACGGCAGCAATCAGCTTCGTGTTTACGGTGGGACGGCTGGTTAGACTGGCCTGGGAGGCCTACCCGTCAGGCCTGGTTGCAATCCTGATACTCGACCTGCTGCAAGGCTTGATCCCCCTGGGTATTGCCTGGGTAACCAAACTGCTGTTCGATCAGTTGGCGTTGGTGCTCCGCACAGGCGCACCTAACGCACCCCCCGTAGCGGCTGCGCCGCTCCCAGAGACTATCTTCCTGATACTGAGCGTCCAGGTTGTTTTCGTTATCCTCACCCAAGCCCTCGCTCCCGTAGCCGGTTATTTCAACGCGCAGCTCGGGCGCAAAATCTCCCTCAACGTCCAGGTAAATGCCCTCCAGAAGATCAACAGCCTGTCGGGCCTGGCATATTTTGAAGACCCTCAGTTCTACGACACAATAGAACTGGCCGCGCGTGGAGCGCAGCGTGGCCCTTCTCAGGCTGTAGTAACGCTCACATCTATATTGCGTGGCGCGCTGACGATATTTGCGTTCCTGGGGGTGCTGCTATCCCTAAGTCCCATATTAGCCGCTGCTATCTTTTTGTCTAGCCTGCCCCATCTCTATTTGCACATTAAAGCGGGGCACCAGCGCCTGGTTACAGCGTTAGAGACCAGCCCGAAAGAAAGGCGCGTTACTTACTACAACAATCTCTTGGCAGGTCTGCCCTACGCCAAGGAGATGCGGCTGTTCGGGCTTGCCGACCATTTCTTGAGGCTCTTCCGCCAGGCGACCGGTGAAATACACCTACTTCGGAGGCAGCAACACGCACGGGAACTTCGAGCGAACCTGGCGCTCACGGTCTTGGCGAACGTGGTTAATGGCCTGGCCTTCGGGGCGGTAGTCTTTTTTGTCCTTGAAAATCGCTTGACCCTCGGGGATGTGATGCTCTATACAAGCGCGGTAGCTAGCATGCAGACGGCCCTCAGCAGCCTTGTGTTCGGCCTTGGGAACATACATGAAAGCGTGCTTTTCTACTCACACTACAGGAAACTAATGGAGCTTGGCGAGCCACTTGCTGCTTCCACACGGACATTGCCGGTGCCACAACTCAGATCAGGAATAGAGATACGTAACGTCTCCTTCCGGTATGGTGACGAGCACCCCTGGGTGCTGTACAACGCGAATCTCTTCATTCCTGCCGGGCGGTCTGTGGCGCTGGTTGGCCTCAACGGCGCGGGCAAGACGACGCTGGTGAAATTGCTGACCCGCTTGTACGATCCGACCGAAGGGGCTATTCTGTGGGACGGTATCGACCTGCGTGAGTTCGACCCCCAGGAGCTTAGACGGCATACCGCCGCTATTCTACAGGACTTCGTGCACTACGATCTCAGTGCGCAACAAAACATTGGGCTTGGCGACCTCTCGAAATTGGAAGATAACGACAGTATTCAACTCGCGGCCACCAAGGCCGGTATCCACGACAAGATTGGGGAATTGCCGCATGGCTACGAGACGGTGCTTAGCCGCTGGCTCACAGACAAAGGAACGGGCGCGGACCTCTCAGGGGGAGAGTGGCAGAAAGTCGCAGTAGCCAGGATGTTTATGCGAGATGGGACCGCTGATCTACTGATTATGGATGAACCCACAGCAGCCTTGGATGCCAAAGCAGAGTACGAGATATACAGCAAATTTGTGGAGCTTATGTCAGGCCGTACTTGCCTACTCATAACTCACCGCTTCAGCACGGTGCACATGTCGAACCTAGTGGCGGTGCTGGAGAACGGCCAAATAACTGAATACGGCACGCATGATGAGCTGCTTGCATATAACAAGACATATGCACAACTCTACAATATGCAGGCTACCCACTATCGCTGACTCGCGGGTACCTCCTCTGGCAGGCTCCACTTGATACAGGTTCCAACTGGAAGCTAACCCATAAACCTGGAGAATGAGAAGAGCACATCCGCCCTGGTCTTGCCATTTCGAACGAAGTGAGAAATGACAAGGCCGACTCTGTCGCCGCTATCCAATCATTCTATTTATGATGTAGCTTCTACTCCCCCAACCCAACCACCTCCAACTGCCGTCCCGAAAGCAGCTTGAAGGTGACGAGGAGCGCGAACGAGGCAACTACCAGTATGGCGGCGAGCACGATGGCGGCGTTGATGTCGGTTTCGAGTGCGGTGTAGATGGCGAGGGGCATCGTCTGGGTGCGGCCCTGGAAGTTGCCCGCGAAGAGGATGGTGGCCCCGAACTCGCCCACGGCCCGCGCCCAGCCCATGATGGCCCCACCCGCTATGCTTGGCAGCGCCAGGGGCACCACTATGTGCCGGAAGGTCTGCCAGTCGCCCGCGCCCTGCGTCTGCGCCGCCTCCACCAGGTCGCGGGGCACCGACTGGAACCCCGCCCGCGCCGACTTGATGTAGAACGGGGCCGCCACGAACGCCTGTGCCATGACCACCGCCGCGAGGGTAAACGCCACCTCGATGTTCCATTCTCTTAGGACGCCCCCCAGGGGTGTGCGGCGGCCGAACGCGAACAGGAGGGCCACGCCCGCCACAGCGGGGGGCAGCACCAGGGGCAACTCCACCAGCGTCTCGACCACCCGCTTACCGGGGAAGCGAGACCGGGCCAGCCCGTAGGCTACCGGCGTGCCCAGCCCCAGCATCAGGCCCAGGCTGCACAGGCTGCTAATCAGGGTCAGCCGGAGCGCGTCGAGCACCAGGGGATCAGCCAGGTAGCGCGGCAGGTCGCCGAGGGGCACGCGCAGGAGGAGGGCCAACAGGGGCAGGGTGAGGAACGCCAGGCACACCGCGCTCGTGAGGGCCACTATCAGCTTGCCCAGCAGCGGCCCCCAGGCTGACGTTCCGGGCCGCGGGTAAGTCCGGGGTGCGCGGCGGGTGCTATTCGATTGCTGCTCCTGGGCTGGTTGGAGTGCCATGCTGCCCCGCGTGCTTTATGGCCCAGTCGTGCTGGCGCGGCTGAAGCCGTACTTCTCCAGTATGGCCTGACCCTCTCTGGAGAGCGCGTAGCTGATGAAGGCGCGGCCCGCTCCGGCGCTGGGTGCTCCTTTGACGGCGGCGATGTAATAGGTGGCTACCACGTTGTACTTCTCCGGTATCGCGAGCATCTTGACCGAGGGCACGCTGCCCGAAGCCGAGGCGTTGGCGGCCCGCGCGTCGGTTACGTAGACGATACCCGCGTCTACCTCTCCCAACTGCACCCGCGATAGCACCTGGCGCACGTTATTCTCGCGGCTGACGACGTTTTTGAGCACCGCCTGTTTGAAGCCCGCGCCATACGCCCGGTCAGCCGACAGCTTGTCGAGCACCTCCAGGCTGTACTTTCCCACGGGCACGGCAGGGTCGGCCATCGATATCTTGAGGCCGGGCTTCCCCAGGTCTTTCAAGCTGGAGATGTTGCCGAAGTTCTCGTTGGGCAGCACCACGACGAGTAGGTTGCGGGCAAGGGGCTGAGGGCTGCCGCTGGTGAGGCCCGCCGACACCGCTTTGTCCATGTTGGCCTTGTCGGCGGAGGCGAACACGTCGGCGGGCGCGCCCTGCTGCAACTGGGTGACCAGCGCCTGCGAACCCTGGAAGTTGAAGCTGAGATCGCGCAGGTTGGAGTTGGCGGCCTTGAACTTCCGCCCCATCTCGTCAAAAGACTCTTTGAGGGAAGAGGCCGCGAACACGCTGAGGTTGCTGGCCGGAGGCACGGTAGGTTGGGTGGTCCTCACCGGCAGGGGTATCGTGGGCATGCCGGGCGCGGTGGGCAGCGGGGGTGGGGCGACTCCCGGCCCGCTCTGCTCTCCGTAGCGCCAGTCGTGATAGTGCCGTCCGATGTTGCCTACCTGCACCCTGAACTCCGGCTGCGGCTCTGACGGCACGTAGGTGAGCACGCGCCGCTCGTAAAGCTGCACGAGCACCAGGGTGTTGGCCTTGCCCGCTATCTTCACGCGCGCCCAGTAAGGCTCGGTGATAGGCAGGCCGCTGGCGTAGAACCACGGCTCGGAGATCTGCTTCGTCAGCACGCCGCCGTTCTCGAATACCGGCCCCCTCACGTTGAGGAAGTCCCAGAACACCTGGGGAATGTTGTGTTTGGTTTGCGGCTCGTAGTAGACCAGCTTTGCGCCCGCCGTGTTGCCGAGCGCCGCGTCCTGCGTTACGTTGCCCGCCTTGTCCACTACGCCGGTCGCGTTCTGGTTGGTCCGGTCGTCGGTGCCCGCTAGCAGCTTGGCGAAGCTGGCGTAGGTGGGAGCGTTCGGGTCATCGTTGTCGGACGCGAGAGGGATGTTGGCGGGCGTGCGGTCGGTGAAGCTGTTGTTGCCTGTCTGCATCCTGCCGCTCACAAGCTCGACCGTGAGCAGGCCGTTGGTGACGTAGAAGGGGCTGTTCTTGTCTCCCGCCGGGTTGTTGATTTCCATGCGGCTCTTGTCGAAGTACTGCACCAGGCGCTTGCCGGTCTGGCCTTCGACGTACTGCTCCTGCCGCGTGTCAAACGGCTCCGGTCCCCAGTAGAAGCCCCGCTTGACGGTGCCATCGGCCACCGGCTTATCGGTCCGCTGCCAGGTGCGCTCGAAGGCAGGGTCGGCAAACGTGGCGGCCCCAGGCTGCGGCGTCTGTGCCAGCGTCCCCAAGGGCACCAGCCCCAGCGCGGCCACCGATAGTCCCAAAACTGCTCTCTTGACGTTCTGCTGCGACGTAGTGAAAAAGCGCATAAGTGAAAGTAACTCCTTCTGTTGGACGATAGACGACGGACGATAGACGACGGACGATGGACGATAGGAGACGGAAACGCAAAGACGCAAAGAACGCTAAGGACACGCAAAGAGGATGATGGTTTGGATGGGTGCTGATTGATACTCAGTCCTCATCACTGCTATCGTCCATCGTCCATCGTCTATCGTCCACTTACAATCCCCCGCTGTGCCCGCCGGGGGTGGCTATCATTACCGAGGTTGACTTGAACATCGCCACCGCCTGCATGCCGACCTCCAGGCCCATCTCGTCGGCGGCTTCGGTGGTGATGATGGCGACGATGTGGTTGTCGCCCACCTGCATATCTACCTGGCACATTACGTCGCCGCGCTTGACGCCGGTAATCACGCCGGGCAGCTTGTTGCGGGCACTGGTGAGGGCGACGGCTTCGTGGGCTTGTTCGTTCATCTACGACTCCTCCGATTTGGGGTTTGGGAATGCGGATTGCGGATTTGCTTTGTTTAGCTCCGTATTGAGCACCAGGGCGATTTGCAGGACCAGGCGGGCGTCCGGGTCGTCGGGGTCCAGGGAGGTCAGAGCCTGGATGCGCGCTAAGCGGTAGCGTAGGGAGTTGCGGTGGATGAACAGGGCGTTGGCGGTCTGTACCGAATTGCCTCCGTGACGCAGGTAGGCCCACAGAGTTTTGACTAGGTCGCCGTGGTGCTCGAGGTCGTACTGCCGTAGCGGCTCGAGCAGGTCCAGATAGTAGCCCGCCTTCTGTGGGTCGGCCCACATCGCCTCCACGAGTGGCGCTATATGCTCGCTATATGCCCCTGCAACGGGGTCAGTCACGCGTACCTCCTAATGTGCGGGCAAGACGCATCGTGCCCGCACACCTACATCACCGTCTAACTTTACATATGTTGTAACACAGGGGTCATTAAGACGTTAGTGCAAACTGCACAAAATTGGGTTGACATCATCTCGGTATACGCCGCTGGTTGAAAAGCTCGTAAAGGATGACGCCGGTGGCTACGGCTACATTCAGGGAGTCACTACGACCAACTATAGGTATGCGCACAACCAAGTCGCACAGAGCTTGAACCTGTTCGGAAAGGCCTTTCTGTTCATTTCCTAGCAGCAAGATGGTGGGTGTATCGCCGTATTGCGCCTCATGGTAATCCAGAGTAGCATGGGGCGAGGTGCCTACCATCTGCCATTGTCTCGGCTCTTTCCAGTGGGCCAAGGCATCAGGAGTGGTGCGCACGAAGCGTTGCGAGAACAAAGCCCCCATGCTGGCGCGCACGGTAGCGGGGTCGTAGGGATCCGTAGAGTCGCTGAGAAGGATGATGCCTGCTCCCCCGACGGAGTCGGATGTACGCAGGATGCTGCCGAGGTTGCCCGGCGAATGAATTTCATCTACGCTGAGCCAGCATAGCTTACCGCCCAGCCTGACACGCTCCAGGGGCAACCACTTTTGGTGCACCACGGCCCCAATGCCCTGTGGATCGTCGGCCATCGCTAGGCTGTGCATTACTTCAGGAGCTACTTCGAGGGTGCGCGTACCTGCTCGTTTTAGTTTTCGGGCTAACTCTCGTGCGAATGGATGGACCATCAAAGGCGGGCAGATTACCAGCGTTTCGATCTTGGCGTGGTAATGTAAAGCCTGGGCTACCAGACGCATCCCTTCGATGTAGAATAACCCGGTGCGCTCTCGTTCGGGACGCGTGTGGAGACTTCTGATACGCTTAACTTGTGGGTTGTTGCGGCTGTTTACACGATTAACAGTTGGAGAGTTGTTAGGCATAATTTTGGAGCCATAGCAGGCTCTATCCCAGGATGGGAGTGTAGTGACCAGCCTTGATAACTACCGGTCAAGGCTGCATACGATGAAGTAGTGGATGGTAGTAAGCGGCCTGTATATTGAACGAGCCGCGAATCAGAACAGGATGGTGGGGAACGAGCATGAGAGATTAGATGCTGGCGGAGGCTGGTGGGGGTCCAGGCCAAGGGGCTAGCAAGCAGGAGCGATAAGCTCGGGGTGGCATCTGAGGAAGGTGCCTTGAGGTTCCGGTTGGCGTCTAACAGTGAGTACTTACTTCGCATTCCTCCTTCGCGACAAAGCTGGTTGTCGCACCCAGGCTACAGGTTTATAGAACGTCTAGGGCAGTATAAGTTGGGGTCGTCGTGGCTGTCAACGTAGGAGCGTACTGTTGAATATATCTATATTGGGGTTGCTGTTGCTGGCGGCCCTGATACACGCCTCTTGGAACCTGCTGGCGAAGCGCAGCCTGGACAAGCAGGCGTTCCTGTGGCTCGCCTCACTGGTGTCGCTGGCGGTGTTCGTGGTGCCCTTCATGCTGGCTGGGCGGTCCGTTCCGCCCGAAGCGTGGCCGTGGATCGTGCTTTCCGGCGTGCTGGAGGCCGTGTACTTTATGCTGCTCGGCAGCGCGTACCAGCGAGGCGACATGTCGTTGATCTACCCGCTTGCCCGCGGGTCGGCGCCGCTCTTCGTGTTGATGTTCGCCTCGCTGTTCCTGGGGGAGCGTGTGGGCTGGACCGGGCTGCTCGGCATCGGGCTTGTGGTGCTGGGCATCTACACGCTGCACCTCAAGGTGCTGGACCTGAGGGGGTTGCTCGCGCCCTTCCTGTCGCTCAAAGAGAGGCCGTCGCAGATCGCCCTGCTGACCGGCCTCACGATTGGGTCGTACTCGGTGGTGGACAAGGTGGGGGTGGGGTATGCAGGCCCCATATCGTACCCGTTCCTGGTGTTTAGCGTGTCTTCCCTGGTGCTACTGCCCTACATGTGGCTGGCGAAGTCGCAGGAGGTACGTCGCGAGTGGCGGGACAACCGGGCGAGCATCCTGGCCGTGGGGGTCATGTCGCTGTGCGGCTTCTTGATGGTGTTGTTCGCCCTCACAGTCAGCCAGGTGAGCCACGTCTCGCCCGTACGCGAGGTCTCGGTGGTATTTGGCGCGGTGCTAGGCGCGCTGGTACTGCGGGAGCCGTTCGCGCGGGTGAAGGTAGCAGGCTCGGTGCTCATCTTCGGGGGCATCGTGCTCATCAGCCTGGCGGGGTAGGACCAAGCAGCGTATCAAATAGCAATTTAGTAGTTCAATTGGTGCGGTGCTCTACTGCATAACCCACGCCTCATCCCTACTTTACGTAATAAGTTGCAGTACATAATACGTACGTAAAGTTGCGTGAATTGAGCTAGCGGAAGATACGCTACATTCCGTAGGTTTTTGCTTTGCCGCACCCTACTACTGCGGGTATGCTACCGTGGGTTGAGGGAGCGGCAGTTTCTTACGCCAGCCCTCTTTCAGACCGCCATAGATTACGTCGCAGGCATAGCCGCCTGTGTCGCCTTCTATCGCAGCCTGTAATCGCGTGCCCCGCAATTCGTCCAAGCAAACTTCTCAGGAGGCCCTGTTCAATGTCCGACGTTCAAGTTCTACGTTCTACGCGCACTTTCAAGAGCATAGGCGTTTCGGTGATGGCGATGCTCGTCCTGCTGACCGGCCTGTTCGGCAGCGTTTCCTCGGCCCAGGCGGCACCGCAGGACGCTCCCGCGAGTGCCGGCGCTACTATCGTCAGCCTGGCATACAAGTACAACGGCTACCGCTATCGCTACGGCGGCGCATCTCCCTCGGGCTTCGATTGCAGCGGCTTCGTTTACTACGTCTACAAGCAGGCGGGCATCTCGATTGGCCGCGACACCAACTCGCAGTACAACAGCGGCACCCGCGTCAGCTTCAACAACCTGCAACCCGGCGACATAGTGCTCTTCTCCAACACCTACAGGCGGGGCCTGTCGCACGCAGCCATCTACATCGGCGGCGGCAAGATCATCCACGCGGTGAACGAAAGCGTTGGCGTGACTGTGAGCAACCTGAATAGCTCCTACTGGCGGTCCCACTTCACCACGGGCGTACGTCCGTAATCAACAGAGGAACTAAACGCCAAGACGCCAAGGCGCCAAGGACCACACCAAGATTAAGTAGAGTTTAGAGAATTCAAGAAGGACCAGGGTACGACACCACGTACTCTGGTCCTTTTCACTTAAGCTAAACCTCAATTCCCTTGGCGCGTTCTCCGCGTCTTGGCGTCTTGGCGTTTAGCAAATCACTGCCGCCACTAGCAGGGCACTCTTATTGCTGCTTAGCCTCCACCTATCGGGCACAAATTACCACCCGCGACGATGCGAGGCATAGAGGTATATAGGAGGAGAGGAATGGCTCTACTTAAGTCCAGGTCCCATGTCAAGCTTTACAGGGCGTGTGTCTTTTTGCTGGTGCTGATGCTTGTGCTGCCCGCGTTCCCGGCGCGGTCTTACGCACATGGAGAGGACGAGCAGTCTGCTAACAACGACACGAGCCTGGCGGACGAGCACGCGCGAAATGAGGCGGAGGGTTACGGCATCCACGCCTTGCAAACGACCACTAACACCACCAAACCCCTGTCCGCCAAGCAGTTGATCTTCATCAGCGATGGCATGCGCCCCGACCTGGCGGAACGCTGGGCGGCCTCCGGTGACATGCCCAACTACGCCCGCATCTTCGGCCAGGGCGTCACAGGCGACAACGGCATGACCCCGCAGGTGGCCGCGAATACGGGCGCGGGCTGGACCACCCTCTCCACCGGGGCGTGGTCGGGCATGCACGGGCAGGTGAACAACACCTACCACATCAACAGCAACGGCATCCTGACCAGCACGAGCGGCTTCGACGGCACCCGCAACCTGGCCGAGACCTACCAGGAAGTTGCCGAGAAGAACGGCAAGAAGGTCGCCGTGATTGAGTGGTCGGGCGCGCTGCCCACCAAGATCAAAGGCCCGGTTATCGACTTCCGCAACTTCTACAGCAGCCGGGGTGTGGCAACCAACTTCGCAATCCCGGACGCGCGGCCCGACCCCGCCGTGAGCTACACCAACACCCTGCAAATCGTGGACGCCCAGGGCTGGACCGGCGAGCCTCGCTCGTATAGCCCCGCGAAAGAAACCACCCTCTCCTTCAACACCAACGTCATCAGCAACACCGCCGCCACCCTCACCTTCAACCTCCACATCTACGACACCACCGACGACCGAGTGGTGAACTACGACCGGGTGCTGGTGACCAGGGACGGCAAGAGCATCACCACGGCGCAGGCTGACCTGGAAGTGGGCGAGTGGAAGGACATCAAGCTCAACCTGCCGCAAAACGGGCTGCTCGTTGGCTTCTACCTGAAGCTGATAGATTTGTCGCCCGACCTGTCGCGGCTGCACCTCTACTGGACCTCCCTGGCCCGCGTGCGCTCCAACATGGTTGACCTTGAGCAGAAGATCGCGCGGGATATGCCGAGCGTGGTCGCCGCCGACTTCTCGCCTTTGCAGGCCGGGCTTGTGGACGCCGAGACCTACTTCGAGCAGGGCGTCAAGTTCTTCGATGCCTACCAACGCATCCAGGAGTACGTCATCCAGACCTACGAGCCTGATGTAGTCCTGGCGGGCGCTCCGGTCACGGACGAGTTCTCTCACCAGTTCCTGGCCCTGATGAACGCCGACTACGAGGGACCGCGCACTCCCGGCGTGGACCGGGCCGACGCCGAGCGGTACATTCGCGAGGCCTACAAGCGCACCGATGCCTACCTGGGCCGCTTCTGGGAGTTGATGGGGCCAAATACCATCACCTTCGTCGGGTCGGACCACGGCTTCGCGGCCACCTGGAAGAGCGTGAACGCCCACCTGGTGCTGCAAAACGCCGGACTGTACGACCCCAACAACCGGGGTGCCAGCCAGGCCATCGCCTACATAGCGGGGGGCACGGCCAATATCTACATCAACCTGAAGGACCGCGAAACGGGCGGCGTGGTGGAGCGCGCCAACTACGAAGCGGTGCGCAGCCAGATCGTGGCTGCCTTCAACAACCTGACCGACGACGGCAACAAGGTAGCTGGGGCGGTGCTCACCAAGGAGCAGGCGCGCACGATCCAGGCGGGCGGCACTACCGTCAACGCCTGGCACCCGACTCGCACCGGCGACGTGGTAGTGATAACCAACCCGCCGTACCAGTTCGACGCGCCCACGCCGGGCCAGGTGGTAGCCGATTCGCCCTTCTACGGCCAGCACGGCATGATGCCCGACCTGGTGGACCTGCCGCGTAACGTCAACATGCGCGCTATGTTCGGCATCATCGGCCCCGGCGTGGCGCAGGGCAAGAAGCTCACCGGCGTGCGCTCAATTGACCTTGCACCTACGGCGGCCTACGCGATGGACATCCCCGCCCCTCGCTACGCAGAGGGGCGCGTGCTCACCGAGGCATTTACGCAAACACCCGCCAACCTGGTGGACATCCAGGTGCTCGCCTGGGGCGACTACCACGGACAGCTAGACCCGGTGCAGGCCAGCATCGACCGTATCAACGTCCCAAGCGGCGGGGTAGCCAACATCGGGGCTTATTGGAAAGAGGCGCGGGCCAAGAACCCCAACGGCACCATCGTGCTCAGCGACGGCGACAATGTGGGCGCGACCCCTCCCAACTCAGCCTTCCTGAACGACGACCCGACCATCAACGCGATGAACCTGCTCGGCTTCACCGCTTCAGCCACGGGCAACCACGAGTTCGACAAGGGCGTGGCCGGGTTCCAGCGTCTCAACGGCCTGGCGAAGTTCTCCTACCTCGCCAACAACATCATAGACGAGTCAACGGGCAGGCTGGCGGCGTGGGCCAGGCCGTACATCACCGTGCAGGCCAACGGCATCGAGGTGGGCATCATCGGGGCTTCCAACCCGGAGACGCCTCTCGTGACCAGCCCCGCCGGTGTCAGGGGCTACAGGTGGGTCGATCCCATAGGGCCCACCAACCAGTACGTGAAGGAGCTTACGGCCAGGGGCATCCGCACCATCATCGTGGTGTACCACCAGGGTTCCACGAAGGGCGACTTCGACAGCCTGGACGGCCTCTTTGGCGACATGGCGCGGCAGCTTGACCCGGAGGTTGACCTGCTGGTGGGCGGCCACACCCGCGTCAAGACGATGACCCGCCTGAACGGTAAGCTGGTCAGCGCGGCCAACCACGCCCTCGAAACGAGCGAGATGCACCTGCTGGTGGACCCCGCTACGAAGAACGTGGTCTGGTCGTGGGGCGCGTTCCGCAGGCCGCTGGGCGGTGCCATCACCCCCGATGCGGACCTAGCGGCGCTCGTGCAGCAGGCCAACGACGCGGTGAAGCCGATACTGGGCGAGCAGGTGGGCATGGCGGCGGCCCTTGTAGATAGAAGTCGCGGTGCCGAGAGCAAGATGGGCAACCTGGTGAGCGATGCCATACGCGCCACCTACCAGGTAGACGTGGCATTGCAGAACTCCGGCGGCCTGCGTGCCGACTTCCAACCAGGCCCCATCAGCAAGGGCGATGTGTTCGCGGTGTTGCCCTTCGGCAACCTGGTGGTGACCGGCGACCTGAAAGGCTCCGACCTGCTCGCGGCGCTGGAGAACGGCGTGAGCGACGTATCGGGTAGCGCCGGGCGCTTCATCCAACTTTCGGGCGTGCGCTTCGCCTACGATGCTAGTAAGCCGGTGGGTGAGCGGGTGCTGTGGGCGGTGCTCTCCAATGGCAGGCCCGTAGATGCCAACGCTACCTACAGGGTAGCCACCAACGACTTCATGCAG
Organism: Chloroflexota bacterium; assembly: GCA_030914045.1. Lineage (GTDB taxonomy): Bacteria > Chloroflexota > Chloroflexia > QHBQ01 > JADMIH01 > JADMIH01. The sequence continues at coordinate 11,546 of JALZHG010000025.1, read as the reverse complement.
GTGGGCGGCGACAACTACACCTCGCTCACCAGGATGGCGAACGTGGTATCCCGCGAGCAGTTGTACGAAGTGGCCGCCGCCTACGTCAAGAGCCTCGGCACGGTCAATCCGCAGGTGGAAGGCCGCATAGTCGCGGTGCAGGCGGGCCAACCGGCACCCACCCCACCCACGGCGGCCACGCCGGCCCTACCGACGCCCGCTTCCATCCTGCCAACGGCTGTAGCCGCCGGTACCAGCGTGCCCAGCACAGGCACGGCGCTGCTTCACCTACGGCAGGTGCAGGTGCCGCGCCGACAGCCGCAGTACCCACGGCGGTGGTGCCCGGCATGCCCGTCACTGGCGGCAACGGTGACACGGCGCTGATAGCAACCCTCCTGGCTGCACTGCTGGTCCTGCTTGCTGGTCTGCTATTTGCTCGGCGGAGGGAGCACGATAGCTCGACCTACGAGCTATAGATCATCTAAACGCCAAGACGCCAAGACGCGGAGGACGCGCCAAGGTTAAGCAGTGTTCTAAGCGAAAGGACCAGGGTACAACATCATGTACCCTGGTCCTTTTCTATACTCCAAACCTTATCTACTTGGCGTGGTCCTTGGCGTCTCCGCGTCTTGGCGTTTAGAACCCCCTACGCCAGTTGCCGGGCGAGTTGTGCCGCGTGCTGCGAATCGTGGGCGACCATGTGCAGCGTATGGGCGAAGATGGTGATATTGCCCTGCTCCTGGTGGGTGCCGGGGCGCTCCCAATCCTCCGTGGAGAGAGCCGAGAGGTCGTTTATATGCTCCTCGCGCAGGCGTACGAAGGCTGAGAGTGCGTCTTGCAGGTCCTGGGCCGCGTAGTTGCGCTCCGTGGCCCAGGCCTCCTGGTCGTAGCCGGGCAGGAAGGGGTTGGTTTCGTCGCGCATGGCCCGCATACGTTCCAGGGCGCGCTCCTCGGCATCGCGCAGGTGGCACATCACCTCCACCACCGACCAGTTCTCATCCCCGCCCCTGGCCGCCGCAGCCTGCTCCTGGGTGACTCCCCTCAGCAGAAAGCGCAGCGTGTCGGAGGTAGATTTGAAGGCGTCCAATAAGTCCCTTTGCAGGTTGTACATAGTAGCTTCTCCCTTCCAAGAATGGCGGCCTGAAATGTGCCTGATGTATCATACATACAGCACAAGACAGCCACAAGGGAGACAAAATGACGAGCGATATAGAGAAGGGCAACTGGGTCCGCGTGATAGAGGCCGACACACTACCCCCCGGCAAGAGCCACCTGTTTGCATATCAAGGCCAGGACATAGCCATATTCAACACTGACGGAGAGTTCTACGCCATAGGCGACACCTGCACCCACGCTGAGGCGTCCCTCACCGATGGCGACTTCTACGAGGACATGCGCGGTTGGGTAGCCGAGTGCCCCCTGCACGGCTCGCAGTTCGATGTAACCACAGGCCAGGCAGTATCACTTCCCGCCACCGGCAACACCGGCAAATACGACCTGAAGGTCGAAGACGGGGTAATCTATCTCAACCCGGAGCCGGTTACCCCAAGACAGGAGTAATTACGAATTACTAATTACGAGCGGCTCCTGTAATTCGTAATTCGTAATTCGTAATTACTTGAGCACGTAGAACTTGAACGTGCCGTAGCTCTCGAAGCCTAGCCTGCGGTAGATGTTGCTGCCCATCTCGGTGGCCTGTAGGATGGCGACGCGGTAGCCGAGGTGGCGGGCGTCGAGCAGGGGGGCGACGGTGATGTAGGAGCCTACGCCCCGGCTCCTGGCGCTCGGCACGGTGGCTACCATGTAGATACCGGCCACTCCCGCGCCGTAGAAGACCGAGGAGCTTGCCACCGGCTCGCCGTCGAGCAGGCCCAGGTAGTGCTGGAAGGGCGCGTCTTCCCCCAGGCCCAGGCACTCGAACACCCAGCGCCACTGGCGACTGAAGTCCTCGGGCGGGCCGAAGCCGGTGACCATCGCGTGCATGTAGCCGTCGAGCGCAGCGGCGTCACGCACCCTGACAACGTTAAGACCCTGGGGGCGCGGTACGTCGGCGTTGAGCGCGTGCAGGTCGGCGGCCATAGCAAGCTCGCTCCCGCCGACCTTCATGCCGTGCTCTTCCAAGCGCTGGCCGAGGTCGGGTGGCTGGCTGCTGGGGCCGACCGCCCAGTTCCAGGAGGTGCCGCGCTGGCGGAACAACTCGGTGACCTCCGCCACCTTCCGCCCCACGTCCTCCGGCCTCAGGCTGGCCCGCACCACCCCGTTGAACCCACCCATCTTGATCTGCGTGCCGAACCACATCAGGTCGGCCTCGTCGTGCACTTCAGCGCCCGGCAGGCAAGCCATCTGCTTGTGAAACTCGATAAAGTTCTGGTCGGTCGCCCACGCGAGCGTCAGCGGCGACACGTCCTGGAGGATTTCAGTCAATGGGGTCCTTGACGGACGATGGACGATAGACGATGGACGATGGTAAGAACTCCTACCATCGTCCATCGTCTATCGTCCATCGTCCCTACTAGTACGCTCCCTGCCGCTTGACCACTGCCGGGATTGTCTTGAGGATGATCGCCGCGTCCATCGCCAGCGACCAGTTTTCGGCGTAGTAGATGTCGAGCTTGACCATCTCCTCGAACGACAGGTCCGAGCGGCCGCTTACCTGCCAGAGGCCCGTGAGGCCGGGGGTCACGTCGAGGCGCTTGAGGTGCCAGTCGCTGTATTGCTCCACCTCGCGGCGCAGGGGCGGGCGGGGGCCAACCCAGCTCATCTCGCCCTTCAGGATGTTGAATAGCTGCGGTAGCTCGTCCAGGGAGGTGCGGCGCAAGAACTTGCCCACCGGCGTGAGGCGCGGGTCGTTCTTCACCTTGAAGATAGGGCCATCAGCCTCGTTCAGGTGGGCTATCTCGGCCAGTCGCTGCTCCGCGTCTTCGTACATCGAGCGGAACTTATAGCAGGTGAACTCCTCGCCGCCCTTGCCGACGCGCTTCTGCTTGAAAAATACCGGGCCGGGTGAGTTCAGCTTCACCGCCGCCGCGATGATAAGCATCGGGATGGCGGCTAATGCGAGCGAGCCGATTGCCAGCGTCACATCGAGCACGCGCTTGACCAGCAGGTTGAAGCCCTGTAGCGCCACGTCCTTTACCCCGATGAGGGGCACGCCGTTGAGCGCATCTATACGCACCTCGTTGAAGCGCATCTCAAAGAGGTCGGGCACCAGCTTGAAGTCCACACCGCAGGCGCGACAGCTATCTATGATATTGAGAATTTGCGCGTGGTGGGTGGCGGGCAGGGCCACGATCACCTCGTGCACGTCGCGCCCGCAGATGATGCGCTCTATGTCCTTCACCGTGCCGAGCCACTGGGGGACCATGCCGTCGCGCACCTTCAGGGGCACCCGCCAGTTGTGCCCGCCGGGGCTTTCCTTCACGTCCGACACGTAGCCGGTGAGCTTATAACCTAGGTCGGACCGCTCTACGATGTCCTTCATGATGCGCTGTCCCGCCAGTCCCGTGCCGACCACCACCGCCTTGCGGGTGTTGATGCCCCGCCGCCACAGGGCCACGCGCAGCCTTCGGAAGGCGAACCGTTCTACCGCGAATATAGTCAGTGTTGCCACCCACAACAGCAGGAAGAGTCCGCGGCTGGGGAGCACCGTGTTGAGGAAGAGGGCACCGAGTGTGAGGGCCGCCACCGTCACCAGGGAGGCGCTCACGACCACGCGCATGAAGTCGAACCAGGAAGCGCCACGGGGCAGGGCGTACATGCCGCGTGCGTGGAACGCCAGTAAGCCTATGCCGACGAAGGCCGCCACATAGGGGTAGAAGAAGGAGAAAGGTCGGTAGGAGCTTTCGGCGACCACGTTGCGGCCTAGCTCGATATCGTAGCGCAACCAGTAGGCGAGCGCGAAGGCCGCGACGAGCAAAAAGCCGTCCATCACGAGGCGGGCCGCCACCAGGGCGACGTGCTGCTTGCGGGCCGAAAACGCCCGCGCCGGGGGCAAAGCCACCAGGCCCCTGTTGGCCGTCGGCAGGGCGCGCGTGACCTTGCCACTCATATCTGACTTGCCTGATATGTCAGGCATCTCCACCTGCCCCTGGTCTTCGGCCTCAGCCGTGTAACTCTTGTGAGCGTGCATAGTCTGTAGCTGAAACGTGAAACGTGAAACGTGATGCGGCTTGTGTAAGTTGGTTCGTGAATACGATCTTACCGGTCTTGTTGTGCCCAGCCACCTTTGTCATCCTGAGCGTAGCGAAGGATAAGCCGCCCGTTCCTGACCCTTACAATTGCAGTACCAACGTTCCTCTCACCACCAGCATCCCCAACGTTGAGGACTCTCCCTTACCCACCTGATCCTTCGTTACGCTCAGGATGACAGGGGCTGGCTTTGCTTCGTCCAGGGAAGCGGCTTCACACTCACGTACCAAGGTCCTTAGGCCGCATCACGTTTCACGTTTCAGAACCCGTCTCTCAGGCCATCGTTTAACCATATAGAATGCGTATTCGAAAAAGTGCCCGCGTTACGGGCAAGCTGTATTATAACACAAAGGGTGCTTTTGTTTGCCTGCGTATTGCTCAATGTGTATAATGTGTTTTGAGCATAAAGGCCCCTTCGCGCTTAATAGCGTGAGGCAGCGTATTATCACCTTGCTGGCCTTTGCTCAAAACTCGCACGTTATCCGGCCAGGAGAGGTACCGGCAGGAGGAGCCTGTATTTTGGCGAAGGAGACCACGCCACGGGGCGGCGGGTCAGGGAAGGGCGCGCACGCTTCTAACGCCTCAAACGCCGCTCATGCCGCCAGGCGCGGGGACGGGCATGCTAAGACGCAGGCCCACCCGGACGGCAAGGCTACAACTGCAAACGGCAAACGCCAGGGTACCGACGGTAATGGCCGCCACGCGCCCGGTACCGTGATGCTCAAGACCCAGGGCCTCCCCACGACCTCCTCGCCCGCCGGCACCCAGCCCAGGCTGCCGGATGGAGACGGCGACGGCACTGGCGCTGGTAGCGGTCTCTCTACTGAACTCCTGCCCGTAGCCGCCTCCGCCCTGAACACGGGGCCTTCGCTGCTGGGCGCTAACGGCGTTCCCCTGGACCGCCGGTCGCTTACTACCGATGAGCTTACCCGCATCGCTCAAAATCGCCGCAAGCTCAACCTGAGGTCGTTCATTGTAGCCCTTTCCCTTCTGCTGGTCCTCCTCACTGTCTTCTACTCTCCCTTCTTCGACCCCGTGGCCGGTATGACGCCACGAGCCATCCCTGCCGTGTCCCTGTCAGAGGTGCAACCCTACGGGGTGAATACCTTCCTGCACAAAGAAGTGGAAGACTGGAAGCGCGACAAGACGCTCGAGCGCGCGCAGGACATGGGCGCGGGCTGGATACGGCAGCAGTTTCCCTGGGCCGAGATAGAGTACCGGCAGGACCCCGATAGCCCCTTCTGGGACGTTAAGAACAACCAGAACGCCTGGGACAAGTTCGACCGCATCGTGGACGCCGCCCAGCGCTACAACCTGCGCGTGATCGCCCGCATCGACAATGCGCCTGAGTGGTCGCACCCCGCGACAAGCACCCTCAAGTCGCCGCCCGATGCCGAGCACCTGGACGACTTCGCCAACTTCATCAGGGTGTTTGTCGAGCGTTACCGGGGCCGCATCGCCGCCATACAGATCTGGAACGAGCCGAACCTCACCGGCGAGTGGGCGGTTGAAGACGGAGGTTTCAGGAGCGGCCCTCGCGCGGTCAACCCCGCCGAATACGTGGAACTGCTCAAGGCGGGTTACGAGGGGGCCAAGAGCGCAGACCCCAACATGATCGTGCTGGCGGCCCCCCTTGCCACCAACAACGAGACGATAAGCTTCCGCGGCAACATGAACGAGATGGACTACTTGCAGGGCATGTACGACGCGGGCGCTATGCCGTACTTCGACGTGATGTCCGCCAACGCCTACGGCAAGGAGTTCCCGCCCGAAGACCCGCCCTCCAGGGACAAGCTCAACTTCCGCCGCGTGGAGTTGCTGCGCGAGGTTATGGAGCGCAACGGCGACGGCAACAAGGCTGTCTGGTTCAACGAGTACGGCTGGAACGCCGCGCCCGACAACGGTGAAATAACCGACGAGTTTCCATGGGGCCGCGTGACCAGCCAGCAGCAGGCCGAGTATACCGTGGAGGGCATCAAGTACGCCCGCGAGCACTGGCCCTGGGCGGGGGTGTTCACCATCTGGTACCTGCGGCAGGTGGGCGACATCAGCGATACCAGCAGCGAATACTACTTCGGCCTGATAACCCTCGACTTCAACGTGCTCGAAACCTACAAAGCAGTGCAGAAGGTGGCAGCGAATAGCGAACACGTAGCCATGCCCGGCCAGTGGGGGCCGCTCTCCGCGCCGGTGGAAGCCTCCACTCGCTGGCAGCTCAAGCTAAACCCCGCCGTGCCGGGCGGCATGTACGTAGCACCTACGGGAGTGGACGACGCGCTTGAGATGCAGTTCCGGGGCACCGACGTCAAGCTGATGCTGGTGCCACCTGCCAGCACCGACGTGGTCTCCGGCACGGCCATAAGCGCGCGCTACTATGTGACCGTGGACGGCAGCAGCCAGAACGTCGCGCCGGACTTGCTGCGTGACGAGGCTGGGAACGCGTATATAGAGGTGCCGGGCAACGGTCAGGCCACCGAGGTGACGGTGGTGCGCGGCCTGGGCGCCAGCTTCCGAACGGGCCAGCACACCCTGCGGATACGCGTGGGCCATGACGAAAGCGCCGGTGCCGCTCCCGCGGAGAAGGTGGCAGGGCTGCACGCCCCCGCCCGGCAGTACGTCAATCTCCCCGGTATTGGGGTGGTCACGGTGGAAGTGCGTAGCTCCTACTGGCTGTTCCTGGCGGTCGCCCTCTTCCTGCTGGCGAGCATCGCCTTCTGCGCGTGGGCGCTCACCAGGGACGGGACCTGGGGCCCTGCCCTACCCTATGGGCGGTAATGCGAGCCTTGCGCAAACGGCTGGCTCCCGTTTGGTCTGACCCGGTTGCCCGCTGCCTCTTAGCCGCCATCCTCTTTGCCGCCTCCCTCGGGGGCCTCGCCCTCACCGCCTACAGCGACCAGCTTGAGAACGGCGGCATCGCCTACGAACGTCCCGCCGAACCCATCCCCTTCACCGACGTCAATCCGCTGGGCGCCAACACCTTCCTGGAGAAGGAGGTTGAGCCTGAGAACGTGGTGCGCACCCTCGACATGGTGCAAGCGGGCGGCTTCAAGTGGATACGGCAGGTCTTCCCCTGGAACGACATCGAGATTAGCGCAAAGGGCAACTTCACCGACACGCGGCACCCCGAACGCCTGCGTAGCGCCTGGGAGAAGTACGACTTCATCGTGGACGAGGCGGTCAAGCGCGACATCAACATCATTGCCCGCCTCGATAGTCCGCCCACCTGGGCGCGCTTCCCCGGCGACGACCTGGAGAAGTACCACAAAGGCCCGCCCGCCAGGGACGAAGACTACGCCGATTTTGTCAGGGCGGTGGCCGAGCGGTACAAAGGTAAAGTCCGCTACTTCCAGGTCTGGAACGAGCCGAACCTGGAGGGGGAATGGGGCGGGTACGGCATAGACCCGCAATGGTACACCCGGCTGCTCAAGGCGGCGTATGAAGCCATCAAGCAGGCCAACCCCGAAGCGGTGGTCATCTCGGCGGCACTGGCCCCTACTACTGAGAACTCGCTGAAGAACCTCAACGACGTGCTCTTCCTCGAAGGTATGTACGAGGCCGGGGCCAAACCCTACTTCGATATCTTCTCCACGATGCTCTACGGCCTGGGCCAGCCGCCCGACGAGCGCCGGGTGGACCTGAAGCGCCTCAGCTTCTCGCGTCCCATCCTGCTGCGCCAGGTGATGGAGCGCCACGGCGACGGCAACAAGCCCATCTGGATCAGCGAGTACAACTGGGTAAGCCTGCCGCCCGGCTGGGAGGAGGAGAAAGTCGCCGCGCCGGAGGAGGAGAAAAAGTTCTGGGGCACCAACATCTGGGGCGAGAGCGTGGACGAGCAGACCCAGGCGCGCTGGCTGGTGGAGGGTTACGAGCGAGTGCGGCGGGAGTGGCCCTGGATGGGGGTGATGAACGTCTGGTTCTTCCGCGACCCCACCGCCGACCCGCGCCAGCCCGCCTCCTGGTTCTCCATCGTGCGCCCCGATTACATCACGCGCCCCGCCTACACGGCTTTACGGGAATACAGCGCCACGCTCGGCGCCGAGCGGCCCACGGTGCAAAAGCCGCCCTGGAACGCCCTGGGCTTCCCCTTCCTGTACGGCGTGTTTGGCCTCATGGCGCTGGCTTCTGCCGCCTGGGGCTTGGGCAACCTGGGCAGGTGGCCGGGGGCCGCGCTCGACATCCCGCGCGGACGCTACCGGGAAACGGCGCGGGAGGTGGCCCGTAACAGCGTGGTGGTCGTGCTCATGGCGCTGTTCGTGGGCCTGTACTACGGCATCCAGAACGTGCCGCTCGCGCTGCTGGTGCTGGCGGGGTGGGGCCTGCTCGCCTTCCTCAAGCCTTCTACCGCGCTGGCGGCGGTGGCCTTCACCATCCCGTTCTTCTGGCAGCCCAAGATACTAGGCTCCAACAAGCTCCCATTGGCCGAGACGCTGCTGCTGGTGACGTTTGGCGCGGTGGTGGCGCGCCACGCCGTCCGCCGCTTCCTCCCACGACTTGCCGCCTGGCTGCGCATCTACGACTACGAGCCGGGCCACACCGAGATGGACCTGCGACACTGGATGGAGCTACAAGGGACAGCGCCAGTTGCGGCAGGCGTGGAGGGCGCGGAGCCTGGCATACACGAGCGCATAACCGAGCCTAACAGTTGGGGCCGTGGTGATGGGAACGGCTGGCTGACCTCCGGCACCGGCCCCGATGCTATACCAAAGAGCACCCTGCCACTGGAAGACGAAGATGATGACGGCGAAATGGAGCCTGCGACCTGGCCCTCGCGCCCCAGGCCCGTGCGGTTCCGCTACTTCTCCGGCCCACTACCTAAAGCCGCCTTCGCGGTGCCCGCACAGACAAGGACACAGGTACAAGATACACCCGCAAGCTTAGCAACAGCAGCCACAACCGCTACGATACCGGCTACCAGCGCGGAACTCAACCCAACGGCAAGCGCCAGGGTGACGGTGCCCATCGTAAAGGCCACGCAGCCGATTGAGCGGCCAACACTCCCCGTGCTGGACGAGGCACCAGCCATGCCTACCCCCGCAGCACCGGGCACCCAACCGCTCGTGCCATTGCGGGCGCAGTTGTGGGCGCGCTTCAAGGCATGGGACCAGGAGGACGCGTTCGCCCCGCCCGCCGTGTTGCTGCTCGTGCTCGGCTTGCTTTCGCTGCTGTGGGTGGCCGACCCCGCCTTTATCACCGACAGCGCCCGGCAATTTCGCTGGGTGATAATCGAGCCGGTGCTCTACTACTTCCTGCTCACGGAAGTCATCAAGAATCGGCGCTCGCTGCTGCGCGTGGCCGATTTCTTCATGGCGGGGGCCGCGTTAGTGGCGTTCATCGGTATAGCGCAGTACGTGCAAGGCTCCGGCACGCTGGTGGTGGAGGGCGTGAGCCGCCTCACCAGCGTTTACACGCACCCCAACAACCTGGGCCTGTTCCTCGGGCGGGCAACCCCCTTTGCCGCGTGCCTGGCGATCTTCCTGCCCTGGGGTTGGCGCAAATTGGCGTACGCGGGCCTGACCTTGCCCCTGCTGCTCACCCTGTTGCTCACCTTCTCGCGGGGGGCCTGGGCGGGCGCGGCGGCGGGCGTAGTAGTGGCGCTGGTCGTGGGCTTCCGCTACAGGCAGGGCCGTATGCCAACGACCCTGACGAGGCGGACCTGGGGAATACTCGCGGGGGCTGCGGTGGCGCTCATGATCGCGGGCGCGCTGGTCTTTCCCTACTTACCGGAACGGGTCAGGGGCATAGGCAGCGGCTTTCTACGGCTGAACATCTGGGAAAGCGCCCTCAGGATGGGGGCCGACCACCCGCTCCTGGGCGTGGGTCTCGACCAGTTTTTCAACCAGTACCACAACAAGTACGTAGCCCCTGAGCAGCGCGACGATCCCACCACACCGCAGGTGGAGGGGGAGAGCTACACATCGCACCCGCACAACCTCGTTTTGGACTACTGGCTCAATTTAGGTATAATGGGCCTGTTTGTGCTCGTGTGGCTGCTCCAAAAATACTTCTGGGTAGCCATAAACCGGGTCAAGACCTTCGCGGGCGAGATGGGGGCCGACCCCGTCGGGCGGGCCATGTCGCTGGGCCTGCTCGCTTTAATGGTAGACTTCCTGGTCCACGGCCTGATAGACAACTCCTATTTCCTGATGGACCTGGCGCTGGTCTTCTGGCTCAGTTGCGCAATGTTGCAGATTATGCGTAAAACGTGATTCTGAAACGTGAAACGTGAAACGTGATGCGGCTCGAGGAACATGGTAGCTGCAATCAGACACCGCTTCACTAACCACCATCACGTTTCACGTTTCACGTTTCAGACCTGGAGGGTAGCTTGCAGATCGTCATTACCGGGGGGGCGGGCTTTATCGGGTCGCACCTGTGCGACACACTGCTGGGGCAGGGGCATGAAGTTACCGTCGTAGATAACTTCTTGACCGGCAACAAGGCCAATATCGCGCACCTGGAGGGGCATGCCAACTTCAGGGTCATCGAGCACGACATCACGCTGCCGGTGGGCGAGGACTGGCTGCGTGGCCTGGGCAAGGTGGACGCTATTTTCCACCTTGCCAGCCCCGCCTCACCCGCCGATTTCACCACGATGCCCCTGGCTATCGCCATAATCAACTCGCAGGGCACCCACAACGTGCTGGAATGGGCCAAGTACCACAAAGCCAGGTTCCTCATTACCTCCACCTCCGAGGCTTATGGCGACCCGGACGTGCACCCGCAGAGCGAAGAGTACAGGGGCAACGTGAGCACCACCGGCCCCCGCGCCTGCTACGACGAGGGCAAGCGGTTCGCTGAGGCCCTTACCTCCATCTACGCCAATGAGTATGAGGTGGACGCGCGCATCGTCCGCATCTTCAACACCTACGGCCCGCGCATGAACCCGCACGACGGGCGCTCGGTGCCTAACTTCATCACCCAGTCGATACGCGGCGAACCCCTCACCCTATATGGCGACGGCTCGCAGACCCGCTCCTATTGCTACGTGAGCGACATGGTGGCGGGGCTTATCGCGGTGATGTTCGCCCCGCCTGAGACGCGCGGCATGGTGTTCAACGTGGGCAACCCCGACGAGCGGGAGATACGCAACCTGGCCGAGGTGATACGCGACGCCTGCGAATCGACCTCCGAGATCGTCTATCGCCCCGCCCTACAGGACGACCCCGTGCGCCGCTGCCCCGACATCACCCGCGTAAGCACCACGCTAGGCTGGCAGCCCACCGTCACCCTGCAAGAGGGCCTCAGCAAGACTATCCCCTGGTTCCGCGAGCGTCTGGCGCAGGAGGCAAGGGAGGCGAGGGTCGCTTCTTAGTGGCTAGGTGGTCCGCTCGTGGAGCGTAAGCGGGCTAACGTATGGTGGTCCGTACGGATTATGGTGT